>CAYPBV010000308.1:0-1514 GCA_964409025.1 uncultured Chitinophagaceae bacterium | reverse complement strand
GCTGAGTCCCAAGCTCTCCCTGTTTTTGTTCGTGTTTCTGCCCGTTACCGGCTTTATTATTGGCAGAGTTAGCCGTTCATTAAAGAAACAATCTACAGAAGCACAGCAAAAAAACGGTTTGGTTCTTTCTATTTTAGATGAAACCCTTACGGGCATACGGGTTGTTAAAGCCTTTACGGCAGAAAAAATTATGGGTAAGAAGTTTCATGATATGAATCAGGATCTGAATCATATCAGGAACAAAATGAATTTCAGAAAAGATATGGCTTCACCACTATCTGAATTTATGGGTGTTATGGTTTTGAGTGTAGTACTGTGGTTTGGCGGGCAAATGGTTTTGAGCAATAATGCCGGAGATTTAACACCGGATGGATTTATTACTTATATCCTGTTTTTTACACAAATCATTAACCCTGCAAAATCGCTTTCTTCGGCTTTTTACAATACAAGAAGGGGAAGTGCTGCAATTGAACGTATTGAAGAAATACTGAACGCTCCGGTGGTTGTAGAAGAACAGAAGGATGCAAAAGCCATTGATTCGTTTGAGCATGCAATTGAATTTAAAAATGTTGGGTTTGCATACGCACCGGATACTCCTGTGCTCAAAAATATCAATCTCAAACTTGAAAAAGGAAAAACCATTGCACTGGTAGGCTCCAGTGGTAGTGGCAAAAGTACCCTGGCTGATCTTGTGCCCAGGTTTCATGATGTGACTGAAGGTGAAATACTGGTTGATGGAAAAAATATAAAAGAGTATTCCATCAACAGCCTGCGGCAACTCATGGGTATTGTAACTCAGGAACCAATTCTGTTTAATGATACCATTGCCAATAACATATCATTGAGTAAACCGGATGCCTCACTTGAGCAGATAAAGAGTGCAGCAAAAATTGCCAATGCCAATATGTTTATTGAGTACAAAGAAGATGGGTATAATGAAAATATTGGTGAGCGGGGTGGCAAACTCAGTGGAGGTGAACGCCAGCGTGTAACCATAGCAAGAGCTGTTTTAAAAAACCCTCCGATTCTTATTTTAGATGAAGCTACATCATCACTTGATACAGAAAGTGAGCGCCTGGTACAGGATGCCATAAACACCCTTATGAAAGACCGCACCAGTCTTGTTATTGCCCATCGCCTGTCTACTGTTCGTCATGCCGATGAAATTTTAGTTTTAAGCAAAGGCGAAATTGTAGAAAGGGGCACTCATGATGAGTTGGTTGCTAAAGAGGGGTATTATAAACGCCTTGTTGACATGCAGGAAGTAAAATAATAGGAATGGGTTATTTTTCCGGAAAAATGAGCTCAAACCCTTGACTGTAAAGATTTTCCCCCTATCTTTAATCTGTTAATGTGAATTCAGACAGCCTTTCTGAACCGGGATTTTCTAAACGTTTTGATCTTCCAAGGGTTTTCAGTTGCTTTCCTGGTTCATGATTTTTTGGTTTTAATTTTTTACAAGTGAACATTTACGTTGGAAACCTCTCGTGGTCAATGACTAACGGGGATCTCTC
>CAYPBV010000307.1:0-1518 GCA_964409025.1 uncultured Chitinophagaceae bacterium | reverse complement strand
TGTACACCTGGTTTGAAAAGATAAATCCGAAAGTTAAAAAGTCTTCTGTTGCAAAGGGTTTAGCCTCATTGCTTATCCTGTTTTTAGCATCATCATTCGCTGCAAATGCCCAGCAACCAAAAACAATCATAAATCTTAATGATGCCGTGTCATCTGCTATGAAGAATAACCCTTTGGTAAAAGTGGGAACGCTGGATATAAGTTACCAGCAGCAGTTGAAAAAAACAGTAAAGGATTACGGCAAAACAAATGTGGGTCTCACATTTGGTCAGTATAACAGTCGTATTGCTTATGATAATAATTTCAACATTAATCAGGGCATACCGAATCCTGCCTACTTTAAAAGTCTCATACGGTTATCTGAGTCAAATATCAAAAGCAGTGAACTGCAACTGAAAATTTATCAGACTGAACTGGCGGCGAATACAAAAACATCGTACTACCAGTTAAGTTTTTGGATAGAGGAAATAAGATTGCTGAAAGAGTTGCTGGCTATCTACGAAAATGTATTGAAAGCATCAGCGCTACGGTATAAGACAGGTGAAACCAATGCCCTGGAAAATTATAATGCTGAAAGCAAGGTAAATGAGATAAAGGCGCAATTGAGAAATGCGGAAGAAGATTACCGTATTGAACTAAACCGCCTGAAGGTATTTACGGCCGATTCGTCTGTTACAGCTATTGCCGACACATCACTTGTTGAAAAGCAGATACAGGTAAATTTTGATACTGCTGCCATTGCGGCCAACCCTACACTGGCCTTTATTAAACAGCAGATTGATATTGCAAGCAGGGAGAAAGCTGTTGAGCAATCAAGGCTGAAACCAGATTTCTCAGTAGGCTATTTCAACCAGTCTTTAGTAGGTTATCAAACCGTAAACGGTGCTGATAAATATTATGGTGTTGGCCGCCGTTTCCAGGGTGTTAATTTGGGTGTCAGCATTCCCATATTTGCCAGGGCACAAAAAGAAAAAGTAAAGGCTGCCGAAGTAAACCGGGTGCGCCGTGAAGCAGAACTGACCAATTATCAATACAATCTTCAGGCTGAATTGACAAGGCTGTTTGGCGAATTGCAAAAACAAAGAGTTCAAATCAACTACTACCGCAATACAGCGTTACCGCAGGCGAATCTCATTATTACCCAGGCGCAAAAAGCTTTTACTGCCGGAGAAATCGGTTATTATGAATTGACGCAATCACTCAACAATGCTGTTGTTGTAAAACAGGAATACACAAAACTTTTAAATCAATACAATCAAACCGTCATTGCTATCGAATTTATTGGTGGCATCAATTAATTAAAACGGGTTAAATATTATAAATATGAAACAGAAATTTTTAAGTTCATTGGTTATACTCACTGCTGCCATTGTGTGGCTTTCATCCTGCTCTTCCAAAGGGAATGCAGAAGCTACGCCGGCAGAAGAAACCAAAGTTGAAGAAGCAGACATGGTGGATTTGTCGGAAGACCAGTTTAAAACCGTCAACATACAATATGGCGCTGTAGAAGATAAAAAT
>CAYPBV010000306.1:0-1531 GCA_964409025.1 uncultured Chitinophagaceae bacterium | reverse complement strand
AGGCCTGCGTGCAGGCATGGGCTATTGCGGTGCAAAAAATATTAAAGAACTGCAAAAAGCTACATTCATTAAGATTACAAATGCAGGTATGAAAGAAAGCCATGCACATGATGTAATTATTACTAAAGAAAGTCCAAACTATTCCAGATAAAATAAATCTAATAAAGTTTTCATAGGGAAAGGGTCAAAACGTATAACTCGTGTGACCCTTTCGTATTTCATGAACCGAAAGGATAATTTTTAACTTAAGAAAAATTATGTTCCTGTTCTTTCTGTTATTTTTACAGAAATCATTTTGGTGAAAAAAGTACATCCAGTTTTTTTATCACTTCTCTCCGGTCTGTTGTTTTTTCTTTCGTGGCCCACGATAAGTTTTACGGTAGCAGTTTTTTTTGCTTTTATTCCGTTATTCATCATTCAGGAACAACAGTATTCAGGAATTAAATACTTCGCACATATTTATCTGGCATTATTTGTCTGGAACATAAGTACAACGTGGTGGATTTGGAATTCTACAGCAGTAGGTGCTATTATGGCCATAGTTGCCAACAGTTTACTGATGTGCCTGCCCTGGATGGGCTTTAATTACGTTTATAAAAAATTGGGAACTGTATGGGCTTATCCTTCGTTCATAATTTTCTGGATGTGCTTTGAATATATTCACTTGCAGAATTGGGGATTAAGCTGGCCCTGGCTCACACTTGGTAATGTATTTGCATCAAGAGTTGAATGGGTGCAATGGTATGAATACACGGGTACAAGTGGCGGTAGCCTATGGGTGCTGGTAGTGAATGTATTATTTTACTTGCTTTTAAAAGGCTTGAACCCATCTGCATCGCAAAGAATAAAACAGATAGCATTTATTGCGTTCATGTTAATTACTCCAATAGCGCTTTCATTTGTGATTCAAAATAAATTAAAGCAGACTTCTTCAGATAACGGAAGCAACATCGTCATTATCCAGCCAAACATCGACCCTTATGAAAAAATTGCAACGGGCTCTTTTGAGATGCAATTGCAAAAGCTCATTCGATTAAGTGAATCAAAAGTTGATTGTAACACTACCCTGCTTATTTGGCCGGAAACAGCTTTATATTCACCTAATGGATTTGATGAATCAAACTTAAATACCAATTTCTTTTTAAACCCCTTGTTCGATTTTTTAAAACGTCACCCGCAGTTGCAATTATTTACAGGTATAGAAAGCTATCGTGTATTTAATGAAAAAAAATCGGCCGTAGCCAAACCAATTGAAGGCACTCCAAATTTTTATGAAGTGTATAATGGTAGTGTGTTGCTGGATAGTAATGGGGCTAAACAGTTTTATCATAAATCGATGCTGGTGCCGGGAGTAGAAACTTTGCCCAAATTTTTACTTTTCCTCGGCCCTGTATTTGAAAAATTTGGTGGTACTGCCGGAGGTTATGCCACGCAGGCACAACGTACACCGGTTATCACTTCAGGGCAATTTATTTTAGCGCCGGCCATTTGTTATGAAAGTATTTATGGAGAGTATATGAGCAGGTATATT
>CAYPBV010000305.1:1246-1539 GCA_964409025.1 uncultured Chitinophagaceae bacterium | reverse complement strand
GGTGTATATTGGTAGAAAGAGCCAAAGGAAAGAAAGACAGATTGGTTCAATTAAGTCCGGTACTATTGGTGATTTTGCGTGCGTATGCCAGACAGTACCGCCCAGATAAACAAGGGTATTTGTTTGCTGGGCAGGAGCCGGGCACACCCTATAGTACCAGATCGCTGCAAATTGTTTTACAGGAGGCAAAGCGGAAAGCAGGTATATGTAAGGACGGGTCAATACATGCATTGAGGCATAGTTTTGCCACACACTTGCTGGATAAGGGCACAGATATCAGCATCATTCAAAAG
>CAYPBV010000305.1:0-1236 GCA_964409025.1 uncultured Chitinophagaceae bacterium | reverse complement strand
CTGCTTGGCCATCAGGATATCAAGACCACCTTACGTTATCTCCATACCACCAATAAGGATTTATTGAAAGTGGTTAGTCCGCTGGATGATCTACACCTGAATTTTGTTACCAAATTCGGCAACAAAAATTACTAAAATGACTACCTTGCATTTGTTTGAGGGAATTAAAGTGGAGGTATACAGTCGTGATCATTTACCGCCCCATATACATCTACGGTATGGTGGAGATGAAGCGCTGTTGGAAATACAATCAGGTGCTATCCTTGCCGGACATCTTCCGGTTTTGGTACTACGGAAATGCAGAAAGTGGATGAAAGAAGATGGTAGAACGGCATGGTTGTTACAGAATTTTTATGAGCTAAACCCGGGTTTAAAAAAATGAAAAGAGCCAATAAAATACCACGCATCTTAAAACTGGTTTCTGTAAAGGGGTTTGAGGTGGTTTGTGTGTTTAACAATGGAGAAACCAGGCGCATTGATTTTGCGCGGCTCTTCAAACAATGGCGGATAAAGAAAACAGATCCTGAATATCCATTGCTGGATGTGCAACAGTTTAAACGGTTAAAGCTAATTGAGCAAACCCTGAGTTGGCCGAATATTTTGTTAAGGATTACAGATATGGGTGGAAATGAAATGCAAAAACCATATGCGATAGACCCGGTAGTATTGTTTGAGCATAGTGAGCCAATTGCACAAAAGCGGTTTTTATTAGGCGCGGCCATACGAAGGGCAAGAAAGGCACAGGGTTTATCGCAGGATGCACTGGCGCAAAAGAGCGGCACCAGTAAGGCCTATATTTCTCGGGTGGAAAATGATTTGATTGAGCCCGAGTTGCATACACTGTATAAAATTGTGGAATTGGGTTTATCTAGAAAGATCGCGTTAAAGATTGTATAAATCAGGAAACTGAATTGGATATCATAACGAAATAGTAACCGATTTTAAACGCTTATAAACGTTTAAATAAATTTAATCGGTTGCAATTGCGCTACTGCCATAAAACACGCACACTTTTTTATAAGGCGTTGATTTTTTGCTGTTTCTGGCAGATTGCACAAGTCTTTATTATCTCAAAACTTTCGCATATTTTAGAGTTAGCAGTCAGCATATAAAAACTGAAAATATAATAATACATTTTAACTATGAACAATCTCATTATCAAAGCATCTTTATTAATTCTTTTATTTCTGACAATTAATTGTACGGTGGATAATTATTACCAGCCCCGTGCCATCG
>CAYPBV010000304.1:0-1569 GCA_964409025.1 uncultured Chitinophagaceae bacterium | reverse complement strand
CGATTCGGCAGCGATTCGGCAGCGATTCGGCAGCGATTCGGCAGCGATTCGGCAGCGATTCGGCAGATTTGGAATTGATTGCGAGTGAATAGTCGTGACACTGTCACCACTATTGGGTAAAGACCGATATCCTTATGTAATGTTGTATCTGCAACTATTCCTGCCTACAAAAACCCATTATATTTCAGATGCTTATAATATTCTCCTTTAACTCGTAATTTTGCGACTCGTAAACTTGCGACACGTAAGATTACGAGTTAGAATTCTCGTAGAGGTGAATATTATGAGATTGAGAGATTATTTCCCATTAGGTTTGGCCAAAGGTGACGCTTTTTGCAACCGCGAAAATGAAACAGAATTACTTGTCGATAATTTAAAAAACGGCAAGCACACGCTATTAGTAGCGACTAGAAGATATGGTAAATCAAGTTTAGCATTACATGCCATAAAGCTAAGTGGTTTGCCATATGTTGAAATTGATTTCTATATGGCAAGCAATGAAAAGGCCGTAGAGAAATACATTTTAGATGGGGTAGTGGATCTAATAGGAAAATCATTCGGTTCCGTAGATAAAATAATTAATTCAATTAAAAGGTATCTAAAAAACCTTAAACCCAAGCTTGATATTGGGCCATCGGCGTTCAAATTGGAATTAGCAGTTGATAATGCTGTGGATCCAGCAACCAATGTAAAAGAAGCATTATTATTATTGGAGAAGCTCCTTGAAGAAAAGGGCATGCAGGCAGTTATGTTAATGGATGAATTTCAAAGTGTAGGAAGCATTGCAAAAGGATCGGGAATAGAAGCTGCGATTAGGCATGTTGCGCAAAAAACCAAACATCTAACGATTTTGTTTTCTGGAAGCAATCGAAAACTACTTACAACAATGTTTGAAGATGAAAACAGGCCACTGTATAAATTATGCTGGAAAATGCAGCTTAAAAGAATCGATCAGAAGCACTATCATGATCATTTACAAAAAGCTGCCATATCCGCATGGAAAAACAGACTTGAAGATGAAATTTTGAATGAAATATTATCCATAACAGAGCGGCATCCCTTTTATGTTAATAAATTATGTGATCGCGTTTGGTCTTTAAACAAAAAGTCACCACCTTCTTTGTTGGCGGTATCTCAAGCATGGATAGAGATAATTGAAGAAGAGAAAAGCGATGCCATAAAAGATATATTACAGCTTTCAGCAGGGCAAAAAGCAGTACTAACACAAATTGCCAAAGGGGCAGCACAGCTTACGAATAAAAAAACAATCTTGCGTTTGGAAATGAGCAGCAGTTCTATCATCACCGCAATTGAAGGTTTAGAAGAAAAAGACATAATAGAAAAGCAAGGCAATAAATATCAAGTAATCAACCCGGTATTAAAGCATTTTGTTTTAAAAAGTAGTACTGAAGAACTTTAGAAGAATAAAATATGAATGGTGTGTTATCCTTCACTTTGGAAAGGTGTTCCAAAGTGAAGGATAACACAACGTATTAATTTATAACGTTAAAAATCCAGTTGATTTACCACATACGAATAGCTAATTGACCCTATTTGGTATTTTAGTAG
>CAYPBV010000303.1:0-1576 GCA_964409025.1 uncultured Chitinophagaceae bacterium | reverse complement strand
CATCCAGCAGATCATCAATCTGATTTACACTCGGACGAATTTCTATGGGAGGATCCAATAAACCTGTGGGACGTACTACCTGCTCAATCACTACACCTTCCGTTTGCTGTAATTCATAATCATCAGGCGTTGCACTTACAAAAATCACCTGGTTGAGCATACTTTCAAATTCATGAAAGTTGAGCGGACGGTTGTCTAATGCACTCGGCAAACGAAAACCATAATCTACCAATACCAACTTTCTGCTCCTGTCGCCTCCATACATACCACTCACCTGCGGAATGGTTTGATGGCTTTCGTCAATCACCATCAGATAGTCTTTTGGAAAATAATCCAGCAGGCAGAAGGGTCTTGTACCCGGCTGACGACGATCAAAAAACCGTGAATAGTTTTCAATACCATTACAATAACCCAGTTCACGAATCATTTCCAGATCATATTCCGTACGTTCTTTCAACCGTTGTGCTTCAATATACTTGCCCACTGTTTTAAAATACTCAACCTGTGCCGCACTTTCATCCTGAATTTCATAAATGACCTGTTGCATCATGTCTTTAGGCGCAACGTAGAGATTAGCAGGAAAGATGGCGGCATTTTCCACCTTACCGATGCGTTTACCGCTTTTGATTTCAATGGTTTCTATTTCTTCAATTTCATCACCAAAGAATGTAACCCGGTAACCAAAATCAACATAAGGCAGATTGATATCAACGGTATCACCCTTTACACGAAATGTACCTCTTGTAAAATCAGTAGTAGAGCGGTTGTATAAACTATTTACCAGTGAGTGTAAGAATCCCTGACGTGAAATGGTTTGCTTTTTGGAGATGCGGATGATGCCGTTTTCAAAATCAGTAGGATTACCCATACCATAAATACAACTTACACTTGCTACAACAATAATATCTCTCCTGCCGCTGAGTAATTCACTGGTTGCCTGCAGCCGAAGTTTATCTAACTCTTCATTGATGCTTAAATCTTTTTCAATATACGTATCACTCACAGGCATGTAGGCCTCCGGCTGATAGTAATCGTAATAACTAACAAAATAGCCTACTGCATTCTCAGGAAAAAACTGTTTGAACTCACCATACAATTGTGCTACCAGTGTTTTGTTATGTGTGAGTACCAAAGTTGGCTTTTGTACATTTTGAATCACATTGGCAATGGTGAATGTTTTACCGCTGCCGGTTACACCCAATAGTGTTTGGTATTTTTCACCATTCAAAATTCCTTCAGTTAATTGCTGAATTGCCTGCGGCTGATCACCGGAGGGCGTATAGGGTGTATGTAGCTGAAAAGGCATAAAGGGTTTGAAAATTACTTCATTTAGCTTTTATAAAAAAGAAAAGTCCCCGTTGAAAGAGGACTTTTCATATAAATAATATTCCTAATCTTAAACAAGCTGACCATACATTTCTTCCTGCATCGTCTTCACCCTGGCATCTTCCAGGTACTCATCAAAGGTCATCAAACGATCAATAATGCCATTGGGGGTTAACTCGATAATCCGGTTGGCCGTGGTATGCATAAAGGTATGGTCATGTGATGTTAAGAGCACCACACCTTTATATTC
>CAYPBV010000302.1:0-1602 GCA_964409025.1 uncultured Chitinophagaceae bacterium | reverse complement strand
TATCAGCTTGTTTACCCTAACTGCAGTATTAACCAGCTTCCTGATTTCTATTTACAATATGTCAATGACGCCAACTCAGGATAATCCTGCGTTGAAATACATGCCATATATTTTCCCTTTCATTCTTTTATTCATCTTTAACCGTTTGCCATCAGCCTTGACCTGGTATTATACAGTATCAAACGTGATGACGCTGGCATTGCAGTTCGTGATCCAGAATTATATTATCAATCATGATAAGATTGTAGCACAATTGCAGGCCAATAAACAAAAGCCGAAAGTGAAAAGCAAATGGCAGGAACGATATGATCAAATGATGGAGAGTCAGAAGAAACTCCAGGACATGAAAGAAAAGAATAAAAAGAAATAAAAAACAGGCCCCGACAGCAACGTCGGGGCTTTTTATTTAACATTGGCATGAAATTTTATAGGTATTTAGAAACAGTGCGTATGAAGCAAACGATACTCATGCTTTTTTGGTTGGTACATTTCTGGGTGCTAAAGCCCAAAGAGTGATTGCGGAGTGTACCGTGAATTACACTATTGTAACTGATAATGAGACAGATAAAGAAGTGGCTGCTTCTTTTAAAGCCAGTACCAAAACTGTTTACATCAAAGGCAATGAATCCAGAACTGATTTGGTGACGCCCTCTTTTAGCCAGTCTTTTTTATACGATAAATCATCCGGAGAAGCAGTAGTGCTCCGTGAATTTGGTGAGAATAAGTTTATGACCAAATTAGACAATGCTAAATGGAGGCAACAATTTGCTCGTTATTTGGGCGCCAAATTGGTAGTACAACCTGAAACTAAATCTATAGCAGGTTACACCTGTAAAAAAGCATTGCTTACCCTTATAGATGGAAAAACTTTTCAGCTGTATTATACACCAGATATGGTTCCATCTGTTCGTGAGTTTGAATACCAGTTTAAAGATATTCCAGGGTTTGTCTTAGAGTATGAAGTAGAGCAAGGGGGTAAGAAGATTACGTACACAGCATCCAAAGTAAATCTAAGCCCGGTACCGGCATCAAAGTTTGATATCCCTGAATCGGGATATAGAATCTTGAATTAGAAAGAATAGGAAATTAACGCTGTGGTGTAGGCGTCTTGAATTTAGGTAAAGGCATGTTTACCTTAAACTTGTAAGGAAAAACAAAACTTGTATTACCGTTGTCGTAGCGTAGGTATGAATTGAATACCGTACCACCCTGAATACCTTCGGCTTTTTGTCCCATAACCTGCGTGCCCTTGAAATAAAGGCTTGTCTTTAAGCCGGAATAAGTGATTGACTTATTCGAGTAATATTTCAGGTTTCTGAGTGAGTATTTATTGTTCTTACTACGCTCATCGCTGAGGCCCGTGAATGAAAATGCCGCAAAACCAGCTTGAGCTACCAGCGCGAAGATGGTGGCAATCAGTAAGTGTTTAATATGGTTTTGTTTGGTCATTTGAGGCAAAAATAGGGTTTCTTAACTATTTCACAATTTTCATGCCATTAAATACGACTTAACAGCAAATTTGGTTTTCTGTTCATCTGACGTTAAGTTTTTAAAAAAGTTACATGGAGTCAGGAAAAAAAGTTTTTTTGTCCTATATTAGGC
>CAYPBV010000301.1:0-1629 GCA_964409025.1 uncultured Chitinophagaceae bacterium | reverse complement strand
TTTACAAACAGATTGGCAAAAACCTTTTCTAGAAATCGCCCCTTATCTCATTGTTGTTTTCAAACAAAGTTATGGGTTGGATAAAAACAATCATAAAATTCAACACTACTACGTGAATGAATCTGTTGGTTTAGCGTGTGGCTTTTTGCTTGCAGCTATTCATCAGGCAGGACTTGTAGCTTTAACCCATACACCCAGCCCTATGAATTTCTTATGCAAAATTTTAAACCGACCGGAAAATGAAAAACCATTCTTACTCATTCCGGTAGGTTATCCGCCAGAAAAATGTTTAGTGCCAGACTTAAAAAAGAAAAAAGTTGAAGATGTTTTGGTTGAATATATCTGAGCGTTACTCTAACCAAATCAATCATCTAATTGTGAATTTCTTTGCCACAATGCGGACAAACTCTTTTATTTTTCTTTTCACGTAAATGTTCTGCAATACCTGCTGATAAAATACCTGCAGGCAGCGCGTACATACCAACCCCTATCACTGAAATAATCCCGGCCATTACTTTTCCTCCAATGGTAATCGGAACCATATCCCCATAGCCCACCGTGGTTAATGTGGCAATGCCCCACCACATTGTAGCCGGAATACTTGAAAAAACCTGAGGTTGTGCATCATGTTCCACATAATACATCATGGTTGAAACAATTACGAGCAAAAAAACAATAAACATAATCACCACCAACAATTGCTCGCGTCTGTCTTTTATCACATTAAAAATTAAATTCAATGCTGACAGATAACGGGCTATTTTTAGCATTCTCAATAACCTGAGTAACCGTATAATTCTTAAAAAACGTAAATCAATAGGCAATAAATGCAAATAGAACGGCAAAATTGAAAGTAAATCAATTAACGCTCCGGGAGTAAGAGCATACCGCAATCGTCCTTCAAAACTTTTCTTAAAGTGTGGCCGCTCAGCGCAAGTCCACAAACGCAATACATATTCAATAGAAAAAATGATTACTGAAATAAATTCGAAATTTTCGAAAAAGTGTAAATAATCTTGATGGTAAGTAGGAACGGTCTCTAACAAAATCGCTACGATGTTGGCACTAATAAGAATGATCAAAAAGTACTCAATCGCATAGGCCACCCTGTAACCCGAAACCATCGGTTCGAGCAAGAGATAAACTTTCTTACGAAGTGTCATACGGGTAAAGGTTGGTTTTGCCTTTAAGGCATGGTTTTTCAACAGAAAGATAAAAGGAATTTATCCATGTTAAAAGTTTATTAAAATTCCGGATGGATCCACACACACCAAAAAGGATAATTTCTCACAGATTAGGTAAAATAACCCTAAATTGCGCGTCTCAAAAAATACAGGTTTACATCAATTAAAAGTATATGTTCGATAGTCTGAGTTTAAAGTTGGAAAAGGCCTTCCAAACCTTGAAAGGCCAGGGAAGAATTACAGAAATAAACGTTGCCGCTACGATTAAAGAAATCAGAAAAGCTTTAATCGATGCAGACGTAAACTATAAAGTTGCCAAAGAAGTAACAGACGAAATTAAAGAGAAAGCCACCGGTCAAAATGTACTTACTTCCATTTCTCCGGGGCAATTACTCACTAAAATCACCAACGATGAACTTACCCAACTCATGGGTGGCGAAAGCAT
>CAYPBV010000300.1:0-1629 GCA_964409025.1 uncultured Chitinophagaceae bacterium | reverse complement strand
CATCTGCACTTATTGATGCCAAGGGCAATTTTATATTTCCTTATAACATGTATAGGGTTGCTTATAGAGATCCTATAAACGGATTTATAAGTTTGCAAAATGAATATGGATATGAATCAATCGTTAACGCAAGAGGGAAATTTCTCTACAAACATAGTGAGAATGGTTTTGTAGGACCCGATAAGGGCACTGCAATACAGGTGACATTTAACAACAAAAAGGGGTTTGTATATATTGATACATCTGGCAAACGATATTATCATGACGTTGAATTGTCAAATATTAATGAACGAATTGGAATTATCGCAGAAAAAGAAAACAATCTGATAGTCGGCTTCAGGTATAAAACACTTGAGGGTAAGTTGTTGAACAACAATCTTTACAATGAAGCAGACCCCTTTCATGACGGGATGGCGATAGTGGGCAAACGAAATGAGTTCGGAGAAATCAAATATGGTTTTATAAACACCGCAGGAAAGGAGGTTACGGGATTTGTTTATTCACAAAAGCCATATAGGTTTATGAACGGATGTGCTGTTGTAAAACCTAAATCGGGAAGTTCTGTTGCATATGCAGTTATCAATAAGCAAGGTAAGCAGCTTTTTCAGGTTCTAAAAGATGACATAAAAAGGCTTATCAGTTATGAATGTTTTATAAGTAAAAACATTGCTGTAACTGCAAGAGGAGTCATTGATACATCCGGAAATTTCAGCAGTGTTGAGGACTTTTTAAGCAGATACGGAATAACGGCTGCAAAGACCGGTTTACATTATGCTGCTTCATATTTAAACAGGATGGATCCGGATGAAATTATATGGTATTTCGGAGATATAAAACGCCGCTATCCCGGATACGGGTGGATCAACACAAAAACAGGAAAAAATGTTCCCCCCATTTTTTTAAGCAGTACCCCAGAAATGTATTTTGATAAGGATTCCCGTCTTTGTTATGTACGCACCTATTTGGGTACAGACGAGAAAGGAAAAGAATTGTGGCGGGAAGGATATGTTAATGAAGAAGGGGTGTTTGTAATGATGCGACAGGAGCAAAGTGAATGGTAAAAAGGTTTAAAAAGTAAAATAAATTAAACGGTCTCTTTGCTTGTAATAAATTTATTTCATAGCTTGTTTTTTATCCTAATCGCTTTTCATAATACACTACTCTTTCTGAAATTTTGAATTGACGACACCGGTTTACAAGAGTATTGCCCGCATCCACTCCTGTGCATTTCCATTTTTCTTACTGTGCCAACTGTGAAATTTTGTGAACCAACAGTTCATGCGGCTATCTTTTTTTAATCTATAAATCAAAACAAATGAAACAACTATTACTTTGTAAAACTGCAGTATTGCTGCTGTTATTATTAACTATCACAGCTCATGCAAAAGTGTGGCGGGTGAATAATAGATCAGATTTTAATGGAACTACATTGTGGGGTGCTGCTTTTGGGGGTACAAACCTCTATCCTGTATTTAAACAAATAAATCAGGCAGTAGCATGGACAAATATCCTGGATGGAGACACCCTACATATTGAAGGTTCTCCTTTTGAGTATAATAGAGCAGAAATTAACAAAAGACTCGTTCTTCTTGGTCCGGGTTATTTTTTAAATGAAAATCCCAATAGTGG
>CAYPBV010000299.1:0-1633 GCA_964409025.1 uncultured Chitinophagaceae bacterium | reverse complement strand
ACAAAATGGTGTAAAAACAGAACCCGCCTTTGCAAAATTGCTGAACCTTAATGGCGACACGTACGAGGCACTTCTCACCTACTCACAATGAAACCATGTTGCAAAAACAAAACTAATTGTGAAGCAAAGTTGCAAGAACTTCACATTTAACTAAAATCTATTTGAGCATTCGATGTACTGAACTACTTTTCGGACATGGAGACAATCGCAATTGGTTCTGCACAAGAAAGAAAATGGTATGATCTGGCCTTTGGGTTAGCCATATTCACCATTGTGTATAACCTGGCAGAAGGAATAATTGCCACCTGGTTTGGTTTTGAAGATGAAACTCTTGCTCTTTTCGGATTTGGTGTAGACAGCTTCATTGAGCTAATTTCAGGAATAGGGATTATGTTTATGATAATACGAATTCGCCAGCAGCCGCACAGCAACAGAAGTAAATTTGAAAAAACAGCTTTGAAAATCACTGGTGTATCATTTTACATTTTGGTAGCAGGTCTCGTCATTTCATCAATTCTCGTGTTTTATACGGGCCGCACACCACAAACCACATTTTGGGGTGTAATTATTTCTTTGATATCAATAGTGGTGATGCTGGTATTAATTTATGGCAAAATAAAAACAGGAAAGAAACTCAATTCTGATGCAATTCTTGCAGATGCTAATTGCACAAAAGTGTGTATTTATATGTCCTGTGTATTGCTTGCTTCAAGTGCCATATATGAACTAACCAGCTTCCCCTATGCAGATGCACTCGGTACCTTAGGCCTTGCCTGGTTTTCATATAAAGAAGGTAAAGAGTGCTTTGAAAAAGCAGCTCACAATAAGCACTGTGGTTGCGACCATTAGTCCTTGTACTTCAGCTTAAAAAAAAGAATTATAGAAGCGAGTATCAGTGTAATGATATTCCAGAGGATTACAGGTAATTCGTTAATCCAGATTCCATAGATCATCCATAGAAATACACCCACACAATAAAGCAGGAACATGACGAGCGAAAGGTCACGTGCTGACTTTGACCGCCAGGTTTTAAGCACTTGCGGAACGAAAGACATCGTGGTAAGAAACCCGGCTATCAGACCAATAATTTCGGTTTTGCTCACTGGAAAGTTTTTTCAAAAATAATCATCTTGAGCTACCTTCACATACTAAAATGAAAGAGATCATAATTCGTGAAGCCAGGATTGGGGATGCTGCAGTCATAGCCACATTACTCGAACAGTTGGGATATCCGACTTCCGAATCAAAAGCAATCGAAAAAATCAGATTTCATGCGCAGCCAACCTACAAACTACTGGTGGCTGAAATAGAAAGTAGTTCAATTGGCTTCATTGCCCTGCACTATTATGACACTATGCATTGGGAAAAACCGATTGGGCGAATTACCTCTTTTTGCGTAGATGAAAAATGGCGCAGCGTGGGCGTGGGAATAGCACTTCTAAAAGCCAGTGAAAAATATTTTGCTGAAAACGGATGTCAGAAGATTGAGGTCAGCAGCAATAAGCGAAGAACAGAAACACATCAATTTTATCTCCGCAGAGGCTATCAGGAGTATAGCAAGATTTTTGCCAAGCTAGATATCTGACCGTTTCAACTTCAAATAGGAGAAGTAGTTAAACAAGAAAGTCCATAC
>CAYPBV010000298.1:0-1661 GCA_964409025.1 uncultured Chitinophagaceae bacterium | reverse complement strand
AAAACAAATCCGCTTCACCCCAAATTATATTTTACGCACAAACGGAAGGATATGTAACCGATGTTCTTGTAAAAGAAGGAGAATATGTAGAGGTCGGAACGCCCCTTATTAAACTGACATCTTTAAATCAGGTTTGGATTGATGCACAGGTTTACTCCAATGAAATAGAAAAGATTAGCGGCAGCAGTTCCTTTCAGATTTTTTCCGAAACCTATCCCGATGAAGTTTATAAAGGTCGCCTGGTATTCAGCAATCCTATTGTGGAAGATGGTCGCAAAGTGCAATTGTTGCGCCTTAGAATTGACAACGCAAAAAACAAACTCATTCCGGGCATGATGGTGTATGTAAGCCCAAAACAAAATTCAAAACCTGTTTTAGCAGTTCCGAAATCTGCCTTGCTGTTGGAGAAAATGAAAACAGTTTGGGTATTAGCGCACGATAACACATTTGAACAACGCATGGTTGAAACGGGAGTGGAAAACAAGCACTGGATTGAAATTACATCAGGATTAAAACCAGGTGACATCGTGGTTACCGAAGGCGCATATTTAATCAGCAGTGAGTTTATACTTAAAAGCGGAGCAGGACAAAGACATGACCATTAAATCAGACAGGCAGTTGTATGCTGCCCCAATTGTAATTAAAGTCCCGCCATGAGTGTAAGCACCATAGTAGTGGCGATTAACACAAGTATTTTCTAATATCTAAAAATAAATAAAATGAAAAACAGAGCAACTTTAGTGGCAATAGCTACTACCATTTCCTTAACCGTTCTATCTTCATGTACATGTAGTAAAGATGATATGGGTGATATGCCGATGGATAAAAACATTGATTATCCAGCAGCTTAGGTGGTCAATGGCGAAAGCGCAACCGTTTCTGTCATAAAACTAAGTGACAATACCGTGAGTGAAACCTTTGACATTATGAACTCCGGCGGCAACATGGTCATGTGGCCGCATCACATTTACAGCCATCAAAACCATTTAGCTATCGGCGTACCGGGCATGGATTTGAGCGCAGGCCATTCCGGTGGCATGGCAGGCATGAAAGGGCATATCCTGATAATGGATGCCGTAAAAGGAACCGTCTTAAAAAACATTGAAACTCCGGCAATGAACCACAATGCCGTTTATTCCCCTGATGGTACAGAAATATGGACAACGCAAATGGCAACTGATGGAAAAGTTTTGGTTTACGATGCCAGTACTTATACAGTCAAAAATACGATTGCCGTAGGCGAAGACCCCGCAGAAGTAACCTTTAGCATGGATGGCACAAAAGCCTATGTGTGCAACGGCGGCAGCGGTACGGTTTCAGTTATCAACCCATCGTCCAAAAGTGTAGTGGCAACCCTGACCGTGGGTGAAGACCCGGTAGGAGCCTGGCCTGCCGCTAACGGCAAAATGTATGTGGATAATGAGGCTTCACAGACCATTTCGGTTATTGATGTAGCTACCAATGCCGTAATTGAAACCATTAGCTTAGGCTTTATGCCCGGATATGCAGCCCACAACGCTTCAAAAAATGAACTGTGGGTTACCGACCCAATGAACGGAAAGGTGCATTATTGGAATTGGGACAACGGCACGAGTATGTGGATGCACGCTGGTGTTTTTGATGCAGGTGCAGGAGCGCACGCCATTGTATTTACACAGGGC
>CAYPBV010000297.1:0-1684 GCA_964409025.1 uncultured Chitinophagaceae bacterium | reverse complement strand
ATTCCAGAAGGAGAAATCTTTTCAGGCCATTTCTTTCCCAGCTTAATAGAGTCTTCCAATAAAAACTTATCCTGCTGAATGTTATAGACCAAAATCCAGTTATCATTACCACCACTTGCATAAACCCTTCTGCCATCTTTGGTCATAGCTAATCCATACCAGGATTTAGGAATTACTACCGAGTGAAGCAATTTTTCATTCGCCACATCAATCAGCTGCAGACTCTGAACGCTTTGTCCATTATTGGTTACAACAAGTCTCTTTTGGTCGGATGAAACCACCATATTCAAGGGCAGATCTCCCAAGGGAATCGACTTACCTGCAGGAGACAATGACCATCCATTGGGTAATTTGACTGTTCCTGTTTTGGCAGATTGACTGGATTGCTTATTTACTTTATTCTGAGCGAATCCTACCTGAACGCTGAGTAAACAAACAATGCTGGCTAATACAGCCTGAAGGAAAAATTTCATAAGATTGTTTTAAGGGTCTATTAAGTTAAAACTTTATTGGGTCAGCTATAGGATGGTTTGCGACAAATTTCTTTCCTAATAATTGAGCTATTGTAGCAGCTACCTGTTTCTGATAAAGTTGGCCAGGCTGCTTAATTTCTCCTTTGGCAGGAACGCCGGAACCTAAAGCTGCAACCCATATTTCTCCTGCTTCTTTAATCTTTTGTCCATGATGTCTCCAATCGTCCTTGCGAATATCACCTCTACCATGATCAGTTGTAATAAGTAATGTGGTCTTGCCTCTATAAGCTGGATCAGCCTGCACAATATTCCATAAATCAGCAATCATTCTATCTTCAGCATAAGCTGCTTTAATATATTGATCATATAAACCGGCATGTGCAAAATCATCTGTTTCATCAAAAGCGATATAGAGTACATCTGGTTTGTATGCTTTCAAATACTCTCTTGCAGCGAAATATGTGAAGATATCAGGCCTAACACCAATAGGACGTGTAGTTAGGTATTGCATTTCATTAATGAGTTTCAACTCAGGTTGCGGGAAAAGTAAGGAATCAGCATCTGCATTAACATAAATTCTACTTCTCTCTTTGTTTAGTATATAAGGGAATACGTCCCATGTAGCAAATGCAGCAACTTTTCCTTTATGCTCAGGCTGGGCATTTAAAAACTCAAGTACATTGGTATTTAAATTCCATCGCTTATCGTTTGAATTAACCAATGTATCTGGAAAACCAGTAAATATTTCATTATAACCTGGATAAGAAAACTTATATGGATTAGCATTATCAACGTTATTACCATATTGCCTATTACCAAGCAACTGACCTTGCACTGCAATTGTTCCCCATAAAAAAGGAAACAGCCTTTTTCTTCTCTCCTTAACCTCTACGTGCCAAAATTGCTTTGCTAAACTAGCACTGTCTTTAGTGTACTTTTTTTCAGCGAGCAGTGCCGAATCTATCCCTCCAAACACTTCCTGCCAACGCATACCGTCCAGCGTAATAACAATCACTTTTTCTGATTGCTTCTGCCCAAGACCAATATTTGCTGATATAATCAGGAAGAACAATAATAGTTTTTTCATGATACAATTTTTAAAAGGCAGAGTCCCTTTCGGGGCTCTACCTTTTTCGAAAACTACTGTTTATGAGAAAAGTGAATCCAATTTTAGAACCATGTTATAATGTCACCATGGATATATATATGCC
>CAYPBV010000296.1:0-1706 GCA_964409025.1 uncultured Chitinophagaceae bacterium | reverse complement strand
GATTTGCAGGCTATAACAGAGGATTGTTGATGCGCATTGAAAATATGGGGATGCAGTACAACTCCCGGTCTGATTTAAGAACCTATCACGCCGGTGCCCATTTCTACAGAATATTTAATGCTTCTAAATTTTCATTTATCGCTGCAAATAGCCAGCAAATGCTGCAAGTAAAACGGGCCGGAGGCTTTATCATTAAAATAACACCCTCTTTCAGACTTATAAAAACACCTGAGAGTATTATTCCAGTTGAAAAAAGCAAATATCATTTTCTTGGCGAAATGGTTACAATCAAACAAATACAGTTGTTTTCCCTGCAACTCAAACCTGGCTATGGTTATAACTATGTATTTAAAAACAGTCATTTTTTTGTTGCACCTTCCGTTTTTGCAGGTGCCGGTGCAGATTATCATTTACTACAGCAAACTGAAAAACAACAAAACGGATTTAACTTAAATGTTGGTTATCGCTTTAAAACTACAGCAGGGTTCAACAACACAAAATATTTTGCTACACTGGAATTTTTAATAGACCATTCAAGGTCTTACTTATATCAATCACTGGCAACCAATACTTACAGAGAGTGTTCGGTGAATTTTGGGTTTCGGTTTTAGTCGTAAGCACCTATAGCATCTATTTCTTCATTCAATTGATGCGATTTTAATTCATTGATTCGTTTGCCTATTTTAAGCACTCTGTAAAATAACAGGAGCCCGAATAACAAAAAGAAATGACCGCCGATAATATATCCGAAATTATACGAAGCAGATTCAGATTGTTTCAGAAGTTTACCTTCAGCATAATTTACTAAATCTGTAAAAAGATTGAGGGCAATAAGTATGGCGGCAATGATTATATAAACAACTCGTCGCCTCTTTAACTTTTTAATTTTCAAATCAACCATTACCATAAGGCAGAATAATACCAATCATTTACTTTAACCCCATAGCATTAATAATTCCCTGAATTCTTGCATTCAACTGTTCATGCACCGCATCAAAATTTGAAGCATCGCTCAACGGAGCATTTACACTGAAGTAAAATTTAATCTTCGGCTCAGTACCGCTGGGGCGTGCAGATATTTTGCTGCCATCAGCCAGCACAAACTGCAACACATTTGATTTGGGGAGATTGATTGTCCACTCCTCCCCTGATTGTACATTCTTTCCTTTCTGCAATTGATAGTCCAGCAACTGTACCACTGCTGATCCGTTGATAACTGTAGGCGTATTATCTCTGTAGCCCTGCATCATAGCAGCAATTTCAGCCTGGCCGTTCATTCCTTTTTTGGTGATGGAAATAAGATGTTCTTTATAAAAACCATACTGCACATACAAATCAATCATCTTTTGATACAGGCTTCTGCCCTTGTTCTTTTCATAAGCTGCCATTTCACACAACAAGGCTACAGCACTGATGGCATCCTTATCACGAATCTTGCTGCCAATCATCAACCCATAACTTTCTTCACCACCCACAATATAATTTTCCTTGTCTTCTTTTTCTTTGATGAGTTCTGCAATCCATTTAAATCCGGTAAGCACATTATAGCAATTAATGCTGCTGGCCTTGGCAATCGTATCAATCATTTCCGTTGTTACAATCGTTTTTACCACCATGTCATTCGGCTGATTGATCCCTTTTGCCTTTCTTGCTTCAATCATATAATTAAATGCAAGTACCGCTGTTTGGTTTCCATTCATCAATAC
>CAYPBV010000295.1:0-1737 GCA_964409025.1 uncultured Chitinophagaceae bacterium | reverse complement strand
GGGGCAACAGTGTGGGCACAGGTAAAGCCGGAGTAAAAGCTCAAGTGATTGAAGTACGTTCATTTAAACAATTAGACAGTCTTGGTGAAAAAGCTGTAAAGGGCAAAATTGTATTTTATAATTTTCCTATGAACCCCACTCATATTGAAACCTTTCGTGCATATGGTGAGGCGGGACAGTTTCGTAGTCGTGGGCCCAGCATGGCTGCCAAATATGGTGCTGTGGGTGTAATGGTACGTTCACTTGCCAGTAATATTGATGATTACCCGCACACCGGTGCAACAACATATAATGATTCCTTTCCAAAAATTCCTGCCATTGCAGTTTCTACCCGTCATGCAGAGTATGTGAGCAATGAATTAAAAAAGAAAAACAGTTTGCAACTGTATTTCAGGACTGAATGTGAAATGCTGCCCGATGTATTGAGTTACAATGTGATTGGAGAAATGAGAGGAACAGAATTTCCCAATGAAATTATAACCGTAGGCGGACACCTCGATTCTTGGGACTTAGCTGAAGGTGCGCATGATGATGGCGCAGGTTGTGTGCAAAGTATGGAGATTATTAATGCTTATAAAAAGCTGGGCATTAAACCCAGACGCACCATAAGAGTAGTAATGTTTATGAATGAAGAAAATGGCTTACGTGGTGGACGTAAATATGCAGAGGTGGCTAAAGCTGAAAACAAAAAACACATTTTTGCTTTGGAAAGTGATGCGGGTGGTTTTACACCAAGATACTTTGGTTTTTCTGCAGGCGGAGATACGCTTACACGCTTGCGCACATGGTTGCCGCTTTTTAAACCATACGGAGTATACGAATTTACTGAAGGCGGCGGCGGTGCAGATATTGGTCCGCTTCGTCCGCTGGGCACTTTGCTGTGCGGGTTACGTCCTGATTCCCAGCGATATTTTGATCATCACCATGCCGGCAATGACACCTTTGAATGGGTAAGTAAACGGGAACTGGAATTAGGCGCATTAAATATGATAATGCTCTTATTCGTGGTAGATCAATATGGTTTATAAGTTGCTAAATCATAACTTTAATTGAAGCCATGTCAATAAAAAAAGAAATACTCATTGCCTTCATTTCTGTTAGTGTTATTCTTATTACAGAACAGGGTTGCAACAAGAAGAAAGATGTTATTGCTGAGGATCCCCATTCGTCCTTTGCAAAAATTCAATCTGAAATTTTAAATGTTTATTGCGCTACTTCCGGTTGTCATGCTTCAACAAGTGATGCAACCTATTCACAGCATACGCTTGTGCTTGCTCCGGGAGTGTCTTATACCAATCTCATTAATAAAATTCCAAAGAATAGTGCCGCTGCTACAGCAGGATTATCACTTGTAAAACCGGGTGAAAGTATGCGAAGCCTGCTTTATCATAAATCGGTATGCGATGCTTCACACCACAACAGTGGCTTTGGACAAACCATGCCTTTAGGCGGACCATATCTGTCTGCCGGGCAAACAGAGTTTGTAAAACAATGGATTGATAAAGGGGCGCCGCAAAATGGAACAGTAGCTGATGAAAATCTGTTGAAAGACAGGATCTCATGCAGTACATCTTTTGAGCCATTGGCACCACCGCCATCCGGCACAGGCTTTCAACTCACAATAAACCCCTTTGATGTTAATCCCGCTTTTGAACGTGAAGTATTTGTGCGAAGGAATACACCAAACACCAATGAAGTATTTGTTAACCGCTACCAGATGAGAGGGCGCAATAATAG
>CAYPBV010000294.1:0-1739 GCA_964409025.1 uncultured Chitinophagaceae bacterium | reverse complement strand
TTAACTTCTGAACAGCACCAATATCTTACTCAGCTTTTCTTTCAATTCTTTTCGGTCAATAATCATATCCAGAAATCCATGCTCCAGCAAAAATTCACTCCGTTGGAAGCCTTCGGGTAAATCTTTTTTGATGGTTTCTTTAATTACACGTGGTCCTGCAAAGCCAATCAATGCACCGGGCTCACCAATATTTAAATCGCCCAGCATACCAAAGCTGGCAGTAACACCACCAAAGGTAGGATCAGTTAACAATGTGAGATAGGGGAGTTGTGCATCACTCATCTGTGTAAGTTTGCCACTGATTTTTGCCAATTGCATTAAGGAAAATGCACTTTCCATCATACGGGCACCACCACTCTTGCAAATCATAAGCATGGGCAATTTATATTGCAGACAATAATCAACCCCTCTTGCAATTTTTTCGCCCATCACACTGCCGAGTGAACCGCCAATGAAATCAAAATCCATACAGCACACCACCAGTTCTTCACCATTGGCTTTGCCTGCCGCCACACGAATGGAATCATGCAAATCACTTTTTTTCCAGATTTCTTCCAGACGTTTACCATACGGTTTCAAATCTGTAAAACCGAGATAATCTTTAGAGCGAATATTATCAAACAACTCTGTGTATTCATCTCCATCAAACAAAATATCAAAATACTCAGCACTGCCAATACGGTGATGGTAATTACATTGCGGGCACACAAATTTATTCTCAGCCAGTTCCTGTGTTGTACAGGTGTACTTGCATTCAGGGCATTTGCTCCACAATCCTTCCTGAATTTCCTTTTTATCTTCTGATTGTGTTAAGATGCCTTTTTGAACACGTTTAAACCAACTGGATTTCAATTCATGTTCCGGCAAATCTTCACCTGTTAAATTCTTTTCAATATCGTCTTCTCTTTTTGCCATTCGTTATTTTTTTTGAATGAAAAGAAATGATTAAGCGTTACGATTTACACAATTCAAATCTTCAAATGCCACTTCCAGGCGCTTGATAAAACTTTCTTCACCTTTACGCAACCACACACGTGGATCGTAATATTTTTTATTGGGACTATCCGGTCCTTCAGGATTTCCTAATTGTCCCTTCAGGTAGCCTTCATTCTTTTTATAGTTGTTGAGTACACCTTCCCAAAACGCCCATTGCAAATCTGTATCAATATTCATTTTGATAGCACCATAACTTATAGCTTCACGAATCTGATGTTGTGGTGAACCGCTGCCTCCATGAAATACGAAGTAAACAGGTTTAGGACCTGTACCTAATTTTTTCTCAATATGTACCTGGCTGTTGTGCAAAATAATAGGCGTTAACTGCACATTTCCTGATTTATAAACACCATGCACATTACCAAATGCCGCTGCTACAGTAAAGAGTTTACCCACTTTGCTTAACTCCGTATAAGCATATTCTACGTGTGCAGGTTGTGTATAAAGCTTTTCATTTTCAATATCGCTGTTATCAACACCATCTTCTTCACCACCTGTTACACCCAATTCAATTTCAATACCCATGCCCAATGGTTGCATACGTTTAAAGAATTCTACACTGGTATGGATGTTTTCTTCCAGTGGCTCTTCACTTAAGTCCAGCATATGTGATGAAAATAAAGGCTGACCTTTTTCTTTATTGAATTCCACACCCGCATCAATCAATCCGCTAATCCAGGGCAACCATTTTTTGGCAGCATGGTCTGTGTGCAACACCACAGGTACGCCATAATACTTTGCTA
>CAYPBV010000293.1:0-1742 GCA_964409025.1 uncultured Chitinophagaceae bacterium | reverse complement strand
AACCAATACCATTAACTGGAGTACCCAATTGCCACTGGCACAAGGTATCAAGTTCGATTTCTAGTCTTTTGCAAATGATTTTGGTGCAAGCATGAACTTTGTTCATGCTTTTTTATGTGAATCATGCAACGGATGTATTATGTGTTGAGTCAGAATATTAAGAATAAGGAATTATGGAAGTGAAAATGATCAAACCCAGATTACTGTTAGTTGGGCTAATGCTCATAGTATCCAACCTGTTTCTCGGCTGTGCAAAATCATCCATACAACTTTCTGATGCAGAACAAAAGATTGTTGCTAAAGTGAAAGCAGATAACCCGAATTGTACTTGCGAGCCATATCTAACAAAGTACAGTAAGAACAATGAGATATTCTATGTCTTGCAATACAAAGGCCCAGCCTGTACAACCATTCCCGCTTTATTTGATGCAAATGGAAATCAGATCATCAATATCGCCAACCCTTTCCCTGATTTTTTCAAGGATGCTGTAGTCATAAAGCAGGTTTGGTCGTGTCAATAATTGGTAGCACTAATTCATCTATTCGATGATTCTTTGATGTAATATTGACACATGAATCATCCATGCGTCATTGGTGCAAGCGGATTAATAGGAAGCCTGATTGTAGATGAATTATTGCAACAGACAAAAGCAACGATCACCTTGCTAGTCAGAAGACCTTTATCGTTGAATCATCCAAGAATAAAAGAGCTCATCGTTGATTTTGCCAATCTTGATGCTGTAGCTCAAGCCCTATATGGTTGCGATACGGTATTTGTGGCTATTGGCACTACCCGGCAAAAAGTGAAAGGCAATTTAGATGCTTATCGCAAAGTTGATTACGACATACCGGTGAATGTTGCTACAGCTTGTGTACAGCAACAAATAAGCAGGTTATTATTGGTTTCATCTATTGGCGCAAATAGTCAAAGCACTAATTTCTATCTGAAATTAAAAGGCGAAGTGGAAGATGTGATAAGCACCAAGCCTATCCCTTCTATTGGCATATTCCAACCTTCACTCCTGCTTGGCGCCAGAAATGAATTCCGCTTGGGAGAAAAGATTGGTCAGGCCCTAATGCCTGTATTTTCTTTCTTAATACCAACAAAGTACAAACCCATCAAAGCCGCTACAGTAGCAAAAGCCATGGTAAAAGCTGCATTGAGCAATGCAATAGGCGTTACACGTTATACCTATCGGGACATGAATACTATGGCTAGCTCCTGATTATTTCTTTAGGAAGTACATGGCAGGTGCACAGGCTGCACACTTCGTAATATCTTTCTGTTTGCTTTTCTTCATATTGATTTTACATTCCCTTTTCTCCATTTGATATACTGCAATTTCTCCCGGGGCTAATCGTATATCACTTGCCCAATGGGTGTACATGCCACTGGAATTATTGCTAACCATTTGACAAGTTTCTTTAACAGGTTTTGTACCCAAATTGGTGAATTCTACTTCAAACACACAGGTAGTGCCATAATGCTTCAAAAATTTGGTTCTTAACTGAATGGTGCCTCCGCTGGTGAGGTTGATCTTCTGAGGCTCGCCCCAAATATCAGCTTCCGCAGCTAAAACCAATTGTTGGGCATGGCTGGTATATGCGGCAAGCATCAACAAGGTAAATAGACAAGATTTTAGGAGTAAGTTTTTCATGTAGCTAGTTTTGGTAACAATATTGCTCTTAAAAACAACCCATGTCAATAATGCATATGGATTATTTCGGATAGGTATATTAAC
>CAYPBV010000292.1:0-1743 GCA_964409025.1 uncultured Chitinophagaceae bacterium | reverse complement strand
CCCTTGAGGTTGGGTAATTTCACGAACATGAATTACCACAGGTCTATGTTCTTCTCTGCAAAGCTTAATTGCCTTTTCATAGGTCAGACAAAGGTTTACATAGTCCCAACCATTAACGGTAAAAACTTCAACTCCTTTTTTTTCTTCATTACTAGCGAAACCGCTTAATAATTCACCTACATTTTCTTTTGTAGTTTGGTATTTAGCTGGAACGGAAATTCCATATTCATCATCCCAAATACTTACTGCCATTGGAATTTGCATAACTCCAGCAGCATTAATTGCTTCCCAAAAATGTCCTTCTGAAGTACTGGCATTACCAATGGTACCAAAGGCTACTTCATTTCCTTTATTGGAGAAAAAATCATCATTATGTAAATCTGGATTTTGTTTATAAACTTTAGAAGCTAAAGCTAAACCCACTAAACGCAGCATTTGTCCCGCGGTTGGAGAAATATCAGCTGATGAATTATACATTTCAGTCTGTTTTTTCCATGAGCCATCCGGATTTAATAATCGGGTTCCAAAATGGCCATTCATTGAGCGACCAGCCGATGAGGGTTCTGCTTCTACATCTGTATGAGCATATAATTGCGCAAAAAACTCTTGAACATTACTAATTCCCTTAGCAAACATAAAGGTTTGATCGCGGTAGTACCCTGCTCTAAAATCTCCTTTTTGAAATACTTTAGCCATGGCTAATTGAGCAACCTCTTTACCATCACCAAAAATTCCAAATTTTGCCTTACCCGTTAAAACCTCTTTACGCCCAATTAAAGAAGCTTGTCGACTTTGAAATGCAATTTTATAGTCGTTTACCACTTCTTGAATGTACGATTCGATTTTTTCAGATTTAGTTCCTGCTGCTTTCATTATACTATACAAATTTATTATTGAGCTTCTTGCGCTGCCGCAACCAACTCTTCAATTAGTTTATAATCTTTTTCAATGGCATTGCCAATAACCACCACATCTGCTCCTGAAACCCAGGCTTGATAAGCTTGCTCTGCCGTTTTTATTCCACCACCTACTATCATAGGTATGTTAACTTGTTCTCTAACTCGCCTTAACATTTCGCTGGGAATAGGATTGATGGCGCCACTACCAGCATCCAAATACAATAATTTTAGTCCCAAATATTCTCCCGCAAGGGCAGTAGCTGCTGCTATATCTGGCTTATTTGATGGAATTGGCATGGTATTACTCATATACTGCACTGTAGTAACTGAACCCCCATCAACCAACATATAACCCGTTGAAAGGATTTCTAAACCGGATTGTTTTAGATAAGGAGCCGCAACTACTTGTTTTCCGATAAGTAATTCAGGGTTTCTTCCAGAAATAAGAGATAAATATAAAATGGCATCAGCTGCTGGTGTTATTTGCATTTCTGAGCCTGGAAATAAAATTACTGGTATATCACAAGTTTCTTTAATGTTGGATACGGTTTGTTCAATATTTCCAGAACTGATTAAACTGCCGCCTACAAATAGTAAGTCAACCTTATAATCTTTGCAAATACCGATAGTTTTGCCGTTTCCATCCTCCTTGTCAGGGTCAACGAGCACGGCCAATTGTTTCTGTCCAAGCTGTTTTCTGCTGAGGATTTGTTCGTAGACCCTTTTATTCATGCACTATTTAAAGGGCGAAAATAATAAAATTAACCCATTGATAAAACCCAAAGTCTTTATATTTTGATAACCAATAGATTAAATCATTAAACATGACTGAACTAAGTTCTAT
>CAYPBV010000291.1:0-1777 GCA_964409025.1 uncultured Chitinophagaceae bacterium | reverse complement strand
TAAAGTTTTTTCCACCTCCGATAAGCCATAAAGCGGCAAAGCGGGTTTGTGTTTCGAGTAGCGATATTTGTTTGCTCTCACGGCATCTTCTTCCTGAATTTTTGCGCTATCCTTTAATATTATTTCTGCAATCTGCAAGGTTGGCGATGTGCCATTAATTGTTCCGGTAAAACCATGCTTCACTAATAAAGGAAGGTAGCCCGTGTGGTCTAAATGGGCATGTGTTAGTAATACAATGTCAATAGCTTTTGCTGAAACGGCTAATGGTTGCCAATTGAGTTGCCGTAGTTGCTTTAAACCCTGAAACAAACCACAGTCTATCAGTATTTTTTTACCGAAAGCGGTAATAAGGAATTTGGAGCCGGTAACTGTTCCGGCTGCACCTAAGAATTGAATTTTGATCTCGTTCATAAATATTGATTTAGTTTTCTTTCTTATTTTTTCCTAATGCTTTATCATTTAGTGCTAAAACATTTTGTTCAGGAAGTTTTAAGCGCATGGACTTTAATTTTCCCTTTATTACTGATGCAACCATATAGTCTCTATACCATTTGTCGTCAGAAGGGATTATTACCCAAGGGACTTGATTGCATCGGTTTATGATATTTTCATATACTGCCATATAATCATCCCATCTTTTTGATGCCTCTATGTCATTATCAGAATACTTCCATTTTTTAAGTGGATTTTTCAAGCGTTTTTGTATTCTGTTTTTTTGTTCATCAGGGCTAATGTGAAGGTAAAATTTAATAATGTCAGTGCCGTTTTCTATAAGATGTTCTTCAAAAGCATTAATGAAATTGTATCGTTTATCTATCATGCTTTTTGACAACGATTTCTGGATAGATGGGACGATAATATCTTCATAGTATGAACGGTTGAAAATTTGTATCATTCCTTTTTCGGGTAGTTTTTGGTAGATACGCCACATATAATCATGTTCACGCTCCATGTCACAGGGTGCTTTAAATGAAGTAGCGTGAACACCCAAGGGATTAACGCAATTAAAAACCTTGCGTATTACACCATCTTTTCCTGACGTATCAATGCCTTGAAATATGATTAACAGACTTTTGGAATGGGTTGCATAAAGCAAATGTTGCAAGGAATAAATATCCCGTTGTAAGTTGAGAAACTCACTTTTTGTTTTTTTCTTTTGCACGTCTATTGGTGCTGTGGTTTTAATTTTGTTAATCTTCCAATTTTTCATGTTGTTTGATTTATATAAATTATTAGTATGCTAATGCCCGCAATAAGGATGGATGGTATTAAGCCAAATGTGACCTGCCTGACCAATTCAGCAGTTCCTTTTATAATGCACTCTCCAATCTTGAAAAGTGTATTGCTGATTACAGCAAACAGAATTACAATTGAAGCCATTGCAGAAGATATTTGGACTAAACTTAATTTAGAAGCACTTATGTTAATAGCATCTACATCTGCAAACCCCGAAATTATTCCTGAGACGAAAAGTCCTTTAGTTCCAAAATATTCGTTGGCATAATAGACGGCTATCGTTATTGCAATATACTGAAGCCCGAAGAAAGCAGCATTTATAAGGTCAAGAGGATTTCCCAATTGGATGCTTTCATTTAGGGTGTCAGATTTAGGTGTTTTTCTTTTTATAATATAGTAAGCGTAACTCACTGCACTGACTGCCATCAATAAACACGGAATTAGAAGCCACTTAAACACTTGCATATTAAACAAAGCGGCTACAACGGATACCCTTACAAACATCACCGCACAAGCAACGAGTATTCCTGTTGCATAATAC
>CAYPBV010000290.1:0-1792 GCA_964409025.1 uncultured Chitinophagaceae bacterium | reverse complement strand
GATTATATCTCATATTTCTATCCTTTAAAAAAAGATTTCACCTCAAATAGCAGTGACCTAATCATTCAATTTGTTGAGGAATATGAATCAGGTTTTGAATTAATTAGTCAAATTTCATTTAACGATGAAATAGCTGAAGATGAAAACTATATTCATTTTGGCTGGTCAATGGAAGACTTATTAGTAATTGATAAAGTAAGCAGAGAAATTTTTACAATGGACTATGCTGTTTATGGAAGAAAAATTTTCAAGTGTGCATCATCAAGTGAACTTTTCATGAAAGCCTTTTTGATTGGAGGCTTTCATGATATTGATAAAAAATTCAACAATAAAAATGAAGAAACAGAGTATCTTATCAGTAAAGCAAAAAATGCTGCTCTTAATGCTGGGGGCATTCAATATTTGCAATATTGGAACAGCCTCAATAATACCGACATCATATTTGATGAATCAGGAAAAGAAATAAGCAACTCAGAACTTAATTCTGGCGGCTTTTTGAATTAACCTATTTTACTTCAACTCCCCCAACGCTTTCTTAATCCTCTTATACGCTTCCTCAATCTTCTCCAAACTGTTGGCAAAGGATAAACGGATACAATTGGGTGTACCAAATGCACGACCTGTTACGGTAGATACATGCGCCGTGTTCAACAGATACATACACAAATCATCTGCATTGTTAATGGTTTCTGTGCCATTTGACTTTCCAAAATAACTGCTCACATTGGGGAATACATAAAACGCTCCATCGGGTGCAGCACAAGTCCAGCCGGGAATTTCTTCTATCAACTGCAGCACTCTGGCACGGCGGCGCTCAAACTCTTTCGTCATTTCAAACGTAGGTTTTAAATCGGCTGTTAACGCTACAATGGCTGCACGTTGTGTAACCGCATTGGCCCCACTTGTAAACTGTCCCTGAATTTTTTCGCAGGCTTTAGCAACATCTGTATGCGCTGCAATATAACCCAAACGATAACCCGTCATGGCAAAGCCTTTACTCAAACCATTTACAATAATCACCTGATCTTTAATGGCATCAAACTGCGCAATGCTTTCATGTGCACCCACAAAGTTGATGTACTCATAAATTTCATCGGAAATAATGAGAATATCGGGATGCGTTGCAAATACATCCGCCAGTGCTTTTAATTCTTCCTTGCTGTAAAATGAACCGGAAGGATTGCAGGGCGATGAAAATAAAAACAGTTTTGATTTGGGTGTTATGGATGCTTGCAGTTCGGCAGCCGTCATCTTGTATTTGTTTTCTATTTTGGTTTCCACAATTACAGGCACACCGCCTGCAATTTTCACCAGTTCAGAATAGGTAACCCAGAATGGTGCAGGTATGATGACTTCATCACCCGCATCAACTACGGCTAAAATAATATTGGCCAAACTTTGCTTGGCTCCTGTTGATATAACGATGTTTTCAGGTTTATAATCAAGGTTGTTATCACGTTTCAACTTGGTACAAACTGCCTCTCTTAAATCCAGATAACCGGCTACGGGTGTGTAGTGACTAAAATTATCATCAATTGCTTTTTTGGCAGCATCCTTGATATGCTGAGGCGTATCAAAATCAGGTTCGCCCAAACTTAAATCAATCACATCAATTCCTTTGGCTCTTAATTCACGGCCGAGCTTGGCCATTTTAAGGGTTTCAGGTTCTGCAAACCTGTCGAGTAGAGAAGATAATTTCATCGCTGTTAAAAATGTTTATGAATTTTGCCTGTCGCAAATTACTTGAATTGCTGCTATTATTTGTTAGTTGTGTGTAATGATGGATAAACTC
>CAYPBV010000289.1:0-1824 GCA_964409025.1 uncultured Chitinophagaceae bacterium | reverse complement strand
ATAAACTGGATTACATGAATGCAAGAAATCTGCTAAGTGAAGTCTTAAAAGCTGATAATAAATTCATGCAGATTGATGAAATTAATACAAACGAAAAACTTAAAAATTTTACAAAAACATTTTTCAATTTTATTACTGATAGAAATAAATATACTCATGGGTTACTTTATTTAAGTTATCCTGATTTTACTCCGACTATCCAATATGAAAATGAAGAAAAAAAAGTAGAATATGCACTGATTGATGACCAGATAATTTCTGATTATTTCGAAACACATGAATATTTATCTGTGATTTTGAATAAGATTTATGAATTGGAGTTAGCTGATTTTCATAAAAAAAAGGCAGCAAGTTAGTCGGCTGGCACAGCCCCTATGCTTAAAAAAAACAAGGAACTACGGCATAAACACAGCCCCACCGCACAAAGCCATCATTTATTCCGTTCCTCCTTGTTTTTTTAGCCACGCCGCCTGATGGAGATGCTTTCTTTTTTTCTCTTTTTTCTTTGTAAAATAAATTTTATTACAAAGCTCAATACAAATCAGTTCTCTAATGCAGCTAATGGTTCAGGCGATTTTAGCCATTATTTAGCTGATTGACGTTTGGAAAAGAATCCAATTGCAAAACAATGGAACATAACACTCATGCTTATGTGTTGAATTGATACAGCTTTTGCCAATGTGTTTTTTATACAGCAAAAATAGCTACGGCAGCCCACCGCACAGACCCAGCAAAAAAAACCAAAAGACTACGGCATAAACACAGACCCGGCACACAAGGCCATCTTTTATTCCGTTTCCTTTTGGTTTTTTTATCAGCCTTCGCTGAGAGATGCTTATAAAAAATCACTATTATGCAAAAGCAGCTTCGTATCATCACCAGTCGCCATTTGGCAGTTTGTCCATTCAGCCTTTCTAATTTTCCTTTGCCTTCTATCCCTTCTTTTGTTTTCAGCAGGCATTTAGGCAGGCGTCCTGTTTATTATCGTTATTGTGGCACTCGGGTCTTTGCCATTGGCTCTGGCTGGTATCTTCATTGTTCGCCTTCGGGTCGTCGTTGGCTTTCAGCATTGCCCTTTTAGGGCTTTGCTGAAATGAAAAGCCCCGCCAGGAATGGCAGGGCTTTATCGGACTGAAAGAATGAACTGTTTTTGACGATTTATTTTAGAATATCAATCCTAAAACGAAATCAAGTATTCCACTTAACATGGTCTTAATATTTAGGGGTTAAAAAATATATTAATTGCCGTCAACCTTTACCAACGCTAAAGCATTGTAAGCACCATTTTTCAATGGATACATTTGACCGTTTACTTCCTGATAAAATTCAATACCAAGTGCCAGGAATAAAGGGTGAGTACTGTTTGCAGTGACGGCATTTGAAAGATTAATCACAGCAGTGGCAGTAGTATCCCAGGGTAACACTGCGGTCTCACTTGTTGCCACTACAAAAGTTTCGTTTTCAAAATCAATCTCTGTACCAGCTGAAACAATTTTGAAATGTGTAGAGCCACCCGGAGCTGCAATCATGTTCAAGGGAACAAAAGCAGGAATATTTACTACAAGTGTACCTGCAACCCTGTCAATGGTGGAAGTATAAGGAGCATAAAGGGTAGTACCCAATTTGCCGCTGATGTTAAATTCAAAGCCTTCCAGTAATTCGGCTTCGCCGTCAATTACATTTCTTTGGCCACGGGGGTTTGTTGCATCTTCCTGGATTACTTCAACCATCTTTTGAGTAAGACGGCTTACCATCCGGCTATCAGAAGTATTCTGCAACATTGCACGGATTGAATTACGAAGCAACTTGCCAGCTTTACCAGCC
>CAYPBV010000288.1:0-1833 GCA_964409025.1 uncultured Chitinophagaceae bacterium | reverse complement strand
CCTCAAACAAAGATTGAATGGTTTCTTTTGCTAAAGGCTTTGTGCTGTATGCTCGCAAACTTTTTCTATTGTAGATTTCTTCTAAAACTGGCGCTTCCTTCTGTGCATTTTTAGGAAATGATATTATTTCTTGCATGTTAAATTACTTTACTATTATTGAAACACACTTTGCATTAAACAGTTCACTTACTCCAGCGAATTATTCCTGCAATAGCTGTAATACCGGAAATAAAATGCATGGGTATCGTTAGCAATGCAAAACCTTCTGGTGTTGGTGAACCATCCGGCATGATAGGTTGTAAAGGACCATATAAACTAAAAAGTAGAAATAGACTTCCTAAAACAACAAATACTGATTTGCCCTTCTTTAAAAATTTAATCATCAGGTAATAAACCACAGCAGCAATTAAAATTGGAAATACTGAAGAGATGGTAACAGCCATAGTAAATCCTTCCGGTGCTACACTTCCTAATTGCTGGGCAACAATGCTCCACCCGTGGTTTAAACCCATGCCAATAAAACCGGAAATAGCACCAGCTTTTAAAGTTTGAAGTAAGGAAACAGTTTGGTTATCCATGATAGTTGGTTTTATGTTTAGTTTTAATCTTCAATTAGCAATCCCATTTTACCAGCCTGGTAATCGCGCATGGCTTCTAAAATTTCTGTTTGGGTATTCATCACGAAAGGACCGTGAGTAACAACTGGTTCATTAAGAGGTTGCCCGCTTAAAACAAGGATCCGTGTTTGCTCTATCGCTTGGATACTGATTCCTTCACCATCTTGTTTGAAATATACCGCATGATGACCTTCAACTAAACCATATCCATCTAATGAAATTTTACCATTTAAAACATATATCAAGGCTTGATGATGCTGAGGTAAAACAATCGATGTGTTTGAGTTTTCACTCATTTGCAAAGTTGCGGCATTTATCGGACTTAAACTCGGAATACTTCCTTTCACACCTGATAACTCTCCAGCAAAAACACGCAAAACAACATTACCATTGTCACTTATCAATTGAGGAACATCTTCTGCTTGTAAAGGAAAGTAACTCGGTTGATCCATTTTATTTTTTGCGGGAGAATTAATCCACAATTGAATGATCTCCTGGTATCCACCTTTATTTTTATAATCAACCGGAGGTCTTTCGCTGTGTATGATGCCCATACCGGCATGCATCCATTGTGCGCCTCCTGCATATACTGTTGCGTTATTCCCGCGGCTATCGCGGTGATGCACACCACCTTCAAATATAAAAGTAACAGGAGAAAAACCTCTATGAGGGTGCGGATCAACTCCTGCATGTTTGGGATTAACATGTTCCGGTACTTTCATTCTTGCATGGTGCAACAATAAAAATGGATCTATTTGCTGTACATTTTGAGTAGGGAAAGGCTGCCTCACTAACAAACCTCCCATATTGACCTGGTTCGCATATAATAAGTGAGAAACGCTTCTTGTTTTCATTGGATTATTTCTTTTTAATAATGAACAGACGGGTTAAGCAAGTCTGATCATTATTCATAATATTTTTTGTAGGAATTATTCAGTTAATTCATTTGCATCGGCACTTCAATCACTAAAATATCTGCCTTGCTATTCGCTATTATTTCAAATGATTGAGTTTGGCTGATACCCAAGCCATCGCGTTTGTTTAAAGTTTGTTCGCCAATAGCTATGCTTCCATCAATAACAAATACATAGGCTCCCTGGTTGGGTAAATGCATCTGGTAAGTAAGCTTTTTATTTGCGTCTAGTGAAGTTCTTGAGAACCAAGCATCTTGGTTAATCCAGAGAGATTGTTCATTTTTTTCTGGTGATACTAATGT
>CAYPBV010000287.1:0-1843 GCA_964409025.1 uncultured Chitinophagaceae bacterium | reverse complement strand
CCTATAACCAGTAACTCCACTCACCCAAATGTAATTAATGCAATTGCAGCAATGGATAACAGGATGCCCAGCCAATTTAATTTTGATAATTGTTCTTTAAATAGTATCCATGCTGCTACGGTACTAAACAATACAATACCCATGTTATTTATCGGAAAAATAGCCGAACTGTTTCCCTGATAATCTTTCAGCACCTGCACCAGACACCAAATAGAAAAATAATTGGGCACGCCAATCATAATACCTGCAAGAATGGAACGCTTATCAAACTTCATTTTACCGGTAGCAAGCATTATAATTAAAGTAATAGAACCAAGCACGGCGGCCACTCCGAAGGAAGTAATGAGGTATGCATTTTTATTGGCATCATTTAACTCTGTTTGCTCCACATATTTTATGAGTGTGTCCAGTAAGCCACTGCTGATGAATAAAACAACAGGTAACCAAAGATTTGAAAGATGAAATGGCTTGCCTGAAGGTTCTGTTCCCTTAGCAGATGGCATGCAGGTAAACACTACTGCGGCTAATGCAAGAACAATTCCGATCATTTTTATCCAAGTCACGCTTTCACTATATAAATAAATGGAAAATATAAATGGAATGACTAATGATAGTTTATTGGCAACAGAAGTAATGGCTACTCCCATCTTTTGTGCACATATACCTACAATATTGAAAATGAATACAAACATCAATCCCATGAGCAAACTCCACTTAAACCAGCTTTCGCTAAACGTGGCGCTGGTAACAGGGAATGCACCATTTACAAATGAACCCGTGATGACACAACTGATGTAATTAAAAACAATAGCCTGAAAAACAGGAATCCGAAACCGCTCTACCACTTTGAACGAAAGGGTGAGCCAGGAAGTAAGTATGATGGAACCGAGAAGAAAAAACATGTACGATTTTAGATTTTAGATTGCAGATTTTTATAAAATTTTAAAGTGTCTGATAAAATTTGTTGCTCACTGATGAGTTGATGATGAATCAGTTGGGGCGAAGGCAACCCACTATCTGCTGTCAACTCTTCATTGGTAATTATTCTTGCTTCGTCCCATAAATGCTCATCAATAAAACCTTGCAGGAGTTGAGCACCACCTTCTACTAAAACACTTTGAATGTTTAACTGATGCAACGCATTGATTATTTGTAGCACCGCACTTGCATTGCTTTTAATTTGAACATATTGTGGTTGTCCGTGTGCCTGCTGTTTGTGATAATTGAAAATAATTGTAGGCGCATCATCATTCATAAGCTGTGCCGAAGAAGACAACTTCAAGTCTTTATCCAAAACCAGCCGCACAGGTTGCTTTCCATTTGTATAACGGTTGGTAAGCCGGGGATTATCCATCAAAGCTGTATTGGCACCTACAAGAATGGATGCTTCTTCACTGCGCCATTGATGTACCAGGCGGTTTGTAAATTCATTTGTAATCAAAAGACGTTTAGATGAATGATTAGTTATAAATTGATTTTTTGTTTGCGCCCATTTCAAAATAATGTACGGTCGCATTTTTTGATGAAATGTTAAGAAACGCCTGTTGAGTTCTTCACATTGCTGTTTCAATACATCAATAACTACTTCTACGCCTGCCGCTTTTAATTTTTCGATCCCCTTTCCATCAACCTGTACAAAAGGGTCACGGCAGCCAATAACCACTTTGGGTATTTGGTGCAGAATAATTAAATCAGCACAGGGTGGTGTTTTACCAAAATGTGCACAGGGTTCTAAGGAAACGTATAAGGTTGATTTTAGCAGCAGGTCTCTTTGTCCGTTTTGTATGGCCCGGTTGATGCAATTAACTTCAGCATGTGCTTCACCGTGTCGCTCATGATAACC
>CAYPBV010000286.1:476-1870 GCA_964409025.1 uncultured Chitinophagaceae bacterium | reverse complement strand
GTTATGGCATCTGTAACCGGATAGATACGGCTGACAGCCACTGAAAAATCGGCTGCATCTTTCAATTTGCCCGAACGGATAACCCATTTTAGTTTTATTTTATTGTTGAGCAAATGCACAATAAGACCGTACGCTTTCAGATTAAAAACACCGCTGCTGTTTTGCTGCAGATTATTGTCCATCGGTATTACATAGCTGTTAGCCGGCAGGTTCATTAAATTGGCCACAGGGCGTGGCAAATCTTTCGTTGCCTGGCCATTAACAGATAAAAAAAATATACCTGCACAGGCAAGGCTGGTCAACACCGTTTTCATAAAGGGGTACATTTCCCTTATTTACGAGTAAACCATTAGGCCGGATCATCAGGCTCTTCATTTTTTTCTTAATCAACAGTTGGGGAGTCTGCGAATGAATAATAGTTTCGATACTTGAATGTTTTTTAAAGAGCGCAAAGGAATGTTTGATAGCTCCTTTAAACTTGCTGATGGAGAAAGGAATTTGCAAAGTTCACAGTCGCAACTCAGGTACAGGCTGACGATCATCAACCATAATGCTGCAGTACATCATTTTATCAGGCTTATTGAGGTGTTACCTTAGGTCGACAACAAAAATTTAAAACAATCAATCAATAACACATGAAAACAACAAATAAAATATTGATTGCATTGGGTGCAGGTGTTGCCATAGGTGGCGTGCTGGGACTTTTATTTGCACCGGCTAAAGGGGTTGAAACCCGTAATAAAATTGCCGAAAGTGGTAAAAAGCTCAAAGAACAGTTCAATGAAAAATTGAAACTGGGCAAAGAAAAGCTGGAAGAAAAAGTAAACGGCATAATGGCTGAAGATCATGTATAAGCCATGCAGAACATGGAGCACCATGTGCCATTGAAATGAAAGCCCGCAAAGGTGTACACTTAAAACCTGCGGGCTTTTGTACATGAAAAACCTTATAGTACTATGAAATATTGCATCAGCATTACTTTCTTTTTTGTTTTGAATTTGCAACTTTTTGCACAGGCATCATCCTCACCCAAAAACCTGAGTACAGGAATTGAACTGGATGTACTGCCTTATGCTACGGGTGGATGGTTTGCAGCAGTATGGGCAGGCAAAAAACAATGGCGCATCCGTGCACTTACAGCATCAGTAAACAAACCAGGTTTTACTATACAAAAAGGGTTCACCAATCATCAAATTAATGCGTATGCCTTTTTAGTTGATCGCTTTTTAAATCCTCAATGGAGAGGTGTGTGGATTGGGGGCGGTTTTGTAGTTTGGAACAGCACCATACAATCAGATGCAAGAATTCAAACATCAACTTTTACCAACTATTTACTGAATGGAAGTGCCGGTTATAATATTAAAATTCATAAGCACATCTACCTATCACCATGG
>CAYPBV010000286.1:0-466 GCA_964409025.1 uncultured Chitinophagaceae bacterium | reverse complement strand
AAATTATTCACTTTGCCATTTGTAAACCCTGAAGCTTCGTTTAAAGCAGGCATTTGGTTTTGATTTTATGTTGATTCTTCTGCTTTGTGAGGAGGATCTACCAAATATAATCATTCTGCTTTTGTGAGCCATGAAATTCCAAAAGCAGTCAATGCAATTGCTTCACCCCAGAATACCAGCTTATATTGCTGGCAGGCCTTTTTAAAAAAGATAAGACAAACGGCTAAAGAAAGTATGCATATGATCATGATAACTCCGCAGGTCAGGTACATTTTATTCCGTTTCTTTTTTTCATCAGTTGGCTTATTATCTTTTTTTGTTTTACGAAACAGGTAAAGTGAAAAAATGATAAACACGATAAACAATGAAATGGCAAACCCAAAATGGGCATAATAAATCCAACCGCCTGCAGTTGTAGGAAATAATGCTACCCCAATGGCCATAACTGATCCAATATCAGCAAGCA
>CAYPBV010000285.1:0-1879 GCA_964409025.1 uncultured Chitinophagaceae bacterium | reverse complement strand
GCCTCATACCCTGCTCCATTGGATAAATGATGGATTAATGGCTATTTTCTTTTTTCAGGTGGGTATGGAAATAAAAAGAGAGCTGATAAATGGAGAGTTGTCTTCTTTTAAACAATCTGTTTTACCTGTAGCCGGTGCAGTTGGTGGCATGCTGGTACCTGCACTTATTTTTATTGCGTTTAATAAAGGTGAAACAACTGCCAATGGCTGGGGCATACCCATGGCAACTGATATTGCTTTTTCGCTGGGAGTTGCCTCTTTACTTGGCAAGCGTGTTCCGTTATCGTTAAAAATATTTTTAACTGCTTTGGCTATTATTGATGATTTGGGAGCCATTGTTGCCATTGCAGTATTTTATACAGATGCTATTCATACTACTTATCTTCTTTCTGGTATAGGATTAACAGCAATTCTGTTTCTATTGAATTACTTTAAACTTCCATTTGGATTCTGGAATTTCATGGCAGGAATTGCAATCTGGTTTTGTATTTATAATTCAGGAGTACACGCTACCATTGCAGGGGTATTATTTGCATTTACTATTCCCATGCGTCAATTATCAAACCTTGAACATGCTCTTCATAACTATGTTAACTTTTTAATTATACCCATTTTTGCTTTGGCTAATACTGCCATTGTAATACCGGATGGCTTTACAGCTATGCTCAACAGTAACTTAAGTTTGGGAATTATGCTGGGCCTTGTTTCAGGTAAGCCCATTGGTATTTTTCTATTCACATTTATACTGGTACAACTTAAAGTGGGTAAACTGGCGAAGGGAATTGAATGGAAGCATATTATTGGAATGGGTTTACTGGCCGGTATTGGTTTTACCATGAGTATTTTTATTGCCATGCTTGCATTTAAGAATTCTTTCACACAGGATATGAGTAAAATGGCCGTTATGATAGCATCATTCACAGCAATGCTTTTGGCTTATGCATGGTTTAAAATTTTCACAAAAGAATCTTCTAGAAAAGAAACGGCATCATTTTAGGAATATGTTGGGCAAAATCAAAATCATGAACACGGCACGTCCTGTTTTTATCACAGCATTTTTACTTTGTATTTCTTATATGGTTGCTGCACAACAGTATAAACAGCAAATAGGTGTAAGGCTTGGAAGTACTGAACAGGCCATTGCAAGCGGTTTCACCTATCGTTATTTTATGAACGAAAAATCAGCTGTAGAAGCAATTGCCAATTTGGGAGGTACTTCGTTTGCGCTTGGTGCTTTGTATCAGCGGTTTGCTCCCATCAGTGGTGTTGAAAATTTACAGTGGTTCTATGGGGCGGGTGCATATGTTGGATTCAGAGGGTTCGATAATTTTGGTTTGATGGGTATTGCCGGGCTGGATTATCAATTTACAGAGCTTCCCATCAATTTGTCACTGGACTGGAAACCCGAATTAAATCTTATTGAAGGCGTTGCATTCAGAGCATCTGCTGTGGCAGTTTCAGTTCGCTTCGCATTCGGAAAAGTAAAATAATGATTCCTGTTCTCTTGGTAAAGACCCTGAATAGCCAGGGTCTTTTTATTTAAATAAGTTAAACTAACTTTAGCTGATGAAACTTTTTTCTGCATCACAAATCAAAGATTGGGATGCTTACACCATTGCGGAAGAACCTGTAGCTTCAATTCAATTAATGGAACGTGCTGCTGCCCAATGTTGTGAATGGATTATTCAAAATGGGTTTGCTGCTAAGCACCTGCACATTTTTTGTGGTAAAGGAAATAATGGTGGCGATGGATTAGCCATTGCAAGACTACTCCTGCAAAAAGGTTGTAAAGTTACAACCTATGTACTGGAGTTTGGACATAAAGGCACTGATGATTTTCAAACTAATCTGCATAAGCTTCATTCTCTCACATTTGACA
>CAYPBV010000284.1:0-1890 GCA_964409025.1 uncultured Chitinophagaceae bacterium | reverse complement strand
TTTGTTGTGATTAACAAATAAACAAAACAAAAGCTGCTGAAATAAAGTAGGCGGCTTTTTTATCATGAACAGTCATACAAAAATAAAATACCAACCAACATCCGTACAGGCTTCCATGCTTTACGATCCTTGTAAGCACATTGCCGCTGCAAGATTATTGTTTCGTGATTTGTCAACAGATGGCGCCTTCCCCTTCTTTGTTCGTCAGGTATGCACCGGTGCAGCAGCAGACAGCAGTTTTGCGCTCAACAGGTTTAAAAACATATTCAGCAAAGACAGGTTTGAAACGTTTGAAAAACAGGTAGTAGAAACAGACCCTTTACCGTGGAGCAGATAAAAGAAATGGTGAGAAGAATGAACCCTGAGCAACAGAGCATCATTGAAAACCTTTGCATCCAGGTATTGTCAGGAGAGAAGATAGTTGTAGAACACATTAAAGAACAACTCTGATGAAACGACAAGAAATATGGCAGGCGATAGAAGTTGCTGTTCGAGCAGACAAAAGAAATAACTCATCCTTCCCCGATCATCCAGCGGGTATGGCGGGTAAGGTAGTAAGCAAAAGTGGTACACTTATGAAACTGTGCATGGAGTTTAAATACACGCCAGAAGAGTATCGGCTTAGTGATGATGTTATGAAAGAGCAAATGAAGAACGCTGCCGTTCAAACCGCCGCCATGGCAATCAGGTTTTTGGAAAATTTAAAGTAAAATAACAATGAAATTTCATCCCATACTATTCAGCACCGAAATGGTGAAGGCTATACTGGAAGGCCGTAAAACACAGACCAGGAGAGTGGTTAAGATTAACGGGGTAATGCAAACGGCTGCAAAAATGATTTACACTGATGGCAACTGGCATGGAGAAAGTGGTCGTAAAGTTAAATTCCCTTATGGTAATGTTGGTGATGTGTTGTGGGTGAGGGAATCATGGCAGCACAATGTTAACGACTTTGGTGAATCGTCAGGAAACTTCTTTTATAAGGCAAGCGAAGATGCTGAGAAAAACATCATAGGTTGGAAACCTTCTATCCACATTCCCAAAGCTGCTTGCCGCTTGTTTCTTAAAATAAAAAACATTAGTGTGGAGCGTTTGCAGGATATAACCCGTGGTGATTGTATGGCCGAAGGATGTCCATTCCCAAACATTGCAAAAGAGACAGACCCAAAGAGATGGTTTTCTGAATTATGGCAATCAATCAATGGTAAAGAAAGCTGGAACGCCAACCCGTGGGTATGGGTTATAGAGTTTGAACAAATTAATAAACCTGAAAACTTTCGCTGATGTCACAAAAAACAAACATACAATGGACAGATGCGACTGTAAACTTTTGGACAGGGTGCAAAAAGGTTTCCGCAGGTTGTAAATATTGCTACATGTACCGGGATAAAGAGCGATACGGCAAAGACCCTTCAGAAGTGGTATTGGTTAGTGATAAAACCATAATGGGTACTTTAAGAAAACTTACTATTCCCTCAAAAATATTCACGTGCAGTTGGAGTGACTTTTTTATTGAAGAAGCCGACCGGTGGCGAGATAAAGCGTGGAAGATTATTAAAGACCACCCGCAGCACCAATGGCAAATACTTACAAAAAGGCCGGAACGTATTAGACAATGCCTTCCCGATGATTGGGGCGATGGGTATGAAAATGTATGGTTAGGTGTAACGGTTGAAAACCAATTGTCAGCAAATGATAGAATATGGCAATTAATTGATGCTCCCGCAAAGGTAAAATTTATAAGCGTAGAGCCTCTTCTTGAAGAAGTAGATTTATGGTTAGATAAGTGTTTAACAGGTAATCTTTTGGAAGATAAAATTGATTGGGTTATAGTTGGCGGCGAAAGCGGGAATGATGCGGGCAAATACTTGTACCGGCCATGCAAAGTTG
>CAYPBV010000283.1:1280-1910 GCA_964409025.1 uncultured Chitinophagaceae bacterium | reverse complement strand
GTATTATTCTTATCAAGTAAGATCCCAAATTGTGGGCCGGCCTGGAATGTTATGATTTTTGCAGGCGAGTAGTTAAGCAAGATGGGAATACTAAGATAATTAAGTTTGAGATCATTAAAGTTCGATGTTTGGTTGCCCAGGTTTTGATACAATGCTTTAAAACCGGATACAGTATCCGTACTTATTTGATTCCACAATACTTCCGGCTGAATACCCCACTTCTTATTAATCTTGATTTGTACAAACCCACCTACATGGTAACCGAGAGAATACTGATCATCAAATCCTGCGCCATCAATTTTACCCATATTAGCACCCAGCTTGGGACCAAACTTAATTCCCTGTGCTGATGCTGATAAACTGAAAAGGCTTACAATGCCAATGATAAGATACTTGTTCATACTCATTTGTTTTTAGTTATTATATAACGTTCCAATTAGATGCCAACAATAAATGAAAAGCGGTAAAATAATGTTAATGAATTTTAGTTTCGCTTACCGGTGGATAAAATAAACCCGGCATGCAGTGTGAACAATGCTGTTAATTTCTGGTCGCTTTCAGGTAAATAATAATCAAGATACACCTGTGGGTTCAGATAAAATTTACCGAAATAAAATGCAGCGTCTAAAC
>CAYPBV010000283.1:0-1270 GCA_964409025.1 uncultured Chitinophagaceae bacterium | reverse complement strand
GATTGCAACTGAAAATTTGTTGTGTTAAGAAAATTTCTTGTTTGATTAAGATTTGGGAATGCACCCCTTATTTGACGTACCAAAGCATCACGGAGCTGTGGCCTGTTTTGCAGAAGAAACCGTGTAGAAGGAGAAAATACACTTGCTGATGAATACTCAACATCATAACTGTTACGGGCAAAAAAGAAAAGCAAAGAAGGGGTAAACGTAATATAATTATCTGCTTTTTTTAATTCAAAAACGAATTGCTTTTGAGCAGCGAGTGTAACAGAAAAATCTCTCAGCTTTACACGTAAGGTATCATAAACAGAGTAATTAATGGTTGTATCGGGTCTAAACGGACGTTGTAATACAACAAATGTATCTGTCTTTGAATACTCATTGTATTTACCTGTAGAATATCCCATAGACATAAAAGGCTGAATACTCCATTTATTGTATTGAACATACGAATACAAATCATTTTGATACGGTGATGATGCTGAACCAAAATTTTCATTACCGATAAAGCGTGTGTAAGAAAACCCAAAGTCAAACGCTTTATTGAAATTGAAATCATAAGCCGGCGTAATGGCATGCTGCACCAGGCCGCTGTTGATGCTATTGAGGCTGATGAAGTTATTATAGGTAAAGCTTAACCCGCTCTTATCAAAATAAGCAACGGTAGGTATAAGTGTAACCCCTTTTGTTAACTGCTGGGCATTGAGTGCCACATTGTTAATACTGAATTGCGTGTTACTTGCCCCAAGTGATAATTGCCAGTAACTGGTGGGTTTATTAGCCGAGTCGAGCATTGCCAGAAATTCATCCACAGCTTTTTCAATTGAGTCCTTGTTAATGGTGATGGAATCTTTCTGCTGAGCAACAGCATATGAAATGCCAAGTACAATTGCAGCAAGCAATGCGAATAGTTTCTTCATACAATGGTGGTTGGGGGTTAAGACCATTGAGGTGCAAGATAGTTTAAAGCAGTGGGAAAAATAATACCAGAACCACACAAGCAAAAGCTTTACAAATCTGAGTAAAGAATACCTGTTTCAACATTAACTCAACTCAATCAACGTAATTTCCGGCAAAATACCCACACGGCCGGGATAACCAATAAAGCCAAAACCACGATTGACATATAATTTTTGTGCAGCCTGCTCATACAAACCAGCCCATTGCTTATATACATACTTAACAGGGCTCCAGCGAAAACCGGGAATTTCAACGCCAAACTGCATACCGTGTGTATGACCACTCAAGGTTAAATCAATATCAGAAAACT
>CAYPBV010000282.1:0-1910 GCA_964409025.1 uncultured Chitinophagaceae bacterium | reverse complement strand
GTGCAAACGCCTGGACAAACAAAGAGGGTGAAGTAAAAGCCAGTCTTACTTTCCATGTAAATACCATCAAACTGCATGGCCGTTCCACAGGGGGCAATACAGCACCTGCACCGGTAGTGCCAATGAACACCGCACCGGCAGCAGTTTCAGAAGTTGCAGAGGACTTACCATTTTAACTTTCATGGCATCCCGTTAAATGGCGGGATGCTTTCATTTTTTTAAACAATCAAAATTTACAACTATGGCACACAATATTAATTTCAATGAACAAACAGGTAAACACAGTTTCTTTTCAGTAAAAGAAAAAGCATGGCATGGTTTGGGGCAAATTGTGGAAGACTATCCCAACAGTAAAGAAGCATTGCAATTTGCAGGGCTTGATTTTGATGTTTGCAAAAGACCAAATATTCACCGGCTTGATAATGGAAATGAAATTATTTCTACCAGTTCATTCTACACTTACCGTCCTGATACTGGTGCAGTATTGGGCGACCGCTTGGGTAAGGATTATGAAGTGGTGCAAAATGCAGATGCTTTCAGTTTCTTTGATGCTATTGTAGAAGGCGACGGCATTCAATACGAAACTGCTGGAGCATTGGGTAAAGGTGAAAAGATTTTCATTACTGCTAAACTTCCCGGTTACATCAAGGTGGGCAATGATGATATGATTGAAAAGTATTTATTCATTAACACTTCGCATGATGGGTTTGGAAGCATCATGGCAGCGTTTACAACTACAAGGATCGTTTGTAACAATACCCTTAATGCCGCTTTGAAAAACTGTAGTAATTCCATTAAGGTCCGTCATACTGCCAATGTGAAAGAACGGCTGGAAGAAGCTCATAAAGTAATGGGAATATCTAACCAGCTTTCTGTACAGATGGAAGGTATTTTTAATCAATGGGCAAAAGTTCGCATTACAGATAAAGAAGTACAGAAACTGATACAGCTTGCAATGGTTCCCAACAAAGAAGTATTGCAGAATATTGAAAATGGTGAACTGGATGAACTAAGCACCTGTTTTAAAAATATGTGCGATGACGTATATGAATACAACATGACCAGCCCATCGCAGCAATATGAAACCACAAAGGGAACAGTGTTTGGCGCATATAATGCTATCACTGGCTATTTTCAAAACGTCAGGAATTACAAAGACGATGAAGCCAAAATGAAATCATTGTTATATGGTGGTACGGCACAGCTAAGAACGCAAAAAGCCTTTCAGCTTTGTGAGGACTTTGTAAAGAGTGAAATGGTGGGTATTTATAATTGATGATTATTAAGGGGCATTGCAAAATGCCCCTTAAACTTGTAAAAAAGCTGCCCCGCAACATTATGGTAGAGTTTAGAAAATGGCGGGGCAGCTTGGGGTTTTTGTTGAATAATACTAAAGTATATTTACAGGGCTTAATAGTTTATGCAAAAACTTTTTAAATACTTCAAAAAATTCAATCCCCTTTCAAAAGAAGCGGAAAATGCTATTACAGAAATAAGCAATATTGTAACCATTAAAAAAAATAAAGACCTGCAACCCATTGGCCATACCTGCAAAACAATTTATTTCATCAATAAAGGAGTAGCAAGAATTTATTATTATAAAGATGGCATAGACATAACAGAGAGTTTCTCATTTGAAAATAACATTATTGCAAGAGTAGAAAGCCTGTTTACAGGCAAACCAAGTCGCAAAGCCATTCAGATATTAGAAGATGCAGACGTAGTGGCTATCAATGCCAATCAGCTATTCAAACTTTATGATACTTTTCCCGAGATTGAAAGGCTGTTTCGGAAGATATTTGAAGCCGCTTATGTAGAAACTGTAAACCGTATTGAAGGTATGCAGTTTCACTCAGCCGAAGAAAGATACAATGCCTTATTAAATGAAGCCCCTAACGTAGTAATGAAAG
>CAYPBV010000281.1:0-1980 GCA_964409025.1 uncultured Chitinophagaceae bacterium | reverse complement strand
GGGCAAGAGCCGGGTTTGTCATACATTTTTTCGCCTTCACATTTCATGGGGCATTGGTATTGGGCAGTTGCGCTTTCCTCTGTTGCCAATTTTTCTGTTTTGGTTTCAGAATTATTGCTTTCGCAAGAAGTGATAAACATTGTTGCTGTAAGTAGTAATGCTGCTGTAATGATTTGTTTTTTCATGATGAATTGTTTTTGGTTTATGAAATTTTTCTTTTTAAAAGTTGTGCATTTATCGCAACCACAATTGTGCTTAAACTCATTAGCACTGCACCAATAGCCGGACTTAGCATGATGCCCCATTTATATAATACACCTGCTGCCAATGGAATAGCAAGAATGTTATAGCCCGCAGCCCACCATAAGTTTTGTATCATTTTGTTGTAGGTAGCTTTACCAAATAATATCAGGTTGGCGATATCTTTCGGGTCTGAGTTTACCAAAATTATATCTGCTGTTTCGGCTGCTACATCAGTGCCTGAACCAACTGCAATTCCCACATCTGCTTGTGCCAATGCGGGCGCATCATTCACGCCATCGCCTGTCATGGCAACATATTCGCCTTTGGTTTGTAATTCTTTTACTTTTTCTAATTTGGCATGCGGTAATACATTGGCTAAATAACCGTCCATTTTCAAATCATCGCTCACCTTCTTTGCCACTTTTTCATTGTCGCCTGTGAGCAGTAGGTTTTTAATTCCTGTTTCTTTAAGAATTTGAATGGCTTCAAAAGAGCTTTCTCTTATTTGGTCAGAGAAGGTAAAATATCCAGCAACGTCTTTGTTTATCAAAATGTAAACAACCGTGCCTGTGAAATTATCGATTGTGTCTGTTATTTTGATATTTTGTTCTTTCAAATAATTCGGACCTACTACCTTTATTTCTTTTCCGTCTACGTTTCCTTCCAATCCTATACCGGGCAGGTAATTGAACTTTTCTGATTTTGGAATTTCAATTTTCAATTCCTTTACTTTTCGCAATAAACCCGCTGCGATATAATGTTCAGAATGTTGCTCTATGCCTGATGCCAGACGGAGTAATTCTTTGTCATTAAATTTTGAGTTCAACACTTTTACTTCCTGTAATTCATGAGAACCTTTGGTTAGTGTTCCGGTTTTGTCAAAAATGATAGTTGAAATCAATCGAGCATTTTCAAAAGCTGTTCTGTTGCGAATGAGCAAACCTTTTTGTGCAGCGATTGAAGTTGAAATAGCTACCACCAATGGCACTGCTAAACCCAAAGCATGAGGGCAGGAAATAACCATAACGGTTACCATTCTTTCCAATGCAAACACAAATGGAAACCCTAATAGTAGCCAAACAACTAGCGTTATTACACCACCACCTAAAGCAACAAATGTTAAAACCTTTGCGGCTCGGTCTGCAAAATTTTGAGTTTTGGATTTTATTTTCTGTGCGTCCTCTACCAGTTTCACCACTTTATTCAGATAACTGTCCTTGCCTGTACTAATTACTTTTATGGTGAGTGAACCATTGCTGTTAATTGCTCCGCCAATTACTTTACTTTCCTTTTCTTTTTTCACAGGTTTGCTCTCGCCTGTGAGCATACTTTCGTCAACATAACTTTCCCCTTCTGTCACAATGCCGTCCACAGGAACTTTTTCACCCGGCTTCACCATCACCATATCTCCAATTTTCAATTCACTGACCGGCATATCGTGAATGTGTCCGTCTTTTAGATGATGAGCAGTAGAAGGCATCATCTTAACCAGCAATTCCAACGAACGGGAAGCACCCATGACCGACTTCATTTCAAAGTAATGCCCAATAAGCATAATGTCTATCAGGGTTGCCATTTCCCAATAAAAATCCATACCCTGCAAACCGAAAGTAATAGCTACACTGTATGCCCATGCAACCGTAATTGCTACGCCAATCAGTGTCATCATACCGATGGCTTTATCTTTTACTTCGTCATATAAACCTTTCAGAAAGGGATAACCACCATAAACAAAAA
>CAYPBV010000280.1:0-1983 GCA_964409025.1 uncultured Chitinophagaceae bacterium | reverse complement strand
GGATTACTAAATTTACTAAAAATTTCACTAATTCTGACTACCATAAATCCTTAAAAGAAAATGGCGTAAGCAAAAAACTAGTGGGTTTTGAAATGTTAGATCGTGGAATTCCTCGTCAGCATTACCCTATCCTAAATGAAACTGGTGAAGTTATTGGTGAAGTTACCTCAGGCACACAATCTCCTTCTTTAAATAAAGCTATTGGAATGGGTTATGTTAAAACTGAATATGCTAAATCTGATACCGAAATTTACATATCGATAAGAGATAAAGCAATTAAAGGAAAAATTTGTAAATTGCCATTCTTAAACAACTAAACTTCATGATCATGAAATTTACTAAAGTATTCTTTCTTTTCGCCCTAATTGGTGGAATGCTTATTACATCTTGCTCTGAGAAAATAGAAAGTCCTGAGCCTACCACTCAACCTGGCTCTGGTAACAATACAGGTACTGGAAATGATTACATCGGAAGATGGGAACAAACGGGAGCTACCATTAATGGACAAGTTGCTACCATGACCACCTATTTGCTTTTGGATTTAAGACTTGGAGGCTCTGCCACTATTGGGGTTTACGATGCCGCTGATACAAAAATTGCTGAAGTTCAAGATACTTGGGTTGTAAATGGAGGTATCCTCGATTTTGGATTAAACCAAGACATGAATGTTTCAGATAAAACTCCTTTCTCATTTAAAGGTTCTTTTTCAGAAGTAGTTGATGGAGAAACTCGAAATATAGTTTATACATTTACTAAACAATAATTAATCCTTTTTACTCAAATTATAAAAAACCACCTAAATAGGGTGGTTTTTTTATTTTAAAATTGTCTGAAAGACCTGAAAAATGTCATAAAATCGTCATTCGATGAATGTAAATATCTAAAATTCAATTATTTAATAATTGATCATAAAATTAAATGCAAACAAATTGCATTTAAACAAACTTTATAGGGTTATACAAAAATTGAAACAGATGAACCCTATTAAAAAATTATTTGCATTAACAGCAATCGGATTTGCTGCAATGCAAGCCCAAGCGCAAAACGCTCGGGTGCAGGTCATCCACAACGCACCGGATCCTGCAGTTAAATTTGTAGATGTGTGGGCAGATGTTGCAGGTATGCCTATGCAATTATTAAACAATTTCGAGTTTAGAACTGCGACTCCATTTGTAGATGTACCTGCTCAAACTCCAGTTTACCTAGCTATTGCTCCAGCAAATTCAACTTCAATAGCTGATTCAATTGCAGGTTTAGGTACCATAGTAACTTTAGAAGAAGGAAATGCATATACATTGATGGCTATTGGTAACGTAGGAACTGGCTTTGCTGCAAATCCTGATGGTGTTAGCACTGCATTCCGTTTATTAGCTGCTGATAATGCTCCAATAACTGCAAATTCTGGTTCTGGTATTGATATCAGAGTAATTCATGGATCTACAGATGCTCCAACTGTTGACGTTGAAGCTAGAGGAGTAGCTTTATTGGTTGATAATGCTCGTTTTGGAGATGTTTATCCAACCTTTAATGTTCCTTCAAATACCTATACATTAGATGTAAAAACCGCAGATGGAAACACTATAGTGAAATCTTACTCTGCTCCATTATCTGGTTTTAACAATGTTGGTTTAACTGTATTTGCTTCTGGATATTTAGATTCAACAACCAATAATAATGGTGCTGCATTTGGTTTATTTGCCGTTAGCCCTCAAGGTTTAGTAATTGCTTTACCTGAAGTTGCTTCAAATGTTTCTACCCAAAACATTACTTTAAATAGCCTAAATGCTTATCCAAACCCTGCGTCAGAATTTGTGATTGTTAAAAATTACAATGAAGATTTATTAATCACTGATATGGCAGGAAAAGCAATTAGAACTGTAAGAGCAGAAGTCGGTTCATCTGAAACTCGCATTTCTGTTGCTGACTTGCCAAATGGAGTATATTTTATTAGTTCTATAAACAGTATCCCTGTTAAAATAGTAG
>CAYPBV010000279.1:0-2052 GCA_964409025.1 uncultured Chitinophagaceae bacterium | reverse complement strand
ATGGATACGATGGGCTATAAAGAAATTGTGGAGAAAGACTGGGTACAGATTATGAGCGCCGGTAGCGGTCTTCGGCATGAAGAATACAATGTGGGTGATGAAGAAGTGAACTTTCTGCAAATATGGATTGAACCCAAATTGCAGAACATCAATCCCCGTTACCAGAAACGTTTCTTCCCCAAAGAAAAGCGGAAGAACCAACTTACCACCATTGTGAGCAATGAAGAAGGGCAGCACCACTGCTGGATTAATCAAAATGCAAAGCTCAGTCTGGGTTGGTTTGAAAAAGATGCAGTGGCTGATTATCAGTTGAATCCTGTAAACAAAGGCGTCTATGTTTTTGTTATGAATGGTTCAGTAACGGTTAACGGTATTGAGTTAGGCACACGTGATGCGGCAGGTATTTGGGAGGCTTCAGCCATCAGCATTCACGCAAAGGAAGAATCAGAATACATTATTATTGAAGCACCCATCAATCACTAAAAAAATTATCATATGAATATAGAAATTATAGCAGGCAGTCCCAGAGAGAACAGCGTAACATACAGAGTGGCTTTATTTCTCAAAACATTTTTAGAACAACATACACAGCATAACGTAAACATTATGGATGTGCGTGAGTGGAATTTACCGCTGCTTCAGCATGTATTTGTGAGTGAAGAGGCTACGCCTGATGCTTTTAAGCCGTTGAGCAGACGAATGTTTGCGGCCAATGCGTTTCTGCTCGTTACTCCGGAGTACAATGGCAGCTACACCCCTGCCATGAAAAACTTATTGGATCATTATCCCAAGCAAAGCCGTAAAGCATTTGGTATTGTTACGGCCAGTCCCGGTATCATGGGTGGTATGCGTGCTACACAACAGATGCAATTACTCATCAATGCTTTGTATGGCATTGCCAGTCCGCACATGCTGGTAGTGGGCAATGTAGATAAGCGCTTTGATACAGAAGGTAATTTGCTGGATAGCAGCTTTCAGAAATCGGTTGATGTGTTTGTGAAGGAGTTTTTATGGCTGGCGGAGAGCTTACATCCAGAGACGGTGTTGAATTGAGCAGGCTGGGTAGTCAAATTTTAACTGTGAGTTTATAAAGATTGAACATTCTTTTTTCAGTAAGAGCTTACAAATGAAAAAAACTACGATTTTTTTGTTAACAGTTATCATGTTTGGTTGTTCCGCCAACAGGGACCTGTCCAAAAAGAGTACTACACCTGTAGATTTTCAGAAAAACTTTAAAAGCATACATATAGTTTTTGCACAACGAACAGGACAGCGATTTAAAGATTACGTATCTTTTCCTTCAAACTCTTCCATTCTCTGGAATAAAAGAATATCTGGTATACTTTTCCCATTAAGTTTTGATTTAACTAAAGATTTATTCATTAATCAAAGGATTAATAATTTTGAAATTGATACACGATTTATTATTGACACAACAATAAGGGCGGGAGAGGCTTACTTTAGAAACCGAAGGCCCAGAACTTCACAATGGATTACATCAGAATGGATTCATAAAACAGCTTTGGACATTCAAGCTAATAAACCCTATCAACTCGATTCTGTTTTGATAAGAACGGGACAAGCAAAAAATTTAAAGAATTTAATCTTTTATGTATTTCATGATTTACGTAACCCATCAGCTGGAGGGATACCAAGTGGCAATTATTCAAGCTATGGTGAAATGGAGGTGCGACTTCGTAGTTATGTATTTGGTATATTAAACAAACAGGTAGTTTATTACAAAGACCATTTTTATATAGCAGGGGATATACGAAAATTAGACAGTGTGCAGGTAGCAAAAATTACATACAGTTTGTTTGAGGATTTTTTTAATGCTGTTCAAAAATAACCACTCGGAATCTATCGGTTAGACTTACGATTTAAAATCCAACAGTATTTAAAATCCAGGAAATATGGGTGGCAGCCTAATTGTTCCCCGCAAACCTTACAGGTGTTTTCAAAACCTGATTTAATACGTCTATGTAAAAAAGGAGCTTTACATTTGCACTTTCAATTTCAAACGGCTCTTTTCCCAATACGTCATGAGTGATG
>CAYPBV010000278.1:0-2090 GCA_964409025.1 uncultured Chitinophagaceae bacterium | reverse complement strand
TCTTGAAAACCGTTGAAGTGAAAGCTTCCGGGGGTTCGAATCCCTCTCTCTCCGCTGGAACACTGTTCAAAAAGTATTAAATCCTTGCAAACTCAATGGTAGCAAGGGTTTTTTATTTTTGGTACTCCCCAAATCATTCAAAATCCCTCAAAGAAAATGGCCTAAATCGAGACCTTTTCTCTCCACTTTTCAAGGTCTCGCCAAAACGCTGAAATCCTTTACCAGTCTGCATTTTGTGGATATTTAGCTGCCTAAAAATCCCAATCTTTTTAGTAAATTTATAACCATAAATCGGACGAAAAATGAACAACGCAATGCACCTGTCTTTTCAGGTAAAATCTTCAAAAAAGAACGAGTTTGGCAAGGCCCCCATTTATGCCAGGATAACCATTAATGAAGTAAGAACCGAGTTCTCTACAAAGCGATTTATTGAACCTGAAAAATGGGTTAATAAAGCAGGCTATGCAAAAGGCAATACAGAAGATATTAAAACCCTCAATGCTCATATTGCCGCAGTGCGTACCCAGCTTTTTCAGCATCACGATAAACTACTCCAAGCCGGTAAAGTATTAACCGCCGAAGCTGTTAAAAATTCCTACTTCGGCATTACCGAGAAAAGTAAAACCATCATGGAAGTTTTTCAATACCATAACGACCAGATGAAATCTTTAATTGGCAAAGAATATTCTTTCGGTACACATGAACGCTATGCAACTGCGTTGAATCACACCAAAGAATTTATTGAATACAAGTATAACGTTTCCGACTATCCCATTAAGCAAGTAAATCATGAGTTCATTACGGAGTATGAATATTTTTTAAAAGCAGTTCGTAAGTGTTCGCACAATACTGCTATTAAGTATCTTACCAACTTTAAAAAGATAATGCGTATCTGTCTCGGCAATGGCTGGATAGATAAAGACCCATTCATTAATTATCGTTTTCGCTTAAATGAAGTTGAAAGAGAAATTTTGCATGAGCATGAAATACAGGCCATCGCTGATAAAGTGTTTGCTACATCAAGATTAGAGCAAGTAAGGGATATATTTCTTTTCTGTTGCTTTACCGGCCTTGCATACAGCGATGTAAAGAAACTTACAAAGGACCATGTTATCATTGGCATTGATGGTGAAAGATGGATAAAAGTAAATCGTACAAAAACAGATACCCGTTCCAGTATTCCTATCCTGCCATCAGCCCAGGCAATTTTAGATAAGTATTCAAATCATCCTAAATGCTGTGCAGATAAAAAATTGTTACCGGTAAGCTCCAATCAAAAGATGAATGATTACTTAAAAGAAATTGCCGCCGTTTGTGAAATAGAAAAGAATATCACATTTCACATTGCCCGTCATTCGTTTGCTACAACAGTTACATTGCAAAATGATGTACCAATAGAAAGTGTATCAAAAATGTTAGGTCATAAATCAATCCGTACTACACAGCATTATGCGAAAGTGCTGGATAAAAAAGTAAGTAACGATATGGCATTGCTGAAAGAAAAAATGAGTTTGGTTAACAGCACAGCAAAAGCAAAAATTGCATAAACAATACTAAAATTTTTGTCTAAAAAATCAAGTTTTCAAATTTGTGTGTAAATGCCCGTTTTTATTGGGAAATAGTGAATATTGTGTGGATAAAAACTAAAGATATTAGCGTCAAAATTGGGTAAATTTGCCTTATCCTTATTAGAGAGGAATTGTTGTAACTAAATGAGAAAAAAACAATGCAGTTAGAATTAGTCACAAAAAAGGATTTTCAGGATTTAAAGGTAGAGCTTATTGATGAAATCAAAAAGTTTTTAAGCCCTGCTACAGAACAAAAAGAATGGTTGAAAAGCGCCGATGTAATGAACATGTTAGCTTGCTCACCTGGAACATTACAAAACCTGAGAGTGAATGGAACTTTACCATTTACAAAAATGGGTGGCACTATCTACTATTCAAGAAAGGATGTTATGAAGGTGCTGGAAGGTAACAAGCAAAACGCTGCTTAATATCCTCGCCGTAAGAACCAACAATGATTGCTTCTGCTCAGAAGCCATCCTTTGAAAACTGAAATCAAACCAAAACTGCTGTATGAAGAATGAA
>CAYPBV010000277.1:0-2111 GCA_964409025.1 uncultured Chitinophagaceae bacterium | reverse complement strand
CCTCTTTGTTTGTCCAGGCGTTTGCACCAATGCGGCCTGCACATTCCACCAATGTGCCTTTGGTTAAATACGGTGCTACACCCGGATTAATCCAGTAAGAACAGTTTACATAGGTTACAATTTTCTGCACCTCGGTACTGCCTTTTGCTTTGTAAGTGTCATTAATAGCAATAGAAAAGTTCACCACTTTTTTCCCTGCTTTGGTTTCGCTAACGGTTGCGTCTGCGGTAATTCTTCCGATGATTTCCATAACATGAAATTTTAAATGTTTAAAAAATGATTGTTTAATTGTGTTCTGATGATGAAAAAAAATGTTTTGTAAAAGAAAAAATGGAAAAAAAGAAAGCATTACAGTAAGGCGGCTGCAGGAAAGCAAAAAGGAAACGGAATAAATAACATCTTAAGTAGTGTGGTATATTCTTGTTTATGCCGTAGTCTTTTTGCACTTTGATAAATCATTATCGCAGCCGCATAGCTTCGCTTTCGCTTTTGCCCATTTTCTTACAAAACGGCTTATTAATATTTATAGATTCTTTTTGAGGAAATGAGATAAGTATTCTTTAAAATATCAGGAATACTTGAATGTCTCGAATTGTGTTTGGCAGGAGCGATTTTTGGAATCTGGCGGAGAAGCCAATCTCAATTCCCAATAATCTTTACCCGGCGCAATGGTTTCGCCGTTTCGTTATGACGAAGGAGTAACGATTTAAATAAACGGTGAAAGGATTGCACCGGGTCTTTGATGATAGAAGAACAGAACGTTGAACGGAGCGTCGCAACGGAAGATGCACAAAGATTTAAAAGCTGGTAACAACAAAATACTACTTTCCTGAAAGAATAGAATAGTTTTTCGTTCTTCTTTCTTCATCATGGTCACGAACGGAGCTAATAGATTGTAGTTGGGAAATATATTCAGCAGATAATTTATTTAGGATGGCACCGGACACTATAAACTCTTTGTACCAATCATAGGGAAACAAATTATTGTCTATTGCTTTACTATCGGCAATGTAAACCTGGGCCCTGTAAGAATTATCGGCATCATCAAAAAAAGTCAACTTGTCTTCATTATAACCCATGCCTAAACCTTCTGCTTTATCGAGGAAAGATTTTTCATTAATATTAATAGAGAACAACACTCCCCAAACCAATTCAGCAAGATTATCAGTCTCTATAATATTCGCTTTTGCAGAACCATCCTTGCTTACTTTGTTACAAACTAATCTGTATCCTGGAAGAAATGCGTTGGTAATCTTCACTGCTGAAGGAACCCTTTGTATAAGCCTGTTCAAATTCATATTTGAGCCGTAAGCAAAAATCAACATGTGGTATTCAAATTTAGAATACAAATTTACGTTGCTTCTTTGGTTGTCTGGAATTGTGTTTGGCAGGACAGGTTATGTATATCTGCCGATAGCCAAACTCAATCCCTGAGTTCATTGTCCGGCACAGTGGTTCTGCCATCTGTCATAATAAAGGAGAATGTTTAAAAAGGCAGAAGGACTGTGCCGGGTCTCCCTGATAATTAAGAAAATCAGTCTAAATTAGCAATTCACTAACTAACTGTTTATGGCAATCTGGAAATCATATAAAATATCAGACGTAATCAACGAAATAGAAGAGGAAAAATTTGTTCTCCCCGTTATTCAGCGAAGGCTGGTTTGGGATGAAGAAAAAATGGAACTGCTGTTTGATACATTATTGAAAGGTGACTCTTTTGGCGGCATTATGGTGATTGAGGAAGAAAAGGGAAGTAAGCCACTTTTTAATTATCGGACATTTACAAAAGATGGTGGCATCATAAATTCAAGACAAGTAGATACTCTAACCCAATTACAGAATTTCGTTATTGACGGACAACAGCGATTGCAATCTTTCTATATTGGATTGAAAGGAAGCTTTAATGGCAAGGTGTTGTACTTTGATTTGTACAGCGATTATAATACGGAATTTGAATTTAAGTTTGAGAAAGAGGAAAGTAAACTTCCCAAGCAATCAAAGGGAAATGAAGACAGAATCATACCCGAACATAACTGGTATCTTGCCAGCTCCTTGCTAAAAAGACTAAAAGACACCAACGATGAAGACCAGGTAGCAGAGGAGATAATAAA
>CAYPBV010000276.1:0-2160 GCA_964409025.1 uncultured Chitinophagaceae bacterium | reverse complement strand
GGGTAGGACAGTTTAAAGATGGATTGCTCACAGGTTACGGAACTTATTTTTTTATTACGGGCGAAAAATATGTAGGCAATTTTATTGACAGTAAACGAAACGGCTGGGGAATTAACTATGACCCCAATACCGGTTTAAAAAAGATTGGCTTTTGGGTTGATAATAATCTTGTAAAGTGGAAAAAAGATTTAAACCCCAATGGCGGTACAGGCTGCATCAGCGGAGATTGTAAAAATGGTTATGGAAAGTATGTGTATAACAACGGCTATTATGAAGGCAATTTTAAAAATGGCTATCGCAATGGTTATGGTCAATACTACTTTGACATTGGGGATTATTATGCCGGTAATTTTTCTGATAACAAATTCAACGGTAAAGGCACCTACTACTACACAAATGGTGAACGCTATGAGGGTGAATGGAGCAACCAACGCTATCATGGCAAAGGTGAATTGTTTCACTTAGATGGCCTGGTGGATATAGGTTACTGGGAGATGGGTAAGTTTCAAAAAGAGGTAAAACCTACCGGATATGATGCGTGGGTAAGAAATAATTATGATAATGCTACCGGCAGTAATACAACAGCAAATAACAATACTGCTAATACAAATAACACGGTTGTAAACAATAACAAACCAACCACTAACAATCCATCCACTACTAATACCAAACCTTCAAACAATCCAACTACTACTAACAAACCAACGAATAACACTGTTGCTAATAACAACAAGCCAACGAATAATAATACACAACCATCAAACAATACCCAGCAAAACAATACGGTTGTAACCAATAACACATCGGGGCTTAATACGACTAACTATAAAAAGAAACTGGCGCTTATCATCGGTAATCAAAGCTATCAATATACCACCGCCTTGCGCAATCCTAAGAATGATGCAAAAAGTATGGCATCCGTTCTTAGAAGTTGCGGCTTTGAGGTAATTGAAGTGATTGACGGCAATCAATTACAGGTAAAGAATGCCATTAAAGAATTTGGTTACAAATTACAAACCTATCAGGTGGGATTATTTTATTATTCCGGTCACGGCATTCAAATCAACGATCAGAATTATTTAGTTCCTATTGATGCAAATCTCAGAAGCAAGCAGGATGTAATAGATGATTGCCCCTCTGTATCATGGGCGCTCAAGCGGATGGAAGATGCCAATACAAAACTGAACATCGTTATTCTTGATGCCTGCCGAAACAATCCATTCAACCGGGGAAGCTTTGGTGATGATGCTGATGAAGGCGGTCTTGCTCCTATTTCACCACCGGATAATACAGTTATTTCTTTTGCCACTGATCCCGGCTCTGTTGCCAGTGATGGCATAGCAGGCACCAACGGTTTATACACCGGCTCATTGGTAAAATTTATTTCAGTGCCCAATACACAAATTGAAAACGTATTTAAAATGACCGGTAAAGAAGTAAAAGAGAAATCAGCAGGGAAACAAAAGCCATGGTTGAATTCTAACTTTTATGACATCTTTTATTTTAAACAATAAATTATTGAACAACTAAGATGTAAGGACACGATGTACATTTGCTTATGGAATTTCTGTCATCTGAATATTGGGAGCTGCGCTACCAAAAAGAGCAAACAGGTTGGGATATCGGCGCCCCTTCTACTCCATTAGTTGAATTCATCAATGGCATTCAAAATAAAGAAGCAGCAATTCTTATTCCCGGCTGTGGCAATTCGTATGAGGCGGAATACATTGTAGAGCAGGGCTTTACTAACTTAACTGTGATTGATATTGCAACTTCACCTGTTGAACGCCTGCAGCAAAAAATCGGTAATAAAGCAACGGTGCTGCTCCAAGATTTTTTTGATCATAAAGACAGCTATGATTTTATTCTGGAGCAAACATTTTTTTGTGCATTAAACCCATCACTCAGACCAGCTTATGTTCAAAAGATGAACGAGCTTTTAAGTAATCAGGGAATACTGGCCGGCGTGCTTTTCAATAAGCAGTTTGAAACCAATCCACCTTTTGGTGGCAGCAGAGCAGCATATCAAGAGCTGTTTTCAACACATCTGCATTTATTAAAAATGGAAGATTGCTACAATTCCATTCCACCAAGAGCCGGCACGGAGTTGTTCTTCATTGCAACAAAAAAGCACCCTTGAAAGAGTGCTTAGGTTAATTA
>CAYPBV010000275.1:0-2193 GCA_964409025.1 uncultured Chitinophagaceae bacterium | reverse complement strand
TTCTCAAAACCTTCTTATGGTTTGGCTGCACCAATCGGGTCATCCAACATCATCAATATAAATCCATATATCAGAATGAACCCTGTAAATAAACTATCCGTATATGGCGGTGTGTATTTTATGCAGCGGCAAAGTAATAGGGATGGTACTTATTCCCCGGGCATGGCACAGGTAAGACCTTCCCCTGCCAACTTATTTACTTCGTCTGAAAAGAAAATCGGCACCCAATATGCAATAGAAAGCAGTTATGAAATGAATCATCATTTCTCTTTCGCAGCAGATGCTGCTTTTTTTAAAGCTGGGAGTTATGTAAAAGAAACAGGGAAAGGTTTCAATATTTTTTATGCAGCATTGAAAGCAACTTTTAAATATTAAAGACACAACCTAAAAAAGCAGAATATGCAAAAAGCAATTAAAAAAATCACCAAACAGATTTTACAACCGAATCATACGGGTTTTACTTCAGTAGATATGTTTCATACTGAGTTTGACTTTGAACCATTTTTAGTATTTACTGAGTTTCATATGGACAAAGCGATTTTTGGCCCTCACCCGCATGCAGGTGTTTCTGTTATGACCTATATGATGCCCGACAGTAAAGGTTCGTTTTTAAACCGTGACAGCCGTGGTGATCACAGTATTATTGAGCCGGGTGGTATTCATGTTACGCAAACCGGCAGCGGTATCAAACACGATGAAGTACCAACAGTAAACGGCATCGATTGCCATGGCTTTCAAATATGGATCAATCACTCTGATAAAAACAGGCTGGTGGAACCAAAAGCATTTCATGCATTTTCAAAGGATGTTCCTGAATATAACAGTGACAATATCAGGGTGAGGGTAATACAAGGATCCTATCAGCAATTAACATCACCTATTGATCTTGTAACAAAAACAATTTTACTGGATGTTACTTTACATCCAAACGCAACCATTGAACTGGATACAAAAGAAATGGCTTTCATCTATCTGATGAAGGGAAGTCTATTCATTGAAGGCAAAGAGATCAGCAGTGCTGCAATGATCAATTTTGAAACAGCCGGAGACAGAATTATTGTCAAAACCGGAAAGGAAGTTGCACAGTTCATGTTTGCATCAGGTACTCCGCACAATGAACCTATTGTACATGGCGGACCCTTTGTTATGACCACACATGATCAAATAAAAGCTACACAGGAAAGATTGAGACGGGGTGAAATGGGAGAACTACATCCGCTGTAGTTTATAACAATTACTGCTATTTGCAATGCGACAAAAGAGCAATGCCATAAAAATCATTTGCACGTAACCAAAAACAAAAAACTATATCCGTTTTATGAATCTCAACTTATGGGTGCGTTGAAAATTATCACGGTTGATGATGCCGGCATTGTCAATAGTATCTATGCGTACACGACCAGCGGCGTGGAGAATTTCCCGATCGTTGAGTAAGAGACCTACATGAATAATTTTTCCTTCTTCATCATCAAAGAACGCTAAATCACCGCAGCGGGCTTCCTGTAAAAAACCTACATCTTCGCCCAGCAAACTTTGATGCGCTGCATCTCTTGGCAAATGTTTGCCAAAGAACCGCATCACCACCTGCGTAAAACCGCTGCAGTCCACACCAAACACGGAACGTCCGCCCCATAGATAAGGTGTGTTTAAATATTGAAACGCTACAAAACGAATACTCTCTTCATCAAACACGTAAGCACCTTCCATCACCAGCTTGCTGCTGCTCTTAATGCGGTAACTGCCCCAGGTGGTTTCGCTGCTGATGAGTGCGGGCACGGCACTGCCAAAGGGCACATGCATGGGTGCTTCATTCACCGTCATAATACCGCTCCAGGTGTTTACCAGTGGCACCTGGTCCTGCATAGCAATAACTTCATCTACATCGGTTAACTGGTTGCGCATGCAAAAACCGGCATAGCCATCATAGGTACAAATCACTTCCACCCAATCACCATGATTGGAAATGAGTTCCACTGCTTCACCAAAGAGTAATTGAGAGGTAATTTCAGCTTCGTTGCGTGGCTCTCTGCGGATGGGTGCTACAGGTACAATACACAAGGCGGTATTCGTCATTCAAAAAAACGTTTGTGTGAATATATGGAATTTCGGTTGTTCCTGCATCTGATGTTGAAATTGGCTATATTGCTCATCTGAAAAGAAACCATACCCATCATTGCCCGAACAACTCAGCCA
>CAYPBV010000274.1:0-2201 GCA_964409025.1 uncultured Chitinophagaceae bacterium | reverse complement strand
TCCCAGTGTAATGGCAATTACAGCAATGGGGATGGATGCACTCACGGTAAGTCCTGCTTTTAAAGCGAGGTACACTGTAGAAGCACCAAACAAAATACCAAAAGCGGAACCCACGAGTACACTTTTTATGGTGAACTCCGGCATCTTGCTTTCATCAGGCACAAAAGGTTGAAATTTTTGTTGCGACATATGGCAGTTGATTTTTGAAAAAGGAAGGTAATAAAAAACCCCGTTGAAAAAAATCAGCGGGGTTCAGGTTCTTAATGAAAGTTGTTATTGTTTGTAAGCTTCCTGATGCATCATTGTTTGTAACTTTTTAGTTAAACCAAAAAGGATGAGTGATGCGATGCCTGCCATTACAAAAAACAATAAAAAGAAATCGTAGTTATTGTTCATTTCATAACCAAGGAACTGTGTTGTTTTGCCATCAGGATACAAAGCACTCAACACACCTGCTAACTTATTAGCAGCAGCATTTGCTAAAAACCAGACTGCCATCAATAATGATGCATATTTAAAAGGCGCCAGTTTATTTACCAATGATAAACCGATAGGCGACAAGCACAACTCACCCCAGGTATGCAACGCATACATGCCTGTGAGCCAAATCATACTTACTTTAATACCTGTGCCCACATCTTTCACGCCAATAGCTATCCATAAATAGCCAATAGCCAGTAACATCAAACCGATAGCCATTTTGGTAGGAGATGCCGGTTCTTTCTTGCCCAGCTTTAACCACAACCACGCAAACAAAGGAGCGAATGTTACAACAAATACAGAGTTAAGTGATTGAAACCAACTGGCAGGTACTGTAAAAAAGCCAAGGTCACGTTGCGTTTGTTCATCAGCAAAAAATGTAAGTGAGGCACCTGCCTGCTCAAAGGCACTCCAGAAAAACACTACAAAAAATGAAACTATAAAGATTACAGCAATTCTTTCCTTTTCAATCTTCACCAACGATTTGTCAGAAAAAATAAGAAACGCAATGATGAGCGTAGCAGCAATGAGTAAATAGGTAAGATAGCTTACCACTTTAGCATCCAGATAGAGCAAGCCAATAGCCAAACTTGAAAAAGCAGCTAGTCCTAAAATCATGGCAATGGGTTTTGTCCAAGCTACTGGAGAGTTTTCAGGTGTTAAGCCCAGCACTTTATTATCAGGCCCTACAACATATTTGTGATGAAACATCAGCTGCACCACTACACTTAAGGCCATGGCAATACCGCCTGCTAAAAATGCCCATTTAAAATCAGCAGGGTCGCCTGTATCTCCTACTAACCCGCAAATGAAGGGGCCAATAGCTCCGCCCACATTGATGCCCATGTAAAAGATAGTGTAGGCAGGATCAATTCTTCTGTCGCCTTTGGGGTATAATTGACCTACCAATGAAGAGATATTGGGCTTAAAAAAACCGTTGCCTGCAATCATCAGTCCAAGGCCTGAAAAGAACAAGAGCGTTGATAAATCAGGTGATGAAGCATAAGTAGAACCGCAGAAAAATAAAATAAATTCACCCAGGGCCATTACAATACCACCGGCAATGATTGAATGTTGATTGCCCCAGTATCTGTCAGCCACAAAACCGCCAATGAGCGGTGTGAGATACACTAAGCTGGTATAACTTCCATAGAGATTGGATGCAAAAGCTTTATCAAACATGAGTGCTTTGGTCATAAACAAAACAAGGACAGCACGCATGCCATAATAGTTAAAGCGCTCCCACATTTCAGTACCAAACAATACCCATAATCCTTTGGGATGTCCTTTTTCAGGAAAAGATTGACTCATACAATTGTTTTAGGTTTTTGTAAGTAGAACGTCCGAAAATAGGCATTAATCATAAATCACAAAATCTACTTTCGTAAGGATGTTTATAAACGGTGCGGTGTTTTGACAAAGCAATCGCTAATTTCGGCCACCAATTCTTTCAACCCATGAATATTCTATTACTAGGTTCCGGTGGTCGTGAACATGCGCTGGCACTAAAAATATCTCAAAGCCCTCTTTGTTCGCAGTTATTTATTGCGCCGGGTAATACCGGCACGGCTCAATGCGGTACCAATGTGCCCATAAGAGTAGAAAAAGATTTTAAACCGCTGGAAGATTTTTGCCGAAGTAATTCCATTCATATGATTGTGGTGGGGCCTGAAGATCCATTAGTGAACGGGGTATATGATTATTTCAAAGCGGCACATATG
>CAYPBV010000273.1:0-2255 GCA_964409025.1 uncultured Chitinophagaceae bacterium | reverse complement strand
CGTGAATTGTGCCACTACCAGAATCTTACGTGGAAGTGCAGCATATTTACCCAGTTTAAATGTTCCCTTCAGCACTTTGATAGTGGAGAAGGATGAAAGATAAAAGGCAGGATAAGAGCCGGCAATAATACCGGTTGTTAGAATCACCAGCACACTTATGATCCAGAAATACGGACTGGAAAAAGGTATGCTGATTTTTGATTCAATCAATTGATTGAATGATGGCATCAACAGCAGCAAAAAGAGTAATGCTGTTATATATGAAAGAGCTGCAATAAAAACAGACTCACCAAGAAATTGCAGTACCAGGCTTCGCTTGTCTGAACCGATTGACTTACGCACCCCTACTTCCCTAGCACGCTTTTCACTGCGGGCTGTACTCAGGTTCATAAAGTTGATGCAGGCAATCAACAGCACAAGAAAACCAATAACACCAAACATCTTAATATAATCAATCAACCCACCATCTGCTTTCCAGTTATGAAATTCATTATACAAACGCCATTTTGCAATGGGGTGTAATGCAACTTCACCTTTTGAAGTTGAATCATGCTGCTTAATGAGCCCTCTTATTTTAGACTCTACCTGCTCCTGAGTTACATTGTCGTCCAAAGCCACATACATCTGAAAAGAATAGTTATCCCATTGTGTACGTGCCTGCTTTACCCAACTTTGCCTGTTTTCATAATGAGCAAAACTCATAAAATATTCAAACTGGTTGAAGTAACTGTTCTGCGGTATATCCTCAATAATTCCTGTTACTTTTAAATCAGCAACATTATTCCATCGTACAGTTTGATTCATCGGGTCTTTATCACCAAACAGGCTTTTAGCAGTACGTTGCGTAAGTACAATATTATCGGGCTGTTGTAATGCCATAGCCGCATCACCTCTTAAAAAACGAAACTGAAAAATTTTAAAAAAATCAGGTGCTACTTCAGTTCCATACTTTGTGAATTTGTTGTCGCCCACTTTTAATCCCTGCCTGCCTTCCCAATTGCTCTCGGCTACATGTTTAATGCCTGGAATATCCTTTTTGAAAATTTCAGCAAAGGGCAGCAGTACTGCCGTCATGGTAAATTTCTCGCTTGTATTACCACTAACACCATTTACTATTACCCTGTAAATCTGGTTTTTATTTTTATGAAACTGATCATAACTAAGCTCGTTATAAATCCATAAACCAATGAGTAAGGAAACAGTGATACCGATAGCTAAACCAAAAATATTGATAGCACTGAAGGCTTTATTCTTACGAAGGTTACGCCAGGCAATTTTGAAGTAGTTCTTAAGCATGTGATAAGGTTAAATAGAATTATACCAGAATATTTTCCGTTACCGTTTGTCCATCAAGCATACGGATAATACGGTGACTGTATTTGGCATCATGCTCACTGTGTGTTACCATGATGATGGTAGTGCCCTGCTCATTTAAATCAGTAAGCAATTGCATTACTTCATTACCATTGCTGGAATCAAGATTACCTGTAGGTTCATCTGCAAGAATGAGCTTAGGATTATTAACTACAGCTCTTGCTACTGCTACACGCTGCTGCTGACCACCACTTAACTGCTGGGGATAGTGATTGCGGCGGTGCATGATCTGCATTTTGTCTAATACCTCTTCCACACGCTTTTTTCTATCTGCTGCTTTTACACCCGTATAGATCAGGGGCAGTTCTACATTTTCAAAAACGGTGAGCTCGTCAATGAGGTTAAAACTCTGAAATACAAAACCGATATTTCGTTTACGTAGATCAGCACGTTTACGTTCATTAAAACCAGCCACTTCAATTCCGTTAAATAAAAAGCTGCCGCCATCAGGATCATCTAAAAGTCCAACGATGTTTAATAAGGTTGATTTACCGCAACCGCTGGGTCCCATCACAGCTACAAATTCACCTTCTTTTACTTCAAAAGAAAGTTTGTTGAGTGCCACTGTTTCCACTTCTTCAGTGCGGTAATACTTTTCCAGGTTGGTAATTTTTATCATGTGCTATGGTTTTTACTTTTTGAATTAATTAAAGAAAATAGTTTGGGTTAAGGGTGAACAGTCAAAAACAAGGTGTCTTTGAACATCTGTTTTTTTGAAGCCGGCTTAGATGTATTTGTTTTCTTTACCGACGGTTTTGCTGCATCAGTTATTGATTGGGTTTCGTTGACGCCGGGATCTGTGAACAGAAAAAAGTTAACATGGATTATAAAAAAAGAATGACTCATAAATAAGGTTTAATGATTAATGATCAGTCATACTA
>CAYPBV010000272.1:0-2264 GCA_964409025.1 uncultured Chitinophagaceae bacterium | reverse complement strand
GAATACGATATGGATGCATTTGATATGTATTTACACTATTATAATTCACTAAAAGAATTGCTGGAATACAACTGGGATTTTGATGCAAAACGCAAAGAATATGCAACAAAAGAAATTCTGATAATTGATGATAAACTCAATGAATTACTCGAAATTCTGAAAAGCAATACTGCTCATCCCAAAAATTAGATTTTAAATACTGATAGTTAGCAGTCGTTGATGCTTTTGCCTGACTAAATATTAGCCATGCAAACAGCAATACTGGTACAGATTTTACACTTATTTTTCTATGATTTTGCAAGGTCTTAGAATATTCTCAAACGATAAACTTTACAAGGGCATAATGTGCCCGGTCTTGCACATGGCAAGATGTACAAACGTTATACGTTTGGGGCATCTTGCCCTTCACTCCGAAGTCGTTTCGGGGTATTGAAACAGAAAACTTAAAACCATGAAGAAGTTAGAAAGTGAAGTGAGACGAAAAATGGTGGTAGTAAGAATGAATGAAACGGAGTTAAATCAACTCGAAAAATTCCAACAACAAACTACCGAAAAAGATACAAGCAGCTACCTGCGAAAAGTAGCCTTGCAAAAACCTGTTACTGTAAAGTACAGAAATGAAAGTGCCGATGATTTTTTACTGGACATGCTGAACCTTAAAAAAGAACTCAACGCTATCGGCAATAATTTTAACCAGGCAGTACATAAACTTCACATCCTTGACAAGATACCTGAGTTCAGGGTTTGGGTGAACCAGTATGATGGATTGCAGAAGGTATTAATCAGCAAAGTGGAAGAAATAAAATTACGGATGAATCAACTCTATGAGCAATGGTTGCAAAAATAACGATACCTAAAAGTATTGAAGCTGCACTCAACTACAACGAAAAGAAAGTGCAGAAAGGAAATGCTGTTTGCCTACATGCTGCTAACTATCTGAAAGAAGCAAAGGAGATGAACTTTTATCAAAAAATTTCTGGCTTTGAAAGACTAAACAGTTTGAATGAAAGAGCCACTACTAAAACCCTTCATGTATCTCTCAACTTTGACCCTTCAGAAAAGTTGACCGAAAGTAAGTTGCTACAGATTGCATCTGACTATATGCAAAAGATTGGTTTTGGTGAGCAGCCTTATCTCGTTTACAAACATGAAGATGCTGGGCATCCGCACATTCACATTGTGAGTACAACCATCAAAGCAGATGGAAGCAGAATTAATACTCATAACATTGGCAGAAATCAATCTGAAAAAGCAAGAAAAGAAATTGAGAAAACGCATGGGTTAGTAAAAGCTGAAAGACAGCAGCAATTACTGAAGCCAGGAATCAAATCTGTGGATGTTGAGAAAGCAATCTATGGCAAGTCTGAAACCAAGAGAAGTATTTCAAATGTTGTGGGTGCAGTTTTCAGTCAATACAAGTTTACTTCCTTGCCGGAATTTAATGCGGCGTTAAAACAGTTTAATGTAATTGCCGACAGAGGTAAGGAAGAAGGCAGGATTTATAAGAACCGGGGATTGGTTTACCGGATACTGGATGCTGCTGGAAATAAAGTTGGTGTTCCTATCAAAGCAAGTTCTATTTCCTGCAAACCAATTTTGGGTAACCTGGAGAAGAAATTTGAAACGAACGAAAGTGCAAAAGAACTACTGAAACCTTTTGTAAAAACCAAACTCGATGATTGTCTTTCCCAATCCCCATCTACCATGAAAGAATTATTGGAGCATTTGAAGCAGAGAAATATTTATACAGTTCTTCGCCAAAATGCTGAAGGCAGGTTGTACGGAATTACGTTTGTTGATAACCAAAACAAAGTTGTTTTTAACGGAAGCGATTTAGGAAAGGGTTACAGTGCTGCGGCATTGCAAAGCAGGTTAGCGGCAGGCAATGAAAAATCATTAACACAAGATGAAACTAAAGGCGGTAGTTCTGCTGGTTCCATTCAAAAAGAAATGGGTCAGCAAAAGCAACAGGAGAAAACAATTCCTTTCACTACCAAAACTGAAAGCCCATTAGATGTGCTGCTATCCACCAAAGAGCAATACGATAACACACCTAACAGCTTGCTTAAAAAGAAACGGAAAAAGAAGAAACACAATTTGTAAACTGTAAAACAATGTTATGTCACACACAGGAGAGAATGAACAGGGGCTGCGGAAGATTGTTGACCTGACAAGATTTGCCAGCATCTTTATTTTGTTGCTGCATTTTTATTACTACTGTTATGTAGCGTTTGAGCAATTAGAAATTACAAGCACCATCACCG
>CAYPBV010000271.1:0-2311 GCA_964409025.1 uncultured Chitinophagaceae bacterium | reverse complement strand
AATCACGTACTTGAATATGATGATATCAGGTATGGCAATCCAACTCAATGCCTTATTACTACCGCCCAATGCAATATCCTTGTGCTTCCAGATGGTTTGCAAAACACCAAAAGTCCATCTAACACGCTGCTTCATGAACTGAGCAACAGTTTCCGGTGCTTCAGTATAAGCGATGGCCCTGCTTTCATTGGCTACTATATAACCACAACGCAATATTCTTATCGTTACATCACAATCCTCTGCTAAAGTATCTGTTGTAAACAAACCGGCTTCTTCTATAGCTGTTCTTCTGAATGCACCAATCGCACCCGGAACCACAGTGATAGCGTTGATTACCGCAAATGCTTTTCTATCGAAGTTCTGGCTGGTCACATACTCCAAATGTTGCCAGCGTGTCATCAGGTTTACCTGATTACCCACTTTCACGGTACCAGCTACAGCACCAATGGATGCATCGCGCAGCATATGTTCCATCATCATGCGCACTGCATCTGGTTTTAGTTTGGTATCTGCATCAATACACACCAGATAATCTGCATTACTGCAACGAATACCTTCATTCAAAGCAGAAGCTTTACCGCCATTGATTTTTGAAATGATAGCAACCTGATCTGAATTGGCAAATACTTCTTTAACCCGAAGCAGGGTATTATCCTTACTACCATCATCCACCAGAATCACATCAAAGTTTGGATAGTCGCACTGAAGCAGATTCATGATAGTAGCCACAATATTCACTTCCTCGTTATAGGCAGGAACAATGATGGATACCTTAGGATACGCTGCCAATGCAGTGTGCTGATTGAGTAATTGCTTTTCTTTTTTGCGCTGCTTCAAAGCCAACCAGGCTAAGGCAATTATTCGAAGTGTGCCAAGTATTAAGAAAAGCAGGAATAAAGAAAACAGAAAATGGCCAACATAATATGCAATGGTGAAAATGTAGAGATTCAACTGCAATAAAGCATAGCCTCTGCCCTTAGGCACTTCCGGCATAATATCATCTCTTGTCTTTCCCAACAAGTCTGCAATGGTGGTGAATTGGTATCCCTTTGCCTGAAAATGACGAATGATTTTTCCCGTTGCTTCAACTGTTGCTGATCGATCGCCGCCGGCATCATGTAGTAAAATCACATTACCCATATCCACATGGCGTACAACCCGATTGAAAATAGAATCTCCATTCAAGCTTGGGTTCTCTTCTTTTTCCCAATCAAGCGGATCAATATTTTCATTCACCGTTATATAGCCACGCTCTTTACTGATGGCTACCGGCAACAATTCTTCCATGGTCTCTGGCTGACTATCCGCATTGTATGGTGCACGAAACATGGTCGTGCTTCTGCCTGTAATACATTCAATCAGCAATTGTGTAAGATCCATTTCCAATATGGCTCTGTTTCTACTCGCTGTTGCCATATTGGTGTGTGTGAATGTATGGTTGCCAATCTCGTGTCCTTCACGATAGATGCGCTTAACGAGGGGAATATTATTCTCTGCTTCCAGGCCTACCACAAAGAACACTGCAGGCACTTTGTATTTGGCTAGCGTATCTAAAATTTGCTTGGTGTACTTAGGATCTGGTCCGTCATCAAATGTTAACACCAGTTTCTTAGCTTCTGTCTTACCCCATTTGCGCACAACAAACATGGATGGCAATACTTCATATCGCTGCTCACTAATCAATAATTCATTGCTATCAATTTCATGAACGATATGCCCTTTGGTTGGCTTCGATAAGACTTCCAGAATTTCTCCTTCGCCGATATAATCAACATCATCCGAGCTTTCTACTACTGTTAAAGCATTAAAATCAAAGTTCTTTAAAGCAGCTCTGTGAACAGAACGATTATAAAAATCCCAAACCCTACTGTCCTCACTACCCATACGCCAGATAGCTGTACCCGCTAAGCCATATTCCGTTGCAAAACGCAGGGTATTGAAATTGGTAGCAGCATCAGTAAAATGTACCTGATGCGTTTGGTTGTTCTCATCATTATATGTGTAATACAGATTATAAGTATGGTTATCATAAGTAACCTTGGCCTGACTTTCTCTTGCTAAGGTCAGCGCCTGCTGATAGGTAACCGTTTCTGTTTTGCCATTTGCGCCCCAATCATATCCATAAGAAGCCATTGCAAGAATGATTTTCTCAGATGGGATGTCTTTGGCGATATAGTCAACAGCCGCTTCAATCCATTTCTGACTACTCACAGGGCCGGGCTTGGAATGATCAGCATGTTGATCGTAAGCCATTAGGATGAGATAGTCATTATACTTGTATAACTCTTTGTGGTTATAGTCTTCATTGAAC
>CAYPBV010000270.1:0-2326 GCA_964409025.1 uncultured Chitinophagaceae bacterium | reverse complement strand
AAATACAGTAGTGTGGGTAAAGGATTGGGATGTAATTAAAGAACGATTGTTTACGATGGAAGAAGATCTGGAGCAGTTTTTAAAAATTGTTTCCGTTCCTTCAAAAAATCAATACGAGGAAGAAGACCGTCTGGAAAAGAATGCTATAACCGCTGATGATTTTATTACTGCAGCAATTGTTGAAGCGCAATTGCAAAGAAGTCATCTGGTGGAGTTTGGTTATGAACCGCACTTGCTGCAAACAGCAGATGAAAAGAATCAATACCAGATTGATTATCATACCAAACATCAACCTGCATTCAACCGTCAGTTTGAATTGCTCATTAAAGATTTAAAAACTTGGGAAGCCAAAGGATTTGAAACCTTCATCTTTGCTGAAAATCCCAAGCAGCTGGAGCGGTTGTACAGCATCTTCTCTGACCTGAAAGCCGAGATACATTTCACGCCCATCAACATAGCCATACACGAAGGATTTATTGATGAAGATTTGAAACTGGTTTGTTATACAGACCATGAAATTTTTCAGCGTTATCATAAATACAAAGTCAAGCAGGCCTATAACAAAAGCAAAGCACTCACCATCCGTGCATTAAAAGAATTACAGCCGGGTGATTATGTTACACATATTGACCACGGCGTAGGCACTTACAGCGGATTGCAAAAGATAGAAGTAAATGGTGTGATGCAGGAAGCTGTACGGTTAATTTATAAAGACAGTGATATTTTGTATGTAAACATCAACTCACTTCATAAAATTTCAAAATATACAGGCAAGGAAGGAAGCGTTCCAAAAATCAACAAACTCGGCAGCGATGTTTGGAATCGTCTCAAAGAAAAAACAAAAGCGAAGGTTAAAGAAATTGCATTTGATTTGATACAGCTCTATGCACAACGTAAAGCACAGGAAGGATTTGCGCATACACCTGATAGTTACCTGCAAACAGAACTGGAAGCATCCTTTATGTATGAAGACACGCCAGACCAGAGTAAAGCAACAGCCGATATAAAAAAAGATATGGAATCACCTTCACCTATGGACAGATTGGTGTGCGGCGATGTGGGTTTTGGGAAAACAGAAATTGCTATCCGTGCTGCTTTTAAAACAGTATGCGATGGTAAGCAGGCTGCTGTTATGGTGCCCACTACCATTCTGGCTTTTCAGCATTATAAAACATTTAAAGAGCGATTGAAAGATTTTCCTGTTACAGTAGATTATGTAAACAGGTTTAAAAGCGCCAAAGAAAAAAAAGAAACCTATGAAAAATTAAAAGAAGGTAAAATAGATATCATTGTTGGCACACATGCATTGCTTGCTAAAGATGTACAATTTAAAGAACTGGGGTTGTTAGTTGTAGATGAAGAACAAAAGTTTGGTGTTGGGCATAAAGAAAAAATCAAAACTTTTAAAACCAATGTAGATTCACTTACACTTACGGCCACACCTATTCCCAGAACCTTACAGTTCAGTTTAATGGGCGCCAGAGATTTAAGTATCATCAATACACCACCGCCTAACCGTCAACCCATTCAAACAGAAGTGCGTGTGTTTGAAGAAGATTTCATTCGTGATGCCATTTATTTTGAAACAGAACGTGGAGGCCAGGTATTTTTTATACACAATCGTGTAGCTGGTCTTGCAGAAATGGCGGCCATCATTCAGCGTTTGTGTCCTGATTTAAGTATTGGCTTTGCACATGGTCAACTCGAAGGCCATGAGCTGGAAGAAAAAATTCTCGACTTTATTGATCAGAAATACGATGTGCTTGTTTGTACCAATATTGTAGAAAGCGGCGTGGATATCCCCAATGTAAACACGATTATCGTTAACAATGCACATCAGTTTGGTTTAAGTGATTTACATCAACTACGGGGACGTGTGGGCCGCAGCAATAAAAAAGCATTCTGCTATTTGCTGGCGCCGCCCATGAGCACCTTGCCCAACGACAGCAGAAAACGTTTACAAACTTTGGAACAACACAGCGAGTTGGGCAGTGGTTTTCAAATTGCCATGCGTGATTTGGATATACGTGGCGCCGGCAATATGCTGGGTGGTGAGCAAAGCGGTTTCATGGCTGAGATTGGTTTTGAGATGTATCAGAAGATTCTGGATGAAGCCATCCGTGAATTAAAACGCACCAAATTCCGTGAGCTGTTTAAAGAAGAAATCAAACAGCAGGAAGATTATGTAAAAGACTGTGTAATTGATACGGATTTGGAAATTCTTATTCCTGATGCCTATGTTGAAAGTATTACAGAACGATTGAGCCTTTATACCAGACTTGACAATTGTGAAAACGAAGAAGAGTTGCAGGCATTTCATACAGAA
>CAYPBV010000269.1:0-2339 GCA_964409025.1 uncultured Chitinophagaceae bacterium | reverse complement strand
TAATAACTCCTGTATTAGTGAACCGGGTTGATTATCATTTTTTGAAACTGAGGAACAGGAATAGACTAAAGAAACTTTATCTAATAATTTTGTCAGCATTAATTGAACCATCCGGATGAATTCCTCTTTATCTTTTGCATGGTGCCTGCCAATCATTTCATCTAAAATCAATCGCTGCAGATTTTCTGCGATATTACTCCACTTATTCAATAGCTCAACAAAAACGCTGCTATCTGGTTTAACAGAATTGCTATCCGCATCAGCAAAGCCGTCAGCAAGTGATAAGTTCCATTGATGAAGTATTTCCGTGGCAGATGTCAACTCCATTTTCTCCATTGCTTCCGCTACAGAAGCAATGCCATTTTCTCTTTTTGACATAATAAATAATTTGGTATGTACAATACCAAATCAACTATCAAATTATAAACCCTTTGTTATACGCAAAACTTACTATTTCCCTGCGTAAAATTGACTATTTTATGCAATTTTATCACACTACGCATTTTATACCATATCCAGTTTTCTGCTGAGTTCTAAGCGATTAGACACCTGTGCCTTTTCAAAAATATTCTGTACATGCTTTGCAACCGTTCGTTCTGCTATAAACAACATTTCGGCAATTTGCTTGTGCGAATATCCTTTATAAACAAGTATAACAATTTCAATTTCACGGGTTGTAAAGCTGTATAATTTACAATTTTGTGCAAGTCGTTCTTCCCGGGTTAAATTTTCCAGTTCCTGCGTTCTTTTTCTCACTTCTTCCTGTAATTGCTCATTCCATTTCAGTAATTGTTCCTCAGAATCAATCAGCCGCTGATGTTCTGCTTTTACCAACGAAATATGTTGTTTTAACTGTAATGCCAGTAATAAAAGAAATCCGGTATTGGTAGTAGTTGCTTCAACTGCCTGTCCAAAATTAAAATAGTCAATCACTGGAAGTCCCACCCATGGCGTAAGACTCAGGAAAAGAACGGCAACTTCTTCCTTCGCTCCTTTCGTTTTAAAATTGTTTTGATATTTAAACTTTACTGCTCCAATCATTGTATTGATTACCCAGATAGCATATAGCACGGGAATAACGAGTAGATTTTTTGCAATCTCCAACTTGCCAGTTACAAAAAATATTGTTACAAATATTAAATATGGAATTACAAGAAATAACACAACGCCTCTATATGCATGAAACCGCATTTTTTCAAGTGCAAAAGCTTTATGTACGTAATATGGAAAATAACACGGGGTAATAAAGCCTGTTGCGTATGCGATTGAAGTTTGTACAAAATAGGAACCGGGCAGGTTTGAATCGGGTAAAAAACCACCAGTAACGTTGTAAAGAATTAGTAGTAAAATAAGGACAATATTAAGGATAGTTGATTTATCATCTGGCCGGGCAAGCCGATAAATGACAAGGTATAAAAGGATAACTGTTTCTATGCAAATGAACAGAAACGTTATAATATGCATTTGGGTACCAGGCAAAAGCATAACCTTTTATTTTAGTTAAGGCCTTTTCATACAGTACAGCTTATACCCAAAATCCAATTCCCTGTATATTTTGAAACCATGCTTTTCGTACCAGGGAATATTTTTAAGGGTAGAAGTTTCGAGGCAAATTGTTCTGTTTTCCGAAAGACCTTTTTGAATAATTTCATTGAGTAACTTGCTGCCAATGCCATGGCCTTGATGGGATGGCTCAACACCTATAAACCATAAATAATAAAGAGGACCAGCAGGGTGTATTTTTTTGATTGCCGATTCACGGCTGATTGCTTTCTTAATATTTGAAAGCCCTGTAACTGAAAGGGCCATTTTAATGTCGAGCAGTATTGATTTTACTGTAACTTTTTTTCTATCTGGTATAACAATCAAAGCACATGCTTTTCTATCATCTGAAATAAAAACATCACCAAATAAATTACAGATATCAAATGAATATTCCATAAGGTGTTTTAAACGTTGCTCCCTTTTTTCATCTTGTTTAATTATGTAATTGACACTTTTATTGTCAACAAAAGACCGGATTAAAATGCCAGCTACCAACTCCCTGTCATTTAATGTTGCTCTCATCATGGCTCAATTGGATGTATATATAAATACTTGACGCTCAATTTTTATACCGATTATGGCAAAGCCGGGTCTTTGTTATGTAATATTGCTGAAAATCAGGGCTTAAATTCAACATCCTTTCAAAATACGGCCATAGCTTTGCTTAAAATAGCGATATTGCAACCGGTAGAAATACCAATAATTAAATTCACTCTTATACGTATAAACACTTATGGTCTTATTTATAAAGAACATGGTTTGCAATCGCTGTGTAATGGCCGTTAGTCAGGAGC
>CAYPBV010000268.1:0-2344 GCA_964409025.1 uncultured Chitinophagaceae bacterium | reverse complement strand
AACTGATTTAGAGTTGGGTGTAGTTACTTACACCGCTACACGTGTACAATTGCAAAAAGTAGATGATAAATTACTGCAGTTGCCTTCGTTACCAGTCGTTGCATTCAATATTTTAAATCTCATTCAACCTGCATCACCTAAATCAGAAAAGGACTGGAACGCTTATCTTATGCGTTCCATTAATGCCGAGCTGGCAAACAAATATTTAAAAATTCCAAAGGGAGAGAAATCAGTAAAACAAACCGTGCAACTTGAATTTGTGATTACCCGTTTTGGTACCATAGGTGAAGTAACAGTATTAAATGCCAAAGATGTGCATCCTGCTCTGGCAAAAGAAGCTGTAAGAGTCATTAAGGAAGGTTATGGCTGGGTTCCTTCTACGTTTATTGGTCAAAAAATTGATGGACTGGCCCGGCAGCCGGTAACATTCATGAGTTCAAATTAAAGTGTGTGCACTAAAGCGATTGAACGTTTTTAGATGGTTTCCTTTTTTCTGCGAAATCCTTTTTTCTTTTTTACCGGATTATACAGTGCGTTTGCTTTTAGTACCAGTTGCTCAAATTCTTTTTGTAAAAACTGTTGCTGGTTAATGGAAGAGGGCAACATCTTAAGCAATACGTTCCAATGTTCTTTCTTTACATATGATGATTGGTGCAGCAGCATTCCAAATAATGCAACGGATGTGTGCAAGCGATAGCTGCTGTCTAATTCCGAAAAAGGATAATAGGCCGTATAAAACGGAATAAGTTCCTGCATTTTACCTGTTGCACCCGCAGGTACATATGTAAGCTCTCCTTCAGCAATGGGTGTATTAAGACTGGAAAGATTAGCGGCCGGTACAATTTCAAACACTGCTGTAAGTGTATGACCACTACCCATTTCACCACCTTCAAGTCTTATAGTGCTGTCAGTCAACGCATCTTTTCTGTTATCAAATCCAATCAACCGATATGCTTTTACTAACTCAGGAACGAACCAGATATTTAAATAAGCATCGCTTGCGCTTACATAAAAGGTTTGCATACATTCAGTAACCAATACTTTTTCTGCTTCCATTACATTATCAAGGTAGGCAAAGTTGCCATTCCCTTTTTTTGCAATGGCTTCCAGTTTTGAATCTTTATAATTGCCCATACCCACACCCAGGCAGGTGAGGTATACACCACTTTGCTGATTTTGTGAAACGAGTTGCATCAATGCATCTTCAGTAACTTCACCTACATTAAAATCGCCATCAGTAGCAAGAATAATGCGGTTGTTTCCTCCTTTTAAAACCCGGGGCTGTATCAGATTGTAAGCAGTACGTAAGGCATAACCACCGGGTGTATCGCCGCCGGCATCTAAGGAATCGATCACACTTAAGATTTTTGTTTGCTCACTGCCGCCTGTAGGATAAAGTGCAATTGCAATTTTTCCGCCATAGGTTACAATTGAAATGGTATCAACCGGGCGGAGATTTTTTACCATCATCCGAAATGCAGTTTTGAGCAGGGATAAACGATTGGGCAAATCCATGGAGCCGCTGATGTCAATCAGCAATACAAGGTTAGCCGGTGGTGCTGAGTCATAATTGACTTTGCTGGAATGAATTCTGGCAATCATGAGTTTGTTCTTTTCATTCCATGGACAATCAGTAATTACCGATTCATAAGCAAATGTTTTACCCGGCTCCACTTCCTTAACAGGCACCGGAAAATAATTGAGCATTTCTTCAATACGTACAGCATCGGGTGGTGGTATGGTGTTCATATTGATAAACCGGCGAATATTGCTATACGATGCCTTATCAACTCCTAATGCAAACCCTGTTACGGGAAATACTTCTGTATTGTTAAATTTATTCTCTACAATGCTGGAATAACTCTCACCTGAAGCAGACCATTGCAATTTGGGATCATTGCTTTTGTCTTTCGTAAATGATAACAGCCTTTTCTTTTGTACAGCTACAGAAGAGCCTGAACGTTTTAGTTCTAATGCATTAAACTCATGACTGATGAGTACAACTGTTTTTTGTTCAAATCCATTGAGGGAAAGTATAGCTGTATCAGATGTGGTGGAAGAAGGGATGCCAAAACTACCTGCAGCACCGCTGTAATAAAAGCTGTTGGTTCGGGTAAGGTGGATACGTACATAAGGAAGAACGGCGCCAGCCTCATCTTTTATTTCGCCACGGAAATAAAATTGAGCATGGGCTGCTGCTGTTATTAAAAGCAGTAAACATAAAGCAGGTAAGCTTTTATTCATATGCAAATACCTTCTTTATGGATAGCAACGCTTTAACAGCTCAGGCATTGTCTGTGAGCTGATAAATTTCTTTGATATTGCGTCCCAATCCATCATAATC
>CAYPBV010000267.1:1845-2373 GCA_964409025.1 uncultured Chitinophagaceae bacterium | reverse complement strand
TACAAGCGGCATTTATATAGAGGGCGCCAGTAGAATCCAGATGAACAGAAACTTGTTCAAGGGAAATGGCTGGGCACTGAAGATTCAAGCCAGCTGCATGGAGATCCAGCTACACAACAATGACTTTATCGGCAATACCTTTGATGTTGGCACCAATGGCTCACTTGTACTCAACAATTTCAATAATAATTATTGGGATAAATACGAAGGCTACGACTTGAACAAGGATCGTCAAGGCGATGTGCCTTATCGCCCAGTAAGTATGTATGCAGGCATCATAGAAAAAATTCCTGTTGCGATGATCTTATTCAGAAGCTTAATCACTACGCTGATGGACAAATCAGAAAAGCTGATTCCCAGCATCACTCCTGAGCAGTTAAAAGACGATCACCCGCACATTAAACCTGTTGTATCATGATTATCGCCACCAATGTACATAAGCAGTTTGGCAAACTACAGGTGTTGAAGAACATCAGCGTTACCTGCAATAAAGGAGAATGCATTGCCTTGATTGGACCAAACGGAAGC
>CAYPBV010000267.1:0-1835 GCA_964409025.1 uncultured Chitinophagaceae bacterium | reverse complement strand
TAAAACCACGCTGATTAAAAGCATCCTTGGTATGGTGATACCAGATAGCGGCTTTATTACTTTCAATGGCAAAAACATTCTGCACGACTGGAACTATCGTTCACACATCGGCTACATGCCCCAGATTGGTCGTTATCCAGATAATATGAATATCGGGCAAGTGATCAATATGATGAAAGATATCCGCAATCACGAAGGGAGTCTCGATGAAGAGTTGATTCAAGCTTTCGACTTAGAAAAATTGTACGATAAAAAAATGCGTACCCTATCCGGCGGAACACGTCAGAAAGTAAGTGCTTGTCTGGCTTTCTTATTCAACCCAGATGTGCTGATATTAGATGAACCTACTGCAGGACTGGACCCCGTAGCCACAGAAGTGCTGAAAGAAAAAATTATTGCAGAGAAAGAGAAAGGCAAGGTCATTCTAATTACCTCGCATATTCTGAGCGAACTGGATGAGATGATTACACAAGTCATCTTTATGCAAGAAGGGCAATTGGTCTTCCATAAGAACATGATTGACCTGCAACAAGAAACAGGTGAACAGAGATTATCAAAAGCCATTGCACAGATCATGCTAAAACGCTAACCATGTACAAGATTTTCAAATATGTGATTCGGGATATTCTGCGTAACAGAATCATGCTGGCCTATACCGCTCTGCTATTATTAGCATCCGGCAGTATTTTCAGCTTAGAAGACACAAGCGCTAAAGCTATCTTAAGCGTGTTGAATATTGTCTTACTCATCGTACCACTTGTTAGCATTGTATTTGCCACCATCTATGTATATAATAGCAATGAGTTTATTGAACTTTTGTTAAGTCAGCCCATCCAGAGAAAGAAAATATGGCTAAGCATATTTTACGGGCTATCACTATCACTTGGCCTTGCTTTCTTAGTTGGCATCGGTATTCCTGTATTATTATTTGAAAGAAGCCTAACCGGATTACTACTCGTTGCCTGCGGTGGTTTATTGTCTGTAATTTTTGCAGCAATTGCAATGCTGGCCGTTGTATTCACTAGAGATAAGGCAAAGGGCATTGGCACTGCCGTGCTGATGTGGTTATACTTCACTATCCTATTTGATGGATTGGTCTTATTTGGTCTTTTCCAATTATCAGATTATCCAATAGAAAAAGCCATGATTGTTGTGAGCAGCTTAAACCCTATCGACTTGTCGCGCATTCTCATTCTGTTGAAACTAGATATCTCTGCACTCATGGGTTATACAGGTGCCATCTTTCAAGACTTTTTTGGAACCGCAACAGGCATGACGCTTTCCTTTGTTGCTTTGATGTTATGGATACTCATTCCCGTTGGCATATCCCTCCATAAATTCAGTAAAAAAGATTTGTAACTACCACAATGCTACCCTATGACCAAACATGATATCAGCAAAAGCAGAGACATTGAATTATTGGTTACAAGCTTTTATACCCGCGTAGCCAAAGCACCGGCTATCAATCACTTTTTTACCGAAACATCTTGGGATGCACATATGCAAACCATGGTACGATTTTGGGAGAATGCCTTGTTCTTTACAGGCAACTATCAGGGTAATCCTATGGAAATACATCGCCACATCCATCATATCAAAAAGTTAGATAGCACACATTTTGATACATGGCTTCAGCTATTCGAAGCAACTATAGATGATTTATTTGAAGGCGAGGTAGCCAATCTCGCCAAACAGAAAGCCAGAAATATTGCTACTGTGATGCAGATCAAGATCTTAGAAATGCAGCAACAGTCGCACTACTGATTTATTTCTTCAATCCAATCTCTCTTAAACGTTCATCCAAATACTCACCTGCCGTAGCATCCGGATAAGCT
>CAYPBV010000266.1:0-2377 GCA_964409025.1 uncultured Chitinophagaceae bacterium | reverse complement strand
GTACAAGACATGCCTTCGCTCAACAGTGCTATGCACAATAAAGCTTCGGCAGTTGAAGAGTGCGACGCAACAGCAGCTCAATAGTAGCAAAAACGACGACTACAAAAACAAAAAACTATGACAACAACATATCAACAACCCACCGCACAAGGCTACTATGGCAAGTTTGGCGGGGCGTATATTCCTGAAATGCTGCATCGGAATGTGGAAGAACTGCAGCACCGCTACCTCGACATTATGAGTGAGGCATCGTTTCAACAGGAATTTCGTGCATTGCTCAAAGATTTTGTAGGTCGGCCCACACCGTTGTATTATGCCAAGCGGTTGAGTGCGCAATTCAACACTAATATCTGGCTCAAGCGGGAAGACCTGTGCCATACAGGTGCACATAAAATCAACAACACTGTCGGACAAATTTTATTGGCTGAGCGATTGGGTAAAAAACGCATCATTGCGGAAACGGGTGCGGGTCAGCATGGAGTAGCAACGGCAACAGTGTGTGCGTTGAAAGGTGTGGAGTGCATTGTGTACATGGGCGAAAAAGATATTGAACGGCAAGCGCCCAATGTGGCACGTATGAAAATGCTGGGTGCAAAAGTGGTGCCTGCAACAAGTGGCAGCAAAACATTGAAAGATGCAACCAATGAAGCCATTCGTGACTGGATTAATAACCCTAACGATACGCATTACATCATTGGCAGTGTGGTGGGGCCGCATCCGTATCCGGATATGGTGGCACGTTTTCAAAGTGTGATTAGCGAAGAGATGCGTTGGCAGTTGAAAGAACATACAGGACATGAATTGCCTACACATGTGATGGCTTGTGTGGGTGGTGGCAGTAATGCGGCAGGTGCGTTTTATCATTTTTTAGATGAGTTAAGTGTGCAGTTGATTGCAGTAGAAGCAGCAGGGCATGGCGTGAACAGTGGTATGAGTGCTGCTACAACACAGCTTGGAAAGCCCGGTATTTTGCACGGAAGTAAAAGTTTACTGATGCAAACAGATGATGGACAGGTAGTGGAGCCGCATAGTATTTCGGCTGGGTTGGATTATCCCGGTATTGGTCCGCTGCATGCACATTTGTTTGATAGTGGCCGAGGTGTGTTTCTAAGTGCAACAGATGAGGAAGCATTACAAGCAGCTTTTGAAGTGAGCAGACTGGAAGGAATTATTCCGGCATTGGAAACAGCGCATGCGTTTGCAGTGTTACACAATTATACATTTAAAGAAGACGACCAGGTGATTATTTGTTTAAGTGGAAGAGGAGATAAGGATTTGGGAACGTATATGAAGCATTTATAATGCGGTGGTGATACCAGCAGATGTGCATGTGGCATCGTTCCTTGCGTCGCATACATCATAGCATGTGCAAAAATGAGCATTTGTTGTGAGAGTTTGATGAATAGTGGGCAGAATGAATTTCGATAGTTCACCTCACCCCAGCCCTCTCCTATAGGAGAGGGAGTGGAGAGCCTCCGAAATTTTTTGAACCATGAGTGATTCGTATAATGATAGTTTACACAGCCATGCAACAGGTAAATTGTATGAGTATGCTCGTGGTATGCGTAAAGAACCCACCATCGCAGAAAAATTTTTATGGAAGTTTTTGCGAAATAAAAAGTTAGATGAATTGAAGTTTCGGCGGCAGCATCCGTTGGATAAGTTTATTGCCGATTTTTATTGTCATGAAAAAAGATTGGTAGTTGAAGTGGATGGCGGCGTTCATAATGAAAAAGAAGTAAAAGAAAGTGATGCAGGAAGAACTTATGAGTTAAAAGAATTGGGAATTACAGTTATACGATTTACAAATGAGGAAGTGCAGCATAAGATTGACCGGGTGTTACAAACAATCAGCAATGTTGCATCTAAAATTGATGATAAGAAATAAAATGCTGAAGTAATTTTTACAACAGCATATTTAAAAAACAAAAGCCCATCCTTCCGAAGACGAATGATCGTTGAACAGCCTTCTCCTGAAGGAGAAGGTGCCGAAGGCGGATGAGGTGAATTAAATTTTATAACGAAAATGAATCAGATTTTGCAGCAATGACTCAAAACGAAAAAATATCAATAGAAAAAAAGTTAGAATTATATTCTATAGCAAGAGACCTATTTAATAGTGGAAAATCTTTTCCTCAGGTTCTAGAATTACTTTCTGAATCATGCAGTAAAGAAGAAGCTGAATATATCGCTCAAAAAGGATTAGATGAAGAATGGGATAAACTTTATGAAAAAGCCAAGAATCTTTTTGGTGAGGGGAAAACGTATGCTGAAGTAGTTGATAATTTACGGATAAATGAAAAGGATGAAGAACTTATTAGTTATGTTGCCAACAGATGGTATGAATTAAAGTCGATAGAAGTAGAAAGTATAATAG
>CAYPBV010000265.1:0-2439 GCA_964409025.1 uncultured Chitinophagaceae bacterium | reverse complement strand
TTTAAATACCCATTACAGGGTATTTACGGCGGTTTGCAGCTGAATAGTTTTACAACTGAAATAAGGACACATGAAAAACAAGCATTCTCTATTGATGGTCACTTTGTTTTTGATCAGCTGCATCATTACAAATGGACAAGTAACGATATTTAAAGAAGATTTTAGTACTGCCGGCAGCAGATGGAATGTGTACACTAACGATAAAAATCAATTTGCCATTTATAATGGCAAGGGTATTCTTTGGGACTTTGACCCTTCTTTCAGCGGAGCAAGGATTGAAACAACTGGTACTGATTTAGACATCAACACTGATTTTAGTGCATCCGTAAAAACAACATTCACAGGTGGTGATAAGACTTGGGGGTATGGACTTGTATTTGGCGCAAATAGCAGTTCGCCAATTTCAGGATATAAATTTTTAATATCGTCTTCTGGATATTACTGTCTGTCAAAATGGGTAAATGGCAGTACCATAGAATTATTGAAATGGGTTAAAACAGATATCGTTAAAAAAGATCCTTTTATTCAGCAAAAGCTGGAAGTGAGAAAGCAAGGAAGTAATTGGCTTTTATTGATCGATGACCAACAAGTGAATACCTATCCCGCTCAAAGTTTATATGGGAATTATATTGGCTTGGTAAAAGACAATAAGCAAAGAGTTGAATTTGATGATTTGGAATTAGTGGATTTAGCCCAATCAAATCAACCACCTGTTGTCTACAACAACGATTGTGAAGCATTTAACGACCTAAAAAAACTAAATACAAGTAAGGGGTTTGGCAGTATTCGCGGTATTTCATACACAATTGAAGATGATGGATTTATTGGCTATCACTTTCGTTTTCCTAGTAAACAAAGTTTTCCTGGTGCTAAGAAAACGTACGTATTAGTAAGTACAGACAGTAAAATCAGGGTCCCTGAAAAAACGGATAAGCATGATCTGGAAGCTGTATTTGCCAGTGGACTTACTTATCAGGCAGCACAAGAGCAGTTTCCACAGATTCAAAAAAAGCTGTCTGATTGTCTGAAAGACTACCACTTCAATACCTATCTGAATGAAAATGGCAAGGTTAAAAGAGCATCAATTGGCGAGAAAACAAATGGTGGCTTTAAAACTAATGGAGATGGCCTCTCTATTGCAGAAGATCCATTTACATCTGGCGCTTATATGATTGCATTGAAAATCTATGCTCCGTCTGAATACGGTAAAGAGAAGCGCTTTATTACCAATGCACCAATTAGATCAACTGAGTTTGCAAAGTCCTTGATGCAGGCTGTTGGATTTGCAGAGAACAGATTTGATGGTAAAAAGGGTGCGAAAATCGATGGCGCCGGTTTTATGGCAACGCGCTATGGCACTACCATTAAAGTAAGCGGCGCGTTGGATAATTACATTGAAGACATGCTTGGATCTGGGTTTTACGCAGTGATGGAGAAAAACATACCTGAGCAAAGCATCAAAACAAAAATGGCTGCATGGCACCAAAAACTAACACAGGTATTGGGTAATGAATATCACTACAGCCAGAATGGAGACAATTATATGTACGAGCATGCGAAAAAATACAGTGCCCCTTACCTGAGTTTGCTGAAAGAAAAATCAAAGGATGGTAATGGCTTCTCCATTATCATTGAAATAAGAAAGGAGATTGAAATAGAAGACGAGGAAGAAGATTTTTAACAATCAACCCAGCAGAAACAAGCCCGGTAATAAACAGAGCACCACTATCACCGGCGAGGGTAATTTAGAATATCGCAACAGGAGAAATGTGAGTAGCACAACACCTAAGTCCATTAGTGCACCCATTTCTCCTGTTGTAACTTTATTCAAGTTTACTGATTGTAATAAATAGAGCGTAGCACCTCCCATAATACCTACAACTGCAGCGTGAATACCTTCCAATGAACGATAAATAACAGCGTACTTTTTTAAATTCTGCCAAACAGGAAAGAAAAACAAAACCAACAATAAGCTGGGTAAAAAAATGGCAAAGGAGCCGATGATGCAACCAGCCAAGTGCATAGTCACCCCTTCTTTACGCATCACCATACCGCCGGTATAAGCGCCAATTGAAAAAACAGGACCGGGTATAGCGCGCACCAAACCATAGCCTGTTAAAAAATCCTCATTCGTCATTTTCAATACATCACGGCCGTTACGTTGAATCACTTTTGATTCTGGGCGCAATACATACTGATCATACATCATCGGCATCAACACATCGCCACCACCAAATACAAGACTACCGAAACGATAATTGTTCTCAAAGAGGTTATAGATTTTTCTGTTCTCCCAGTTTTGCTTGGTAGCTGTTTCAGATAGATAACCTGCCAAGCCAAAAATGACGAGAAAGATTAAGAGATTACCCCATTTTACTTGCTTGGGTGGCGTACCTTTTTGTGGGATGCGTTTATCACTGAAATTGGTAGCAATACCTG
>CAYPBV010000264.1:0-2451 GCA_964409025.1 uncultured Chitinophagaceae bacterium | reverse complement strand
TGCCTACCTGCACCAGTTTGGTCATTTGCGGCACTTCATTCAATGTGTTATACATGATGGAGGCGTGAGAATATTTAAATCCTTCATAGGATTTACGCAAATCAAAATGTGCATCAATCTGCAAAATGCCAAAATCACCATACTTTTCTGCAATGGCTTTATAGTAGCCCAGTGGTGTACTGTGGTCGCCGCCAATTAAACCCACCAGTTTATTTTGATTAAGCAATTCTCTTGTTTGCTCATACACCCAAATGTTTAAAAATTCACTGCCCTGGTTTACTTCTTTAAGGGCTTTGCACATAAACTTGTTATCATCTACATTTTCACCCTGCGTAATGTAATTGATATAGAGTTCAGCTTCTTTACGGAGATAATCACTTTTGAGCAGAATTTTTTTATCCACTTCACGCATGTAAATGCCCTGCTTCCACACATGGTCGGTATCATTATCAAACAATTCAACCTGCAGGCTGGCTTTCATCATGTGCTCGGGTGCACGGGCAGTACCGGCTTTATAACTTACGGTTACTTCCCAGGGTACGGGCAGGAGAACAAGCCGGGCGTCTTCTTCTTCAAAGGGTAAACCAAAGATGTTGTTGTTAGGGTTACCGGCACCATCCTGGTCGAAGAGGGTTAAGTCTGTCATAAAAGCGCTTTTTTTGAAAAGCGGGACAAAGTTAGGGTGGAAGGGGAGATGAAAGCAAAAAAAACAAATCACCTCAGCTTCTCATTCCTCTCGAAACGAGAAGGAGGCCGAGCTTTTTTACTTTGATGAACAATTTAATTTGGCATTTCATCAATGAATCTTTATTCATCACATCTCAACCACAATACTTTTAATGATACTCTCTGAAAAGCATGGGCTGTGTGTGGATGGCCTTCTTCTGGAGGAGAAGGTCGGGATGAGGTGAATTGCTGATTAGAATTCAAATAGTACAAGCGTGCGAATCATTCACCGGATGATTCGAAGGCTACCCCAGCCCAACAAAGCGTTAAAAGCACGTTACATCACCTGCATTTAAACCCCAACAAAACATAATGCGGTTTGTTTTTCAATTACCTTTGCGGCCTGAAATATTCTATTACATGAAGATTACCAATATCATTATTTTAATTGTAATTGCAGTAGGTATTGCCATCCTCGCTACTTCTATTACAGATGCTTCAACTTACGATAGTATTGCCAGTGCTAAAAACAAACCCGGTAAGTACGTGCATCTTATCGGAAAATTAGATACCAGCAATGGGCAAAAAATACAGTACGATGCATTGGTAAACCCTAACTATTTGAGTTTTCATTTAGTGGATTCACTGGGGGGTAACACTAAAGTTGTATACATGAAAGGCAAACCACCAACCGATATGGAACGCAGCGAACGTATGGTGCTGAAAGGTAAAATGACCGACAGTGCATTTATGTGTGATGATATTTTAATTAAATGCCCCAGCAAATACACAGAAGAACAAGCAAAAATAAGCAGCAACTAAAATTTTAAACGTACATGCCGAGTTATACAGGTGAGCAGTTAGTGCCGGGACAAATTGGACATTTCTTAGCCGTTCTCTCTTTGATTGCATCTTTACTTGCAACCGTTTCATTTTACAAAGCCACTGTTTCAAAAGATAGTTTGCAGCAGCAAAGCTGGAAACGTATTGCACGCATTTCTTTTATTACCGAAATCCTTTCTGTACTCGGTATTTTTATTTGCCTGTACTATATCATATCCAATCATCGCTTTGAATATGCGTATAGCTGGAAACACAGCAATCTGGCACTACCCATGCAATACATTTTCAGTTGTTTTTGGGAAGGGCAGGAAGGTAGTTTCTTATTGTGGAGTTTCTGGCATTGCATTCTTGGCGGCATCATTATCTGGAGAGAAAAGGAATGGGAAGCGCCTGTAATGACTACCATCAGCTTTATGCAGTTTGCACTGGCCACCATGGTGATTGGTATTTACTTTTTCGATTTTAAAGTAGGAAGCAGTCCATTTGTGCTGATGCGGAATGAAGACATGCTGAGTGCTGCACAATTTCCAATAGGATTTAATCAGGACGGCACATTAAAAACTGATTACTTAAGTTTTATCAGAGATGGTAAAGGTTTGAATCCTTTGCTGCAGAACTATTGGATGGTGATTCATCCGCCTGTGTTGTTTTTGGGTTTTGCCAGTACCATAGTACCATTTGCGTTTGTGATTGCGGCCTTATGGAAACGGGAGTATAAAAATTGGCTGGCTCCTGCACGGCCTTGGGCATTGTTTAGTGCAGGAATCTTAGGACTAGGGATTATGATGGGTGCGGCATGGGCTTATGAAAGTTTAACCTTTGGTGGTTACTGGGCCTGGGATCCCGTAGAGAATGCCTCACTTGTGCCATGGCTGGTGCTGATTTGTGCTATCCATACCATGATTGCGTACAAGCATACAGGACATTCACTGCGTGCTACAT
>CAYPBV010000263.1:0-2456 GCA_964409025.1 uncultured Chitinophagaceae bacterium | reverse complement strand
GTCCACGTGTTTGTACTATTGCAGGCGAGGGGGATTCCTTTTTAAATTACGATTTAAGTCTGCATAATAATTTAAATAACACACTTCCTGCACCACGTATGAAATTTACTGTATGGGCAGGTTTTGAACATGTTACGAACGGGCCATGGCTTGATACAAACAGAAGACCGATTACAAATTATTATGGGAATACGGGATCTTGTAATAATGGATGTGCCGCAGGAGGTGTTCCGGTGCATGCAAATAATAACGGCAGTCTTGTAAGAGGAAAAGGTGTAACGCAGGATAGTTTGAATATTCTTGAATGGCTGCTCTTGTATCAACGTACAACTGCTGCAACGGCAATACCTGCTGCTGTTGCGGGTAATGATCAAATTCTTAGCCTTCCTGCTACGTCTGTTACACTTAACGGAACAGGAAGCACCCCTGGAAACGGAGCCGTTTTCACCAGTGTAAGCTGGGAAAAATTGCTGGGGCCATCAACAGGCACAATAACATCGCCCAATAATTTATCAACAACAGTTACAGGTTTGGGAGCGGGTAACTATGTATTCAGATTAAGGGTTACAAATAACCTCAATCTGAGTCATACAGATGAAGTACGTGTTACAGTAAATAACAATGTTAGTCATGGCTTTCCTTCTGTCACCATCACATCACCCCAAACACAAAACATTGCTGTGTCCGGTACTACAATAAGTGCTGCAGCTGTTACAATCGGCACAGGAATAAAATCTGTAAGATGGCTGAAACTCAAAACGCCTTCACAAACGCCCAAAAAATATGTGTGGCTGGGCTCATCCACACTTGCAGGGAGCGGAGCATCTACGGCTGACAGTTCTGTTTATAATCGAATACTTTCATTTGGTGAAGCAAATGGACTTTTTTCATCCAATGTAAATCTTGCGTTAACAGGTACGTCTATATTTCAATGTATGCCATCAACATACACACCACAGGGAGCTGAAGATGCACCGTTAACTGATCGGAATATAACATTTGCCCTTTCTAATCATCCGGATGCAGATGCCATTGTTATAAGCTATCCTTCCAATGATTACGACGAACTTGAAACTGGCAGGATTTTATTTGCCTATCAAACTATTTATGATTCAGCTGTAGCGGCAGGAAAAAAATGTTTTATTTATACACCTCAGCCCCGTGAAAATTTTGGCCCCATAGCAAGATTAAGATTACGGGAAATAGCAGATTCATTACTGGTGAGAGAACAAATGGGACGATTTGCAGCAGGTACTATTATTAATGTGCATGCGCCTTTAACAGATTTAAACGGGGAACTGATGCTTTATGATGCCGGAGATGGTATACATCAGAACAATACAGGTCATCGCATCATTGCAAATAATACTATTGGTTCGGCTGCATTCTTTCCGGTTTGGGCAAACAGCAGTTCAATCATAACCTCACCCGGCGCACTTAGCACCACCATAACCGGTTTAACCAACGGCACACATGTGTTCATGATTTCAGTTACAGATAATTATGAACATACAGTTTATGCAACTACCACAATAAACGTAAGCGGATTAAACAATCAGCTTCCTGTTGTAAATGCAGGCAATAATCAATCCATTACACTTCCTTTAAACAGTATTACACTCAATGGTTCGGCAACGGATGCAGATGGAACCATTTCTTCAGTTCAATGGAGTAAAGTCAGTGGCCCTGCACAGTTCTCCATTACTTCACCTGCCGGTTTGCAAACTCAAGTAACGGGGCTGGTTCAGGGTGTGTATGATTTTGAATTACGTGCAACAGATAATAATGGCGGCACAGGAATAGATACTGTACGTATAACTGTAAATGCAGCACCTTATGCTATTCCTTCAATCAATGCAGGTAATGGTCAAACCATTACACTTCCTGCATCTACGGTTTCGCTCACTTCAGTTTTCTCAATTACAGGAGCTTCATTTAAATCACTGCAATGGAGTAAAACAAAAACTCCAGCACAACAGGCAAAAAGAGTTGTATGGATAGGTTCATCCACGCTTGCAGGTACGGGTGCCACTACTGAAGATAGTGCTGTAGTTTGGAGAGTGGGAAATTATTACACCCGCATAGGTGTTATGAGCAGTTGGCTCAATATGGCAGTGGGCGGAAGCAATATTTTTCATGGTATGCCCACCGGGTATAGCCCCACCGGAAATCAAAATGCTCCTGATATAAATAATAATGTTACCGCTGCTCTTAACCAGGGTGCTGATATTGTTATTGTTGGCTATCCATCGAATGCATATGATGGGCCATTGAGTATAACTGAAATCATGTTTGCTTACAGAACAATTTATAACGCTGTTGTAAATGCCGGTAAAAAATGCTACATCATGACCTCGCAGCCACGGCCAGCCTTTGGAACAGCGGGAAGAAACATGTTAAAGCAGGTGGCAGACAGTATTATGGCACAATTTCCTGATAACTACATACAGGCATAT
>CAYPBV010000262.1:0-2471 GCA_964409025.1 uncultured Chitinophagaceae bacterium | reverse complement strand
CAGATTTAAGATTCTGTGCTGTATGCCACTTCATGGAATTGCTCAGCATATCTATAGCTTCACCTTTACTGGAGAAACTTACTTTGGTGTCAAACTCCCGGAATTGTCTGTTTTCATCTCTCACCAAAAGCACATAACTAAAATCCCTGTCATATAAATCTAACAGAACCACTCCTAAAATAGAGTTGTCGTCATTTGAATAGTATTCTAACTCCCTTGCAAAATTTTGTACAGCAGGATGCCGTGTAAACAGCATAAAAATATTAAACTGATTCTTCGAAATCTGTCGTATAGTGATTGGTTCAGTTTTCATTAAAATTTCGATAATGTTTGACTTATGAAGTTAAGAATATTCATTTAGCTAAGTGTTTACGCACCTGTTAGCCCTACCTCACTTACCCTACAATTCCCCTTCTTGGTAAAATAATTGCAGAATATACAATTGTGAGTTTGGAAAAATGTGAGCAATGTTTCAGAAAACAAAAAATATAGACACCGCTTTCAGGTATATCCGGCTATTCAGTGTGGCGTTCTTAGCTGCCTGTGTTATTATATCTCTTTTTATCGCTTACAAAAGCTATCAGCTTTCATCTCAATCTCAAAACAAGGTTTTTATATTGGCAAATGGAAAGGCATTAGAAGCCTATGCAGCCGACAGGAAGGATAATATTCCAGTGGAAGCAAAAGACCATGTAAAAATGTTTCATCATTTCTTCTTTTCTCTTGACCCCGATGATAAAGTTATTCAGGCCAACATTACAAAAGCATTATACCTGGCAGACAATTCAGCAAAACAACAATACGATAACCTGAAAGAGAATGGGTATTATTCAAACCTTATATCGGGCAACATCAGTCAGGAAATCACAATGGATAGCATCATTATTAATACAGATGTGTATCCATTTTATTTCAGGTATAAAGGGGAACAGAAAATTATTCGCCCCACCACTATTGTAACCAGGAATCTGATTACCGAAGGATACCTGAGAAATGTTTCCCGTAGTGATAATAATTCACATGGTTTTTTAATTGAAAAATGGCGGACGTTGGAGAATACTGACATCAACATTCAAAACAGGTAGTATGTGGTTGTTCAAAAAGAAAAAGAAAGAGATTCAGTCAGATGATAAAACTACCGTATCTGATAAAGTGGCTGGCAAAATTGCCGGTGTCGGCATTAAAGCACAACAACTATTTGCAGATAATATGAACAGGATATTTATGAAAACAGATTTTAAACGATTAAAACTAATACTGATATTTTTCTGTGTTTCTGCAGGTGGCTACAGTATTTTTCTTATTGTAAACAGTGTTCTTAGTCCTGAAAGAAAGCAGAAAGCTTTAGAGATTCAGCAAATGGATATTCCGAAGCACTTTAATAAATCAGGAGATGAAACCATAATGCCGGAGGCAACTATAGATGAACAAACTTATTTACAAATACAGGATTTTAGAAAATATATGGATAGTTTAAAATTGAACAGAACGAATGAATACGACAGCATTCTGCAAGCCCGGCCGGGTTTGATGGATAGTGTGCAGGTGCTGGAACAAATTTATTTATCACAAAAACAAAAATGAAGTGTATGAGCAGTGTGCAAAGGTCGCAGGCCTTCCTGCGGAAAAGAAAAATGATGCTGGTGTTACCGCTGCTGGTAATACCATTTCTCACAATGGCCTTTTGGGCATTAGGGGGAGGAAAAGGTAATAAACCTGTTATTGTAAACGAGCAAAAAGGCTTGAACCTAAACCTTCCTGATGCTAAAATAAAAGATGAAAACCTTACTGATAAACTTAGTTTTTATGATAAGGCTGATAAAGACTCAGCTAAATTAGAGGAGTGGATGCGGACTGACCCGTATTATCAACAGAAAGAAGATACAGGCTATAGTCCTGTAAACGAATTAGAACTACTTACACAGAACTCAGCTTCCAAATACAACCAGCGGCTCAATTCATCGCCGTATGAAACATCGTCAAATAATCCTGAGCAAAAACTGCTGCAAAAATTAGCATTGTTGCAAAAAGAAATCAATAAACAACCTGAAACCGTAGCCAACAATGAAGTTTTATTGCCCAATCAGGATGATGAATTTTCAAATGAAGTGGACAGGCTTGAAAACATGATGCTGACCATGGATAAAACCAGTACCGGCGACCCTGAAATGCAGCAGCTCAACGGAACTTTGGAGAGGATATTAGACATACAGCATCCGCAACGGGTAAAGGATAAACTCAGAGAAAAATCTTTGCAACATAAGCAGGTGGTATTTGCTGTAACCACTTCACCCAAACTGGCGAATGTAACGCTTATTGATACGATGGAGAAAAAACAAAACACCAGCAATCAATTCTACGGAGTAACAAAAGAGAGTGAAGAAACAATTGAAGGATTTGCTATTGCGGCGGTGGTACACAGTAATCAGTCATTAGTAAACGGCGCTGTTATTCAATTACGGCTTTCTACT
>CAYPBV010000261.1:1856-2524 GCA_964409025.1 uncultured Chitinophagaceae bacterium | reverse complement strand
GTTACGTAAACTTAGGTATGAAGTTGAAAACAGTGGTAAAAAGATTATTCTTTTGCCAGTACAAAAAAAGGTCAGGGAAAAACTACACTCATCATGGGCCTTACACATAGCCTGAGCCTTAGTAAAAATAAAATTCTGATTATTGATACCAATTTTAGTAATAATGACCTCACAGTAGAGTTGGGGGGTACGCCTGTACTCGAAAAACTGGCGTATACCAAAGAAAGTAATATTCCTATTATTGACCATGTTATGAGTAATGCAGTATGTGTAAAAGATGAAAGTATTTATATCATAGGATCAAAAGGTGGAGATTATACGCCATCAGAAATACTGCCAAAAGAAAACATGCTGCAGCATCTGGATGAACTTAAGCAGCACTTTGACTATATTTTTCTGGAAGGACCGCCACTGAATGATTTCTCCGATGCCAAAGAACTATCTATTTATGCAGAAACGGTTATAGGTGTTTTTTCTGCTTCTGATATGATTAAACAGATAGATAAAGAGGCTATAGCCTTTTTTAGAAGTCTTAAAGAAAAATATCTTGGTTCCATTTTAAACATGGTAGATTTCAAAAATATGAACGTAGCATAAGCTGCTTTTAAAGAGATTAACTACTGCATAATGCAAACTGAAAAAAAAAGTACTCATGAACAGCTGCTAAT
>CAYPBV010000261.1:0-1846 GCA_964409025.1 uncultured Chitinophagaceae bacterium | reverse complement strand
CTGCTAATTTTTATTGCAGCAATTGTAATGATTGCAGTTTACCTTAAAATTTTGTTTTTTTGAAACAGTACCCATTTTCATGAAACAACAAGGTGATGCATATCAAAAAAGTAATGTATTGGCATTGAAGTCAAAGCATCAGCGCTCGGCCGCACTGAAAAAGAATGCACTTGTAATTTTAATCCTTCTCTTAACTGGTATTGCCGCAGGCCTGCTGGGATCAGTTAAGCCCATTTATGCGGCAGGTATTCCTCTTATACTGAGTTGTACAGCAATTGCAATTATTTGTATACTGTATGCCGAAGCTGGCTTATACATCATTATGTTTTACTCATTCTTTATAAGTCATTTTAACCGACTGTTACTGAATGATTCACTTTCCATAGGCATATACTCCGACTTGCTTATTATTGTTACCGTACTGGGCTTTATTGTAAGGCGTTATGATCTTAAAACAAGTATTAATACGTTTGTAAAAACACCTGTAGTACCCATTTTTTTGTTATTCTATCTTTACACAACTATTGAAGTATTTAATCCTGCGGGGTTTTCATTACAGGGAGCTTTACCTGCATTCAGAAAAATAGCTGCTACCATTTCTTTACTGTTTATTGCATTTAACGTACTAAACAGTTATGCAGCAGTAAACCGTTTTATAACAGTTTTACTCATCTTTTCTTCCTTAACTGCTATTTATACCTGCATACAGGAATGGCATGGATTTTTTGATTTTGAACTGGAGTGGCTCCGTGCAGATGAGCGCCGCTACCGCATGACATTTGTAAATGGCGGGGCACGACGTATATCCACCTTTCCTGATGCACCTTCACTTGCAGTTGCAATGACGGTTTGCTGTATTTTTTTCCTTGGTTCGTCAACCGGGCTTAGGAATAAAGGAAAGCGTTATCTTTTTCTGATTGTTGCCTTATTATGTTTTCTTGCAATTGCATATTCACTTACAAGAACTGCAAATGTTATGCTGGTAGCAGGCTTTGGCTTTTTTATATTGATAACATTAAACCGTAAAATCAGCCGCATTATTGCAGGAATTGGGCTTGCAGCTTTTCTTTTCATCATGTATGCGCCTGTTTATAATAATAATCAGATAAATCAGTTCAGAAATACATTTAAAGGAGGAACCAAAGATCCTTCCTATTTAGTACGGGAAATGAACCGAAAAGCTATAAGGCCCTATATGTACAGGCACCCTTTTGGAGGCGGACTTAATACTACCGGCGATGAAGCACATATTTATCACCCCGGGCATCCGCTTGCAGGGTTTCCGCCAGACAGTGGTTTTATGAAAAAAGCGCTTGAACTTGGTTGGGTAGGCTTTGCACTGGCACTTTTTTTATACTTTACTATTTTAAAAACCGGTATTAGAGGTTATTTTGCAGTTAAAAGACGAGAACATAAAATTATAATTGCAGCAGCAACAGCAGGTATCTTTTCACAATATGTGGGAGAAATTGCACAAGTTGCTTTAGGGCAAATTACTGATATCGTAATTTATTATCCTTTTATAGCAATGATGTTGAAATTACAAAATATGGACCAACCAGTAAACACTGAATATGAGCAATAAAACTTTAATTACAACAACCGATTTACACCTTATGTGTTTGATGCGTTCTTTTTATACGCTGATATTGGTATTATTCTTATGGTTGCAGGGCATAAGTCAGGCAACAACCGTTAAAGCAGATTCTTCCATGAGCATTGAGGATACATTAGTTATGCTTGCACTTAACAGCCCTACTTACAAATCATCAGCCAATCAAAATAAAATCAATGAATATCAATTAAAAGCAGCGAAGAATAATTGGTTGAATTTGCTGAGCTTATC
>CAYPBV010000260.1:0-2525 GCA_964409025.1 uncultured Chitinophagaceae bacterium | reverse complement strand
TTTGTATATAGCGCAATACATTAATCTACTGTTACTTTTAGCTATCGGCTCCTTAGGAGAACTCTCTGGCTGGTCTATATTCAGTTGGCTCATGATTATTCAGTTTCTACTCATCTTTTTCTATTTGTATAAATCAATGCGGAACTTCTATGGGCAAACTAGGTTTAAAACTATAGTCAAGTATGCTATCCTGAATTTCTGGCTCCTGATAATTTTCAGTTTCTTATTTATTTCTATGGTGGTGAATTCACTACTGTCAATCTAATTTTATGTCTGTAGAGCAAGCTTTTTTGAAACTGGTGAAGATTATGGATGAACTGCGTGAGCAATGTCCATGGGACAAAAAGCAAACCATTCATTCTCTCAGGCCAATGACTATTGAGGAAACCTACGAGTTGGCTGATGCTATTACTGCTGAAAACTGGCAGCATATCAAAGAAGAATTGGGTGATCTGATGTTGCATGTACTTTTTTATTCCAGAATTGGTAAGGAACAGGCACAATTTACCTTACAGGAAGTACTGGAGGGTATTGCGCAGAAACTCATTGTACGGCATCCACATATTTATGGTGATGTACAAGTGAATGATGAGGAAGATGTTAAGCGCAATTGGGAAAAGATTAAAATGAAAGAAGGGAAAGATTCCGTGCTTAGTGGTGTGCCAGTGTCGCTTCCCGCCGTTGTTAAAGCTACCCGTATTCAGGAAAAAGCCAAGCAGGTAGGTTTTGAATGGGAGAAAAAGGAAGATGTGTGGTTGAAAGTACAGGAGGAAATGCAGGAGCTGCAGGATGAAGTTGCCAAGGGCGATTCTGCCCGAATAGAAGCAGAATTTGGTGATGTTTTATTCAGCCTCGTTAATTATGCACGGTTTTTGCAGGTAGACGCAGAGGGTGCGCTGGAACGCACCAACCAGAAATTTATAGCGAGATTCAAAAAGATGGAACAGGTGGCTAAAGCCGGTGGTCAGTCCTTGGCTGATATGTCGCTCAGTGAAATGGATGCCATCTGGAATCAGGTTAAAAAAGAAATCGTTTGATTACTGTTATCCGAAAATCACTGTATCAGCACGCATATCTGCTTATTGCAGCAGCCTGGCTGTATACCATATCCTTTCTGGCTGTTAACTACTGGAACTACAATACGGCTGAGAATAGGGTACAGGATAAATTACAGAAGCGATTACATGCATTTGAATCCTTTATGGACCAGCAGCTGCGCGATGAGCAGTCTTTGAAAGCACTGATTTCTTTTCCACCGGATAAAACTGTTAAGCAAAATTTGCTCAATCAGGCTTATGGCTTATTTGTGTATCAATTGCCAAAAGACGGTTCCAAGGCAAATTTGATTTTCTGGAACAATAGCAGGTTTTACATCAACTATGAAGAAATCGCCCATCGGAATGGTATTTTTTTCACGACACATCAAAATGGCAGTTTCGTCATCAGAAGAGAACAGAAGAAAATAGCAGATAAAAGTATTGTCATCATTGGTGTTCTGCCGGTTCGCTGGGACTACTTTATCGAAAACAAATATTTACGCGCTGGATTTGAAGGGTTGCCTAATCTTGAAGGTTTATTCGATGTTTCTCTATCTGATCAGGGTCTCCCGGTTAAAAGCCAATCAGGCAGCACAGTTTATTATGTGCAGCAAAAAGAGCGTCAGGCTGTAATTCCTTATGATAACCTGACTATCATTTTGAGAACTATTGCCCTTATTTTGTTATTAATCAGTATCAACCTGATTGCTTCAGATATTGTTAGGGAAATCAGTTTTCAGAAAGGTTTTGTTTTTCTATCTGTAACGGCCATCGTCCTTAGATTGCTTTTGTATCCAAGAAGCAATCTATTTTTTAAGCTAAACCGTGTTCCTTTATTTGACCCCTCTATTTATGCATCAAGTACGATACATCCATCGCTTGGTGATTTGCTAATCAATTCCATTCTACTCTATTGGATAATCGGGTTTTATCGGACTGGTTTTTTTAATAAGGATTGGCAGTTTGGAAAGTATCGGAAATTGTTTCCGCTGATAAGCGTTGTAATGTTAACCATTGCAGCACTCAGTATTACCAGAGTCATCAATACAATGGTGATCGATTCCAAAATTTCATTTGATGTAGATAATTTCTTCAGCTTAGATCAATACACTTTAATTGGTTTCCTGATTCTTTGTTTTCTGGTGCTTGCCTTTTCGAGATTGTCAAAGATTTTACTTAGACCGGCAATAGAGACCAATACCGGATTCGCTGCTGTTAGTCTTTCCGTTGCGATTACGGGTCTTTTATGGATTAGTTTTTTACGACAGCAAATAGCCATAGATATATTAATCACGATTTGGATGATTGGCTATGCCGGATTATTTTATGCTTTCCGGCAAGACCTCTATACAACTTTACCTAAATCACCGAATTTCATACTTCGGGTATTGATTTTTGCGGCTTCAGTTGCAGGTATTGTTATGTATCAGAATAGGCAGGTGGAGTTTGCGCAACGGAAGCAGAATGCCTACCGTTTGTCCATTCAGT
>CAYPBV010000259.1:0-2529 GCA_964409025.1 uncultured Chitinophagaceae bacterium | reverse complement strand
TCAATCTTCACATCCGCTCCTTTAAACGCTTTTTCAAATCTAACTTTCACCGCTGCTGCTTCTTTTGTTTTTTGTTGAAGTAATAAACTTTGATACAAACCCATCAAAGCCCAGCCATTCTCAGCATTGTTCAATAAATCTTTTTCAAACACCGCCTGTGCTTCTTTTCCTTTTTTGGCGTTGAGTAAGGCATCACCATAATAATGTTTGGGGTTGAGCAGCCAGTCACGGGGTTCGTTGTACACCATATTTTCTTCGGTGATAGCAGCAATTTTAAATGCAACAATTGCATCATTCAACTTGTTTTCTTTCAATACAATCGTGCCTTTCAATAAATGTTCTGCTGTAACAGCGCCATCAATGGCCGGAGAAAAAGGCGTAAAAGGTATTTGCAATACAGAATCTTTCATGAACTCCTCTATCATTTGAAATTGCACTTTAGCTTCATTCAACTTTCCGGTGTTAGCCAATGCCATGCCTTTACCAAATGCCACAAGAATGTTGGCATATACCTGTTTTTTCGGAGGTTGTTTCAACTCTAACAAATCTTTCCATTTAGCAAAACGTATTTGTGCCAGCACAGGAACATGATATACATACTGCACCAGACTTCCCATCGCTCCCGGAATACCGAGATAATCAACAGGAATACTTTCCTGTGTTTCCATAGCAGCAGCCAACGTTGTTTTTGCATCGCCCAGCAACATAGCATTATTGGTTTTCATGTGCAGGTTGTGGATGATGTATAAAAAATCAGCTCCTGTAACCGGTGCATATAACGGAATAGAAGTTTTGTAACTGTTCACTGCATTGATGTTTACCTCCACACCTTTTTGATAAAAACCTGTTTTCAAATAAATGTGTGATGGCATGTGCACCATGTGCGACAAACCGGGATTGGTTTTACCCAATCGCTCACTGCTCGGTAAAGCCAGCTTTGCAAACGGCGATGCTTCCATTACATGAATGTAGTAATGATTACCGCCGGGATGCATCGGCGAAACGGCTAGCAGTTGCTCCAATGTTTTACGAATAAGCGGCGTCCATGGTTTGGGTGTGCCGTTACCATTCCACAATTCCCATGGATGTTCCAGCATCATCGCATCGGCATACAAAGCCAATGCATCAGGATTTTCAGGATACTTCAAAGTTAACTGTTTCATTCTTGCTGTATACGCTTCATTCAATTGTTTGCGGGTTGCATCAGCAGAGTCAGAAGTATAACGCACCGTCATCACATCCATCAACTCTTTTTCAAAGGGAGTTACGTTGTTTGCAAACTGTTTGGCTTTGTTCAACGCTGCCAATGCCTGTGGTGAAGCACGGTAACCATAGTCGTTGATGTTGGGCCCATAGGTTAATGCCTGCGCCCAATGAATCATAGCACATTCCGCATCAAACTTAGCTGCTTTCTTAAAAGAAGCCATTGCCTCAATAATATGAAAGCCATAATACATGTTGATGCCCTGGTTAAAGTTAAACTGCGCACTGTCACTCTTGGTGGAAATCTTCCATTGATAAATTCCTGCACCAGGCATGGGTGGAATATCAGAAGCATCGAGCCAATCTTTTAATGCTTCCCAATCGGCCGTACAACGGATGATGGTTTTGCTTTTATAAGTTCGCATATCAACTGAAGTTTCTTTTTGTTTCTGTTGCTGCGTAAACGCAACAATTACTGCAGTAAATGCAAGAGATGCTGCAAAAAATAAAAAGCCTTTCATACACTTAGTTGTTTTGGGTGAAGAAAAGGTACAAAAAAGTCAGCCGCAAAAACTACGGCTGACTTTTTCATAAAGAAACTTTTTAAAGCCTTTACCAAAGAGTATAATTGAATAAATGATAATTTCATTGGCGTTCTCCTCTGCGAACTCCTTTCCTCTGCGTGCCATTCTTATATTGAACTTTATTCTCACGCAGAGGAGCAGATGCCGCTGAGAAACAAATGCTGCGCATTTGCACAAAAAGAGTACACATGATGAGTTTGTCTTATTGCTTCTTCCCTTCTATCTCCCTTCCGTTTTGATAGAGCACCAATGCAACTGTTTTACCGGATGCATCTTTTTTAAATTCAATCTGCGCCTCTACTCCTTTGGCTTTAAAACGCACGGGGCTGATGGCTTCCATACCAATTTTTCCCTGTCCTGTTGCCTGGCCAAATAATGCATCACCTTCCTGTGTAATAGTTAAGATAAAGTTCGGCGCCAGTTGATACGCTCCTGTATAATCTGAAAGCAATGCTGGGTCAACCTTAATAACAGCAAGTGGCTGCGGCAAAGGTTTGGTTGTTTTTTTCCATTCAGAAGTTTCTTCATTATTCCTGTAAATAAGTTTATCAAAACTGCCTGAATTGTTTTTTACAAATTCAAGAAATGCAAATGAACCTTCAAAGAAAAATTTATTCGGTTCATACATTTTTATTTCAAACACATTGCCACCGCCTCTTTGTGAAGTAAGCTTTCCATCCTTCCATTGAATGATGCGTTCTTCATTTTCATAAGCATATACTCCTTCATACTGTTTGGCATC
>CAYPBV010000258.1:0-2586 GCA_964409025.1 uncultured Chitinophagaceae bacterium | reverse complement strand
TATTTCTAACCCATGCCGAAAATTCATAATAGGTACTTGGGCAAAGATTGGTAAGTGTTTGCTTATACACATCAGATGGTATATAGTCAGCATTGACCATTAGCATATAACCTGAATTAGTTGTGGGCCCCGGAGGTACATTTCCTATTGCATTGTTTGTACCGGAGTGATCGCCATCGGGATACCAGTGACCATTAAACATGCGGTTATTTCTATTTAATTGATCGTCGTAAGCAAGTGGTGTAGCAGGGTCAGTAACTCGTTGCGAGTTTCTGCTGGTACCGCTGCGGGGGCTGATGTTTTTTACAATGGCATAACGCCCATCACCAAGATTATTATAAGCATTAATATTGTTTACAAAATTATAACCTGGAATAGGTGTGGTAAGATCATTAGGCCGGTTAAGTGTAGTACCCGAACCAAATGTTCCGCCCGACTCAACTGCATTGTTTAGACCCGTACTATTATTGCAAAGGGAAAGCGGATCAGAAATCAAAATTTGATAAGAATTTGCAGTTAAAGTAACATCAGTAACACCACTGCGGTAAAGTACTTGCGCCGGGTTGATTGTGATAGTATCACCTACACCACCTGTTACAACTACTCTGTATGCCACGGCAAATAAAAGCCCGCCACCACCTCTGGGCCGGTTTGTGTTTGCTACAGTTCCGGAAGCACTCACAGATTCAATCAAACTGTTATCAGTGGGTATTCCGGGATTTGAAGAACCAAAACCTAAGTTTACTCTGACATTAAATTGCCCCGGCGGTGGTGATGCCAGATAAGTAGCAGGATCATCAGCTCCTGCAAGAGTATATTCTTTGTATGGTAAGCCTTCATTAGTTATGATTCTGATTCGATCTGTAGGTCCGGTAAGCATAGCAGTATTTGAAGGGATATTATCAACAAAGCGTGGATTGTTAAATGTTGCAGCAGCTGATAGATTCATCATCATTCTTATTTCCAATGTATCACCGGGCTGCACCACACCACCAGTGTTCCGTTTAGAAACATTTACATAACTGTTACCAAAACGCATTACGGGCAACAGTGGGCTGGTAACACAAATGGTGAACCTTGCATTACCGTTTGGTGCAGGTGTACTTCGGGAATAAATCCGAATGTAATACGTAGTGCCTGCCGTTAAAATACCGGTCATAGTTAATGATGTACCTGTACCGCAGGCAATTGATGTAAGAGAACCACAACTACCTGAAAAAACTTCAATGCCGGGGTTTAAAAAATTTGCCCCTAAACCTCCAATGTTAACAGTTGCTGTTACATTAGGAGCTATAAACCTGTACCATACATCATACGCCAAAGGGCCGGTACATAATCCGCCTAATGCAGGCGAAGATGCAGTAGCGCCTGCCATATCGCCATTAATATTACTACATCCTTGGGCAACAGATAGATTTGCAGCGTTAGCACAATCATCATTGGCCGGTGGCGGTGTTACCGGATCTGTAACACAAATATTGAATGCACCGGCAGCTTGGGAAACAGGTGCTGCACCGGTTGAAAATACTCTTATAAAATAAGTGGTACCGGGTGTGAGATGATTGGTTGTTACAGATGTGGTTCCACAAAAAAATGAAGTAAAGGTACCTCCACAATTATTTGATAAAATTTGAATACCCGGATTTGGAAAGGCCACACCGCTTAATGAAATTGTTGGATTCGTTGTTTGAGCAACAAATCTGTACCAGACATCATAGGTAACACCTGATGCACAGTTAGGAGCATTGATTGTGGGAGATGAAATAGTTGAACCGAACATGCTACCCGGCGTATTGGTACAACTTGTACCTGAAGTTAATAAGATTGAATTAGCACACTCATCATTCGTAAGTTCAAACCATGTTATATAAGTTCTTCCGGTACTTACGCTGGAGCCTTGAGTAAAAGTAACTGAATTGATTGTAGCAGCACTTGTTTGTATATTATAAGCAGCGGAATAACTCAAAGTACCTGAAGCTGTGTTTCGTATTTGATTGGCGGCAACAGGCAAGGCCGGTAGTGTCCAGCCTGTACCCGAAAATGACCATGTATTTGAGGAAGAGTTGCCTACAAATGCCATACTCACTGTACGTGGAACTGTGGTATTATAGCTATTAACCGTTTGATTAGCGTTATTAAGTACCTGATTATTTTGATTTACATGTACACCCCATAAACTCAAACTATTGTTGGGCCTGTACACATACATAACAGCAGTCATTGCGCCCGTACCTGTTGTAACAGTAAAAGAGGGACTGGCACTCCATGTTCCGTTAAACCGGCACCATAAAACAGCAAGAGAATGATTTGTTCCCGAATTAGTCGTTGAACCTGTATTCCATGTTTGCCCACCATTATTGGAGTTCGTAATAGTTACGCCCGTACCTCTGTATTGTACATATACAACAACGAGGTCACCTGCTTGCATTGATGCGGGTGGCGCAACAGTTACTGAAGGTCCGGCTTGAGAGGTGTTATCATTTGAAGAGCTCGAAAGTCCAAAAAATGTTTGTGCATGTCCAGACGTATTCATTCCGGCAATAAAAACTACCGAAAATAATAATAGGTGTATGTAATTGCATTTAT
>CAYPBV010000257.1:0-2614 GCA_964409025.1 uncultured Chitinophagaceae bacterium | reverse complement strand
TTTCTTTTCTCAAAATCGATTTGATTCTGGCATGTGTGTATTGAATAAAAGGTCCCGTGTGTCCATGAAAGTCAATGCTCTCTTCAGGATTAAAAATCATTTTCTTTTTAGGGTCAACACGCACCAGATAATATTTGAGTGCACCCAGGCTGAGTGTCTTGTATAATTCTTTTAATTCTTCTTCTGTAAAATCTTTAACCTTGCCCAGTTCTTCTGTTTTTTGTTGGGCTACACGTTCCATTTCATCTAATAAATCATCAGCATCCACAACGGTTCCTTCCCTGCTTTTCATCTTGCCGGTGGGCAGTTCCACCATACCATAACTCAGGTGATAAATACTATCAGCATACGGTAATCCTAATTTCCTGCAAATGAGCTGCAATACTTTCATGTGATAGTTCTGCTCATCGCCAATTACATAAATGCTTTCATCAATTTTAAAATCTTCATATTTCAATTGTGCCAGTCCAATATCCTGTGTGATGTAAACAGAAGTGCCATCTTTACGCTGTACAATTTTTTCATCCAGTCCGTCATTGGTTAAATCAATCCACACACTGTTATCTTCTTTTTGTACAAATACATTTTTTTGTAAACCCTCTTCTACAGTTTTTTTACCAAGCAAATACGTATCGCTTTCATAATATACTTTATCAAAATCAGAACCGATGCGTTTGTAAGTAACATCAAAACCAGCGTATACCCAACTGTTCATTTCTTTCCATAGTTGCATTACTTCCGGTTTGCCCGCTTCCCAGTCAAGCAGCATTTGTTGTGTTGCTTTCATGATGGGCGCTTCTTTTTCAGCAAGTGTCTTTTCCATTCCGCCCGCTATCAATTCTTCCACTTGTCTTTTATATTCATCATTAAACTTCACATAGTAATCACCCACAAAATGGTCGCCCTTCGTTTTTGTACTCTGAGGGGTAGCACCGTTGGCAAACAGTTGCCATGCAATCATGCTTTTACAGATATGAATACCACGATCGTTTACAATGCAGCTTTTTACAATATCATAGCCATTGGCTTTATAAATTTCAGCAATACTCCACCCTAAAAAATTATTCCGTAAATGGCCTAAGTGTAATGGCTTGTTTGTATTTGGGCTTGAATACTCCACCATCACCTTTTTGTGCTGGAGCGGGGCGGTGCCAAAGCATTCATCATTGTAATTGCGTGTGAGTACAGACAGATAATAAGCATCTGCAACAACAAGATTTAAAAATCCTTTAATAACATTGAACGATGAAAAGAGTTGCGGATTATTTTGAACCAGATGAGATCCTAATTCATTACCCAGGGCATCCGGGCTTTTGCCCAACGGTTTTAGCAGGGAAAATAATACAATAGTATAATCACCTTTAAATTCCGGTTTTGTTTTGTTGATTTGAAAATCTTTGGCCGTAACCGTTTTATTGTACAATTGGTCCAAAGCTTCAATTGCTGCCTGTTGTATTTGTTGCTGGATAGCCATAAATGCTGTTACCGGCAAAAATAGGATGAAAGAAGTTTATACCGTTGATAATTGCTGAAACGGTAACTTCTTATATAAAAATGCCCTGCCTGGAAAAGCAGGGCTGATCTTAAAACAACCAACATGAAAAAAAGATCGCTTATTTTTTTGTATCACTGGGGTCAATTAATAAGGGTGTTTTACCATCAGTAATAATTACTTTTGAACCGGGTGATTTTGATAATTCTTTAAATACTTCAAGACTTTTCCATTTGATAAAAAACTCATTCAGTCCTTCCGAAATTATTTTTTGTGCATCACGCAAACCTTCAGCTTCAATTTTCTTACGCTCCGCTTCCTGCCGTTCACGTTGCAAAATAAATTCCATTTGCTGGGCCTGTTGTTCTGCTTCCATCTTTGATTGAATGGCACTGGTTAATCCTGCAGGCAGTTGAATACTTTTAAGCAAAACTGCCTCTACTATGAAGCCACGTGGCTGTAAAAGTTTAGCCATTGTTTCTTTTATTTCCTGCTCAATTACAGCACGTTGACTGGTGTGCATTTCCTTAGCCATGTATCTAGCTGTTACATCAGCCGCGGCTGAGCGAAATACTGAAAGAATCACGGTGTTTTCATAACCCATACCAATGTTTTGCAGAATGGAGGGAACCTGATTGGGTTCAATGTGATAGAGAATAGAAATCTGGCTGCGAATGGTTAAGCCCTCTTTTGAAGGCAGGTCAAGAGTAACTTCTACATTTTCAGTTTGTACAGATACTTTTAGTACGGTAGTGGTAAATGGATTGAACCCCACTGCACCGGGTTGATAAACGGTAGGTTCCAGCTTTCCTACTTTACGTTTTACACCTACTTCGCCCTGGCGAACAACAGTGCATGATGAAAAAACAAATAGACTTACGGCAATGAGTAAAGAAAGTTGATTTATTTTCATAAAGAATGTTTTATGCGTGATCAACAGTAAATTATTATATTGGTTCAAACAATTGTTAGCCTTAAAACTACTTTAACATTTATACAGATAACTAGGGTATCAAAAAGAAAAGCCTCTGTAGAAGAGGCTTTTAAAATTGAAATACTAAAATGATTAATCACGGGAGCCACCTATACGAAACTGCATATTACCTCCCCGCATCATTTCGC
>CAYPBV010000256.1:0-2621 GCA_964409025.1 uncultured Chitinophagaceae bacterium | reverse complement strand
AAGTCTAATACTTCTACTTCGTTGAAAATAAAAATGGCGACACGGTAAGTCATGAGGTAAGAAATTTCACACAAAGAAACGAAGGATACAAAGTTCACAACGAATTTATTTGCACCTTCTTTTCTTTGCGGCTTTGCGTGCAACTGTTTTTAATTCCGTACCGGCTTTCCACCCTTCAACAAACTTTGAATTCGTTCCAGTGTTTTCTTTTCACCGCACAAACTTAAAAATGCTTCACGCTCTAAATCCAATAAGTATTGTTCAGAAACCAAGGTAGGTTCGCTCAAATCACCACCACACATCACATACGCCAGCTTTTTAGCAACCGTTGCGTCATGTGGAGTTGCATATCCTGCTGTTTGCATTCCATTGATACCGGCAAGCAGTGCACCTAATGCAGAACGGCCCAGCACTTTAATATCGGTTCGTTGTACCGGTGTTACATAACCGCTGTCAAACAATTCAATTACACTTCGTTTTGCTTCTGAGATGCGGCGGCTTTGATTCATCACCACTTCATCCAGTCCTTTACGGAATACACCAATCTGAAAACCTTCCTGTGCTGATGTAGCTACTTTTGCTGTTGCAATATTTAAGAAGCGATTTTTGAGTGTAATGGTTTCAGGCTCATCTTCATGCATTTCATCAGCAGCACGCAATACAAATTCTTTGGTACCACCACCCCCCGGAATTAAACCAACACCCAGTTCCACCAAGCCTATATAGGTTTCTGCAGCAGGCATACATTTATCAGCATGCAGATTAATTTCACAACCACCACCCAACGTTAAACCATGCGGTGCAACAACAACAGGAACTGATGAATACCGCAAACGCATCGTTGAATTCTGGAACATGCGAATGGCCATATCCAATTCATCATATTCCTGCTCAATAGCGAACATGAAAATCATTCCCACATTTGCACCTGCGCTGAACTGTGCACCATCATTCGCTACAACAAGACCTTTATACTTTTCTTCAGCAAGAGCAACAGATTTATTTAATCCTTCCAGTACTTCTGCACCAATGCTGTTCATCTTGGTATTCCATTCAAGCCCGATGACATCATCACCCAGATGATAGGTTCTGCAAGCAGCATTCTTCCAGATGGTTTGGTTTTCAAAATTCTTCATCACAATGAAAGCGCTTTCATCTCCCACTGTTGAAACATAAGTTCCTGTTGCAGGTGAGTAGCACAACCGCTTGCCATTTTCCACTTTGTAAAAAGAGGTATTGCCTTTGGCGAGCATTTCATCAATCCATGGGGCAACCGTATAACCGGCAGCTTTGAGTGCTTCGGTTTGTTTAGCCACACCCAGCACATCCCATGTTTCAAAAGCACCGATTTCCCAGCCAAAGCCCGCCATCATTGCATCATCTACACGGTACAGCTCATCACTGATTTCAGGAATGCGGTGAGAGATGTAGGAGAACAATGCATAATGAAATGTTTTGTAAAACTCTGCCGCTTTATCGCTGCCGCTGCAAAGCATTTTGATGCGTGTTTTTAAATCATCAATGGGCTTGGCTGCATCCACACTTCCAAACTTTGGTTTTACACGTGGGCCATATTCCATGGTTTGCAGGTTCAAGGTGAGAATTTCTTTTTCTCCGCCTGCACCTTTTGTTTTCTTAAAGAATCCCTGTCCTGTTTTATCGCCCAGCCAGTTGTTATCAATCATCTTTTGCAACCAGGCGGGAATGGTAAAGAGATGTTTGGCTTCATCATCGGGACAATTATCTGCCACACCTTTAGCCACTTTCACTAATGTATCAAGCCCCACTACATCACCTGTACGGAATGTTGCAGATTTTGGACGACCGATGACGGGACCTGTTAATGCATCCACTTCATCCACCGTCAACTTCATTTTTTCCATGGTGTTCATAATGGCCATCATACCAAATACACCAATACGATTGGCAATGAACGCAGGTGTGTCTTTACACAACACCGTTGTTTTACCCAAAATCAAATCGCCATAGTTCATCAGGAAATCAACGATTGCAGGGTCTGTATATTTTGTAGGAATAATTTCCAGCAAACGCAAATAACGTGGCGGATTAAAAAAGTGTGTGCCGCAGAAATGCTTTTTGAAATCATCACTTCTTCCTTCAGCCATCATGTTGATGGGAATACCGGAGGTATTAGAGGTGATGAGCGTACCGGGTTTACGGTATTTTTCTACCTGCTCAAAAATCAGTTGCTTGATATCCAAGCGTTCTACAACTACTTCAATAATCCAATCACAGTTGGCAATGTCTTTCATATTATCAGTGAAATTGCCTGTTGTGATTTTCTTTGCCACATCTTTAGTGTATACAGGTGATGGATTGCTTTTGATAGCAGCAGCTAAAGCATCATTCACCAGTTTATTTCGTTCCGCAGGTTTGGTACTTTCTTCCATTCCTTTTGGAACCATGTCGAGTAAAAGTGTTTGAACGCCAACTCCTGCAAAATGGCAGGCGATTCTGGAACCCATTACACCACTACCGAGGACAGCAACTTTTTTTATTACTCTTTTCATATAGCTTGTATTTATACCCCTTCAGGGGATGGAGGCAAATTAGTTAGTTATGCAACTATTTTAAATCGAAGATAGGATAAAATTGATTTT
>CAYPBV010000255.1:0-2670 GCA_964409025.1 uncultured Chitinophagaceae bacterium | reverse complement strand
TATTGATACTAATTCAGAGTTAGGAAATGTGTAGTTTTTTTCTTCTTGCGTTTGGTACTCACAAAGAATAATGCAAATCCACTTAACACTGTCACCAATCCAAAAATTGAAAAGAATCGAAGCAGATTATTCCCAAAATTGTCCCTGCCTTCATAATCCATCGTGTGCATCATCCACAAGAAATCAAATATTCGCCATTTATTATTCCTGAATTTTTGAACGGTTCCTAATTCGCTGGCAACATAAACGGTGGCTTTTGACGGATGCTCAAATGTAATAGCGTAAGCAGGCAAAGGATTTTCACGGTACTCATGGTGATTATTTGTAGCTGTTAGGTATTCAACAGATTTAACTTCCGGCTCGCCATTAAATCGCCTTTTTGCAACTTCAGTGGCTTCCTCTTTTGTCAATGGCCCCCGAAGGTCACCTGTTTCTGCATCGGCAAGATGGTTCATTGCCTGCATATCATGTTCATGATTTGTTTCGTTGTGGATAGCACTGATACAACGAACCTGATAAAATGGCTTACCCAAAATTTCAATTAACTGAATGGAAACAATTGAATCAATCCGATGAACTCTCCTGATAGTATCCAGTACCATTGTTGGGCTTACTAATGAAATATCGGATGATAAGAGCGGTGCATTTTTCTTTTGAAAATCTCCATGCACTTCATCCATATTGCTCCAACTGAAATACAATCCACCAATTGTCCATAATAAAAACTGGATGCCTAAAATAACACCGAGCCAGCGGTGAGTTTTTCGGATGTAGTAGTGTTTGCTTTTTGCCATAAACAGTAATATTATTTACAATTATGAGTAATAAAAATACAATCAATATAGTCTGTAGCCATGTGCATTAATAATCCGACAGATACGATACGGAATTTTGAAAACAAAAATAACAACGCATATATAACTATTGCGAAATAACTGTGCAGGGGATGAAAACCAATACTGCAACGGCAGGGATGATAAAAAGGGATTGCTAATAAATGGTCAGAATCTATCAACATTGTTAACAATAATATCAGGTAAGCTTGTTTCCATCTTTCTCTGAAAAAGACAAAAGCTATTCCTAAGGGAAAAACAAAGTGAAGAAAATAATGAATAACCTTCTGAATAATTTCCATCCTTTTTTATTCGCTAACGCTATTTTACTTTCAGCATACTTGCATTAATCGCTACCACAACTGTACTTACACTCATTAAAACGGCACCGGCAGCAGGGCTTAACAATATTCCCATTTTGTATAACACACCAGCCGCCAATGGTAAAGCCACTACATTATAACCTGTAGCCCAAATCAAATTCTGAATCATCTTTCTGTAAGTGGCTTTACCAAACTGAATCAATGAAACAACATCCTTGGGATTGCTGTTAACCAGTACAATTCCTGCTGTTTCGGCGGCGATATCAGAACCTGAACCAACTGCTATACCTACATTAGCCTGAGCCAAAGCCGGGGCATCATTTACACCATCACCTGTCATAGCAACAAATTCACCCTGGCTTTGCAGTTCTTTTATTTTTTCTAATTTCTGATGTGGTAATACTTCGGCAAAAAAACTATCCATGCCTAAACGGTCGCTTACACCTTTAGCCACTGTTGCGTTATCTCCTGTTAATAAGATTACCTTGATATTGTTTTCATGTAATGTCTTGATTGCTTCTGCTGATTCAGGTCTTATTTCATCAGCCAGTGCAATGGAACCGGCAATATCATCATCAATTAATACAAATACAAGAGTCTCTTCTGCCTTAACCATATCTTCCTTTGTAAGAAATGAAAATTTTTCTTTTAAATAACCGGGGCTAACCACCATTACATCTTTTCTGTCAATTATTCCAGATATACCTTTTCCTGTGATAGCTTCAAAATCCATAACGGCAGGAAGTTCAAGATTCAGTTCTTTTGCTTTGGCTGTTATACCCGTTGCAATCGGATGTTCTGAATTTTGCTCAAGTGCCGCTGCATATTGGAGCACTTGCTCCTGGGTGTATTTATCGTTATGTGTAACAAATCGAACTACCTGAAATTTGCCAACTGTTAATGTACCTGTTTTATCAAACACCAGGGTGGTTATCTTTCTTGCATTTTCAAACGCTGTTCTGTTCTTTATCAGTAAACCATGCTTAGCTGATAAGGCGGTTGATTTTGCTACCACCAGTGGCACGGCCAATCCTAATGCATGGGGACAGCAAATCACAATTACTGTTACCATTCTTTCTATAGAGAAAGCCAGGTCTTTTCCTGATAAATACCAAACAAGAAATGTAGTGATACCTGCTACAATGGCAATAAGTGTAAGCCATCTTGCTGCCGTATCTGCAATTAATTGCGTTTTGGATTTTGATTTTTGTGCATCCTGTACCAGTTTTATAACCTGCGATAAGTAAGAATCTTTTGCTCCATGTGATACAGAAACTTTTATGGCCCCGTTACCATTGATAGAACCAGCAATAACTTTATCCCCTGTTGTTTTTTCAACAGGTTTTGATTCGCCTGTAAGCATGGATTCATTGAGATAACTTTCACCATCCGCTATAACACCATCTGCAGCAACCTTCTCACCGGGCTTTATAAGTATTACATCATTCTCTATCAGCGATTCTGTTTTTACATCTGTTATTTTTTCTCCGTTTACTAAATGTGCATCATCGGGC
>CAYPBV010000254.1:0-2691 GCA_964409025.1 uncultured Chitinophagaceae bacterium | reverse complement strand
GGGTGCATGGGACCCCTTCAATGTTACAGAGGATGCCGACTTAGGTGTACGCGTATTTGAAAAGCTCTATAAAGTAGGAGTGGTAAATAGTACTACGCTGGAAGAAGCCAATAACGAACCATTTAACTGGATTCGTCAGCGCTCCAGATGGATTAAAGGCTATATGCAGACCTTTTTGGTACACATGCGTAACCCACGGAAACTGATTCGAAGAATTGGTTGGAGAGGATTTTTTGGATTCAACTTCTTTATTGGTGGTACTGCCGTAACCTTCCTGTTGTACCCGGTGCTCTTAGTCTTCTTTATTATTTATATCATTTTTGATATTAAATCTGTGCGTGCTTTATTCCCAGACTGGGTTTTGTATATCTCCATTTTCAACTTGATTGCAGGTAACGTACTAATGGTTTATGTGAACATGCTTGCTGTGTTTAAAAGACGTTACTATGAGTTGATTTTGTTTGCTGCATTAAATCCTATTTATTGGTTAATGCACTCTATCGCGGCTTACAAAGGGTTGTGGCAGTTAATCTACAAGCCATTTTACTGGGAGAAAACAAACCATGGTTTAACCAAAGTATCTCATTCTTCTACCGCTGCATCAGTAGCAGGTAACTCATGATATGCAGATATCGAAGAAAAATATTAGCCTCTTAACCTTGTTCATGGTCCTGTACTATGTATGTATTACATGGATTGTGCATAGGAGTGGCTATGAGCATACTGAGTCATTATTTTATGCTGAGAAACTAAAACTGTTGTTTGAAGCTAAGCAGAATAAGCTGGTTATTCTTGGTACTACTTTTCCAAGCTTGGTGTTTTTATCTAACCTTGTCTTTACGCCGCTGGGTTATTTATTTGCGCCTGTGGCTGCTTCCATCCTCGTGATGAGCATCCTTTACTATTTTATTCTGAGAAACCACCTCAGCACCAAATTGCCGATGAATATTTATGTACCTATGGTGACGGCTCTGTTTATGTTTCACCCGGGTATGGTATTCGCAGCTGTTTCGGGAAGAAGTATTGCTATGGTATTGCTCTTCTTCTATCTGGTTTATAGAAGTTTTTTTAACTACTACAGAAGCCAAACAACTTTCTATTTGTCACTTTCCAGCATTTATTTGGCTTGCTTGATTTTTAGTAATTATAACTTCATTTGGCTACTGATTGCCTTCTTTCCGTTTATTGTATTGATTTCTCTGGAAGGTATCAAGATATCAAAAGACCAGCCACCGGTATTGCAGTACTATGAATCTCTGAACAATCGTTCTCTGCGCAGAAAGCTGGCTAACAGAACTGCTGCTATTTATATCATTATCTTTTTGCTGCCACTTGGGGCTATCTACTTGTTTAGAACATTGAACCAATCGCACGCAGGTAATCCTGAATATTTTCTTAGTAGTCAGTATTCAAACTGGGCAATCACTGGTTTGAAAGCTATTGATAATCTCTTAGTAGATGCCAAGGGCACCATTCTGACAAAGCAGACACAGATTGTGTATCATTTCTTTATTCTATTGATGACACCATTGTTTGTGGTTGCATTAATGCTGTATAAAGGAAAGATATATGAGTTAATGACCATTATCTCTCCGTTTATCTTGTTATCTGTTTTGTTAATCGCAAATCGATATTATTTATCTGTAGAATACCTGCTTATATTTCTGTTGTTGGCCGTCCTTATTTTGATTTATTATGCTGGCAAAACCGATCACAGCTTCGGGCGAATGCGGGTGATGATTTTTACAGGAATCATCCTTAGTATCATTGGTGGTTTTTATTATTTCTCTAAGACAAATGATTTTGAAGAGAAAAACTTTTATCATGCCCTCTTAAAGGGCGGGGCATTCCGTGAGACTAGGGCCATTAGTGAAGAAAAGCAGATAGCACAGTTTATTCAGGATGTAACTGATGGAGGCGGTAAAGTGATGATTGATGATGCTACAGCTTATGGCATTGTAGCCCATCTGGAAAGTCTGAATAATATTCTCTTGCCCTTGCAACCAAGCTTTGTAACAGTTGTAGAGAACCCCACATTATCGGTTAACTATTTGTGTATTGCAAAGCGGGAAAACCGATTACACAACTTTACCGTATTGAACGCATATAATATTGAGCAAATGCGTAGAAGGATAGGGTTGAACCTGCTGGTTATGTTTGAAACACCGAATTGGGTACTATATAAAATCAGTAATTAAAAAAGCCCTTGCACTGCAAGGGCTTTTCTTTTTTTAGGCACATGATTAGTTTCTAACCGGTTTGCCACCTTTAAGTAAGCTTTGAATTCGCTCTAGTGTTTTCTTCTCACCACAGAGACTTAAGAAAGCTTCTCTTTCTAAATCCAGCAGGTATTGTTCACTCACCAAAGTAGGTTCACTCAGGTCGCCACCGCACATCACATAGGCTAGTTTCTTGGCTACAGTACGATCATGATCGGTTGCATAACCACCACGCCACATCGCATGAATACCGGCGTACATAGCACCTAGTCCGGATTTACCCAGTACTTTGATGTCTTTGCGTTGCAATGGTGTTTGATAGCCACCATCGTATAGTTCAATCACAGATTGTCTTGCTGCTTCAATTCTTCTGCCAGCGTTCAGGATAATTTCATCTTGTCCTTTTCTCAGGATACCCATTCCCATACCTTCATGTGCAGAGGTGGCTACTTTTGCAGTAGCAATCGCAAAG
>CAYPBV010000253.1:0-2710 GCA_964409025.1 uncultured Chitinophagaceae bacterium | reverse complement strand
GCCTCTTCCTGTACCGGCTTAGGCTTCATGTAGGCGAATTTTGTTTCGATAAGTTTTACCACTTTATCGAAATCAAAATCACCACTCATTACAATGGCGATATTATTAGGTACGTAGTATTTATTGTAATAATTCCTGATAGCAACTAAAGATGGATTTTTCAAGTGCTCGATGGTACCGATCGTTGTTTGCTGTCCATAATTATGGGTTGGGAAGATGGCAGCCATAGCCGCTTCCTGCACTTTCCAACCATCGTTATCGAGGCTTCTGTTTTTCTCCTCATACACCGCTTCTAATTCTGTATGGAAGATGCGTAGAATAGGATTGCGAAAACGCTCTGCCTGCACATCCATAAATTTTTCCAGTGCATTTGCAGGAATATCTTCTTCATAAACAGTTTCTTCCACATAAGTATGCGCATTGGTTCCCTGAGAACCGATTGCCGCCATCATTTTATCATACTCCTTGGCAGCCGCACCGGATACGCGGTCAATTTCCTTGTAGATTTCCTTTCTCACTGCAGCATCAGTAGTGGTATTGTATCGCTCATATAAGGCATCAATTCTATCGAGGCGCTTTTTTTCCTCTGCCCAGTTGAGGGTGCCGAATTTATCCGTACCCTTAAACAGCATGTGCTCCAGATAGTGAGCCAAACCCGTATGTGTGGCAGGATCTGTATTACTACCCGCCCTTACTGCAATTTGTACAGCGATGCGCGGCTCTTTTTTGTTCACGGTTAGAATCAGGCTAAGCCCATTTTTCAGCTTGTAAAACCGGGTTTTGGTGGGGTCGTTGGCGACTGTTTTGTAGCTGTATCCCCCAGAACTGGCTGTTTGCCAGTTATACTTGGTTTGTGCAATTGCAAATACCAACCAGAATGTGGTTATTACCAGCAGCAGGATTTTTTTCATATGTAAAATTTTCAGTAGATGAAAGTATGATTTTTACACTTTCCCTGAAAGAAAGCGGGTAACTTTGCGGCACAAAATAAGCCGTATGGAGTATCGTATAGAAAAAGACACGATGGGTGAGGTACAGGTACCTGCTCATGTTTACTGGGGCGCACAGACGCAACGCAGTATCGACAATTTTCGCATTGCGCAGGACATCAATAAAATGCCTAAAGAAATCATTGCAGCATTTGCTTACCTGAAAAAAGCAGCAGCAATGGCCAACAATGAACTGGGTGTTTTGCCTGATGAAAAGAAAGCGGCTATTGCCACAGTGTGTGATGAAATTCTGGAAGGCAAATTGAATGATCAATTTCCACTTGTGGTTTGGCAAACCGGTAGTGGTACACAAAGCAATATGAACGTGAATGAAGTAGTTGCTTACCGCGCGCACGTATTGCATGGTGGTGTGTTAACAGATAAGGATAAGTTTTTGCATCCGAATGATGACGTGAACAAATCACAATCATCTAACGATACCTTCCCTACAGCTATGCACATTGCTGCATACAAGATTCTGGTGGAAACAACCATTCCGGGTATCGAGAAGCTGCGTGATACACTTGCTGCTAAAAGCAAGGAATTTATGAACGTGGTAAAGATTGGTCGTACCCACTTCATGGATGCTACACCACTCACACTGGGCCAGGAATTTAGTGGTTATGTTTCTCAATTAGACCATGGTCTGCGTGCTATTAAAAATACATTGGCACACCTGAGCGAATTAGCACTGGGCGGCACTGCCGTTGGTACAGGCATCAACACACCAAAAGGATACGACGTTGTTGTTGCCAAGCACATTGCTGCATTAACCGGTTTACCATTTGTTACTGCAGAAAACAAGTTTGAAGCATTAGCCGCACATGATGCGATTGTGGAAGCACATGGTGCCCTCAAGACAGTTGCTGTTAGCCTGATGAAGATTGCGAATGATATCCGCATGTTATCATCCGGACCAAGAAGTGGTATTGGTGAAATTTTCATCCCAGATAATGAGCCCGGTTCTTCTATCATGCCTGGTAAAGTAAACCCTACACAGTGTGAAGCATTAACGATGATTGCTGCACAGGTGATGGGGAATGATGTTGCCATCAATATTGGCGGTGCTACCGGTCATTTTGAACTGAACGTATTCAAGCCGGTGATGATTTATAACTTCTTACACAGTGCTCGCTTGATTGGTGATGGTTGTGTTAGCTTCAATGATAAGTGTGCCGTAGGTATTGAGCCTTTGCATGACAATATCAATAAGCATGTCAACAATTCACTGATGCTCGTAACTGCTTTGAATACCAAGATTGGTTATTATAAAGCAGCTGAGATTGCGCAGAAAGCACACAAGGAAGGCACTACCCTGAAAGAAATGGCTGTAAAACTTGGCTATCTCACACCTGAAGAGTTTGATCAGTGGGTGATTCCAGCAAACATGGTAGGTGAATTGCCGAAATAATCGCTGCAAATGATTCCACAACAGCCCCGAATAACTCGGGGCTGTTTTATTTTTACCCAAAATGAGCAAGATGCCGAATAAGCTGACTTTTTTCTCCAGCAAACCATACGATAAAACTGCCTTCCAACAAACCAATGCAGCTTATGGGTTGGAGCTGGAATTTTTTGAAACACATCTGGGGCCACATATTGTGAATGCGATCGATCATACCGATGCAGTTTGTGTTTTTGTGAATGATAAGGTGAATGCAGAAGTGATTGCTGCATTAGCAGCCAAGCAAGTGAAAGTGATTGCGCTTCGTTGCGCAGGT
>CAYPBV010000252.1:0-2765 GCA_964409025.1 uncultured Chitinophagaceae bacterium | reverse complement strand
CCTGCATTTCTTTTACAACCGATGAGATGTCCCTGCCTCTTGTATTAAAGCCTACAATGATTCTACGTTTTGCATCTTCCCTTTGTATCTGGTTGGGGCCTAACTGCAAATTAACTTCCGCTACCTGTTCCAATGGAATCTGGTTACCGTCAGGGGCTGCAACAAATAATCCTTTTACATCTTCAATGCTCTGGCGTCCCGTTTTTTCTAATCTCACTACCATATCAAATCTTTTTTCACCTTCATAAACAATACCGGCGGATTCCCCGGCAAAAGCAGCGCTGATGGTACGGTTTACGTCTTCTACATTTAAACCAAATTGCGCAATCTTATCCCGGTTTAGTTTAACCACAATCTGTGGCAAACCGGTCACCTGTTCTACATATAAATCTTCTGCACCTTTTACAGTAGGCACAATCACACCAATTTTTTTGGCCAGGTCTGCCAGCACATCCAGGTCTTCCCCAAATATTTTAATACCTACATCCTGGCGAACACCTGAAATCAATTCATTAAAACGAAGTTGTATAGGCTGCGACAACCCATAGGAAACACCGGGAATTTTTTCCAGTTCTTTTTGCATCAGTTCTGCTAATTCTTCCCGGTTATGTGCACTGGTCCATTCCTTTTTATCTTTTAAAAGGATGGTAATATCACATGCTTCTATGGGCATAGGGTCGGTAGGTATCTCAGAGGCGCCAATCTTTCCAATCACTTCTTTTACTTCGGGAAATTTTTTCATCAGTAAGTCCGAAGCCTGTGTTATTTTTTCAATTGTCTGGCTTAACGAGCTACCTGTTAGCAACCTTGTTTCTACGGCGAAATCGCCTTCTTCCAATGTTGGAATAAATTCGCCACCTAATGTTCTAAAAATTATAAGGCTGATTATAAATACACCAACAGCGATACTCACCACCAGCAATTTCATTTTCAGTGCACCACGTATTAATGGGGTATAAAGCCGTTGGAAAAACTTCATCATTTTATCAGAAAGGTTTTCCTTGTGGCTTATTTTTTTACTTAGAACAAGTGCACTCATCATGGGCACATAAGTAAGTGAAAGCAGGAATGCACCCAGTATAGCAAATGATACTGTTTGTGCCATTGGGCCAAACATTTTTCCTTCAATGCCTACCAAGGCAAGAATAGGCAGATACACAATTAAGATAATGATTTGTCCAAATGCAGCAGAGTTCATCATTTTACCTGCTGACTTATATACTTCATCATCCAATTGGTCTTGTGTCATTCTTCCGGGCTTTCGATGGCCTAACTGATGCATGGTTGCTTCCACAATAATTACAGCGCCATCCACAATCAATCCAAAATCAATAGCGCCTAAACTCATCAGGTTTCCGGATACGCCAAAAAGATTCATCAGCGAAATAGCAAAAAGCATGGCAAGCGGAATCACTGAAGCCACTATCAACCCGGAACGGATATTACCAAGGAAAACCACCAATACAAAAATCACAATCAAGGCACCTTCAATAAGGTTAGTTTTTACAGTTCCGATTGCCCTGCTAACTAAAGCACTTCTGTCAAGGAAGGGCTCAATGACCACACCTTCCGGCAAGCTTTTCTGAATCTGGGTTATTTTTTCTTTTACACTATTAATTACAATGCTGGAATTTGCTCCTTTGAGCATTAAAACAATGCCACCAACTACTTCGCCTTCCGCATTACGGGTTAATGCCCCGTATTGCGTGGCATGGCCCAACTGTACCGTTGCAATATCTCTGACCAATACAGGGGAACCGCCGGAAGTTCTTGTAACTACAATTTTTTCAATGTCAGTGATTGTTTTAATAAATCCTTCGCTGCGGATAAAGTAGGCATTGGGCTTTTTGTCAATATAGGCTCCACCTGTATTCTGATTATTCTTTTCAAGGGCATTGAATACATCTGCTATGGATAGATTATAGCTGCGAAGCTTATCTGTATTCAATGCAATTTCATATTGCTTTAAAAGACCGCCGAAGCTGCTTACATCAGCAATGCCGGGTGTGCCCAACAACTGTCGCCGGACAATCCAGTCCTGAATTGTCCGAAGAGACATGGCATCGTATTTATTTTCATACCCTTTTTTGGCATGTAAGACATACTGATAAATTTCACCTAAGCCTGTAGAGATAGGAGCCATTTCAGGGTTACCAATATTGTTTGGTATTTGGTTACGGGCTTCTATCAGCCGTTCACCTACTTGCTGACGGGCCCAATATATGTTGGCATCATCATGAAATACGACAGTAACTACAGATAATCCAAATCTTGATATAGAACGGATTTCCTGCACTTCCGGAATGGTGGCCATTGTTTGTTCCACCGGAAAAGAAATTAGCTGTTCTACTTCCTGTGCCGCTAATGATGGGCTCAGCGTAATTACCTGTACCTGGTTATTTGTAATATCGGGTACAGCATCAATTGGCAATTTTTTGGCTGAATAAACACCCCATATTATTAATGCAAGTGTAAACAGGCCGATGACCAATTTATTTTTTATGGAGAATTGAATGATTTTATTGAGCATGTCTTAAGTCTGTTTGGTTATATATGATACCTGAAAAAATGAATTGTTCTTTCCACTATTGCGGCAATAAGTATAGCACAGGCAATTCCAATAAGAATGATTCTGATTATTCTTATCACTAAAGGCTTTTTTCTTTTCTTGCTTTTTGTAACTTTTTTGGCTGTGGCCATTGCCAGCAATGGGAAATGAATGATACAATAGCTGAATAAGCCAATAAATGACTTACAGCAAATTC
>CAYPBV010000251.1:0-2777 GCA_964409025.1 uncultured Chitinophagaceae bacterium | reverse complement strand
AAGATTCATTTAATGGAATGATAGCCGCCAAAGCAGCACGTATGAAATGTATTGTGGTACCCACAGCAGCAGATTATGAACATGGGAAATGGAATGCGGCAGATTTGAAGTTGAAAAAACTTTCAGACTTGAATTTTGATTACCTAAGGCAGCTATAATACATGAAGCCATTTTTGTAATTGAATCGTAAAAAGCAAGCCCAGATAAGGGATAAATAAGTTTGAAAACAGAATTATAAAACTTCCTGCAAAATACCTGGGATGACGAAGCTCAACTTTAAGCTCTTTTGATATTAAAAATGGCCCCAACCATCCAAACAAAGCAACGCAAACCATATACACAAAAACCAAATAGTTTAGCTCATCGTCTTCATTTGCGAAAGAAAAGACTAAATAGAAAAAAAACACTGATACAAAAAAGTGTAACAAGGTGTGCCATATAAGCACAGGATGAATCCGCATACTTTCTTTTACTTAAACGCATTAATCCCCGTTACATCCATTCCCGTAATGAGCAAATGAATATCATGCGTGCCTTCATAGGTAATCACACTTTCCAGGTTCATCATATGGCGCATAATGGGATACTCACCTGTGATACCCATGCCGCCCAGCATTTGTCTTGCATCTCTGCAAATATTGGTTGCAATTTCACAACTGTTACGTTTGGCCATACTCACCTGTTGCGGTGTAGCTCTGCCTTCGTTCATCAACACTCCCAATCGCCAGTTGAGCAATTGTGCTTTGGTGATTTCAGTAATCATCTCCGCAAGTTTTTTCTGCTGCAACTGAAAACCACCAATCGGTTTGCCAAACTGCACACGCTCTTTCGAGTAACGTAAGGCCGTATCATAACAATCCATGGCTGCACCAATCACACCCCATGCAATACCATAACGGGCTTTGGTTAAACAGCCCAGCGGACCTTTCAATCCTTTTACATTGGGCAGAATATTTTCTTTGGGCACTTTAACATTGTCAAATACCAGCTCACCAGTTGCACTGGCACGCAGACTCCACTTTCCATGCGTTGTGGGTGTTGAAAATCCTTCCATGCCTCTTTCTACAATTACACCACGCACATCGCCTGCTTCATCCTTTGCCCACACAACAGCCACCTGCGAAAAAGGTGCATTGCTGATCCACATTTTAGCACCGTTTAAAATCACGTGGTCGCCTGCATCTTTTATATTGGTGAGCATGCTGCTGGGGTCACTTCCGTGATTGGGCTCTGTTAAACCAAAACAACCCAGCCATTCACCACTTGCCAGTTTGGGTAAATATTTTTTTCGCTGCTCTTCATTACCGTAAGCATAAATGGGAAACATCACCAATGAACCCTGCACACTGGCGGTAGAACGCACACCACTATCACCACGCTCCAGTTCCTGCATCATTAATCCATAGCTGATATAATCCAAACCACCACCGCCGTATTCTGTAGGCACTGTTGGACCAAAACAACCTAAATCGCCCAATTGCTTTACTATATGTTGAGGAAATTCTGCACGCTGTGCATAGTCTTCTATGATGGGTGAAATTTCTTTTTTTACATACGAACGTACTGCATCACGAATCATCTTCTGTTCATCCGTAAGCAATTCATCAACTAAAAAATAATCGGGACTTTGAAATACATCTTGTTTTACTGACATAATGGAAGCAATTTTTATATGTTACCCTCCGAAGTTTTAACGAAGGTGTGGTTATCAGCTTTTGTACTGCTGTTTGGCTACTGTTGCGTCGCATTGCAAATCCCGTCTTTAGCGGGACTCTTGTACTACCTTATTTCTACTCAGCAATACAGCAATGTGCTGCTTTTCAACTGGCGCAAATGTACGAATGAGCGCCTCAAACCACATAAAAAATTGTACTTTTCAATCCGTATGAAGAAACAAGCTTTAACATTATTCCTGATTCTGGCGTTTACAAACTCAGCTTTTATGCAAACAAAAACCTATTCCTACTTAGCAATTGGCGACAGTTATACTATTGGTGAAAGTGTTCCCCCATCCAAAAACTTTCCCAATCAAACTGCAGCTTTATTAAAAAAAGCGGGAATCAGTATCACCGAACCCACTATCATTGCCAAAACAGGATGGACAACGGATGAACTGCAGGAGCAATTAAGCAGAACACGTTTAGCAGGCCCTTTTGATTTCGTTACCTTACTCATCGGCGTCAACAATCAATACCGTGGCCGAAGTGCAGAGGAATATGCAAAGCAGTTTGAAGAGTTATTACAGCAAGCCCTTGATTATGCAGGTGTTAAAACAAATCACGTGATTGTATTAAGCATTCCCGACTGGGGTATCACTCCTTTTGCAGAAGGCAGAGACCGTAAACAAATTGCCACAGCAATCGATTTGTACAACAGCATTAACGAACGCATCAGCAAACAATACAAAGTGCATTACATCAACATCACTCCGTTTACAAGAGAAGCGGCAACAGATAAAACACTGGTTGCAAAAGACGGGCTGCATCCATCAGCTAAAGATTATGCACGCTGGGCAGAGAAGGTGAAAGAGGTGATGATGAAGGAGGTGAAATAAGACTTTAACCGCCGTCAGGGTTTGCAACCGTTGACGGGGCTTTATTACTCCCCTTTAGGGGATGGGGGTAAATAACTTTTCATCTCAAATTGATACTGCTGTGCAATTGCTCTTGCTTCTTCAGCAAAATCTTCTTTTTCACTTGCATAAATAATAGCTCGGCTCGCATTAACCAATAAACCACAGTCTTTATTCATTGCTTTTTGAGAAATATCTTTTAAGC
>CAYPBV010000250.1:0-2802 GCA_964409025.1 uncultured Chitinophagaceae bacterium | reverse complement strand
GCGGTGAGGGAGGGATTCGAACCCTCGGTACAGAGTTACCCGTACGGCAGTTTAGCAAACTACTGATTTCAGCCACTCATCCACCTCACCAAACTTAAACTGAATTCCTCTATTTAAGGGCTGCAAAAATAGCTACCTCATGTTAAAGTGCCAAAACAAAAATCCCAAACTCTTAAAGAATTCGGGATTAAAATAGTTGAATCTGTTTAAAGGATTTTTATGTCTTGAAATTACATAGCTGCCAGTTGTACCTTTTGCTGTAATTCCATTACGCTTTCTTTAAAAAGGCTATCAGTATCCATTAAATCTTTAACAGTTTGGCAGGAGTGGATTACAGTTGTATGATCTCTGCCACCAAAATGCTCACCAATAGTTTTTAATGAGTTTTTGGTAAATGTTTTGGCCAGATACATCGTAATTTGGCGGGCTTGTACAATTTCACGCTTACGTGTTTTTTGAAGTAACTTATCATAGCTTACATCAAAATATTCACACACCATTTTTTGAATGGCGTCAATGGTAATTTCTTTGCTGGATGTTTTAACGAAATTCTTCAACACTTTTTTGGCTAAATCAAGGTCAATTTCTTTTTTGTTAAGCGAAGATTGTGCCAAGAGAGAAATAAGGGCACCTTCCAGCTCTCTTACATTGGTGTTAATATTGTAAGCAATATATTTCACCACGTCCTTATGCATTTCCAAACCGTCATTTTTCATTTTCTTTTCCAGGATTTCAATACGGGTATCATAATCGGGTACCTGTAAATCAGCACTTAAGCCCCAGCGGAAACGGCTTAATAAACGCTCCTGTACTCCTTCCAGATCTTTTGGCGGTTTATCTGAGGTTAAGATTAACTGTTTTCCGCTTTGGTGTAAATGGTTGAAAATGGCAAAAAACGCATCCTGGCTTTTTTCTGCACGATTGAAGAATTGTACATCGTCAATGATGAGTACATCAATCAACTGATAAAAGTGGATGAAATCGTTAATAGCATTATTTCGGCTGTGGTCAACAAACTGATTTATAAATTTTTCACTGCTTACGTATAACACTACTTTGTTAGGATGCTGGCGTTTTACTTCATTACCAATTGACTGAGCCAGATGTGTTTTACCCAATCCAACACCGCCATAAATAACAAGGGGATTAAATGAAGTGGCTCCCGGCTTATCTGCTACAGTTTTACCGGCACGGCGGGCTACACGGTTACAATCACCTTCTACAAAACTGTCTAATGTATAATTGGGATTAAGTTGTGGATCAATCTGAACTTTCTTTAAGCCCGGAATCACAAACGGATTCTTAACAGGATTGCTTATAACAAGTGGAAAGTCCATTTCGTTGTTAGTATACGTTTTATACCCATGACCCGGAACATCCATGGTAATGGGAGAATTATTACTGTTACCGCTGTCCATCATGATACGATATTCTAAATTGGCTTCTTTGCCTAATTCCCGCTTTAATGTTTTGGCAAGCAACGTAACATAATGCTCTTCAAGGTACTCAAAAAAGAATTGACTTGGAACCTGTATCGTTAAAATTTTTCCTTTTAGTTCTACGGGTTGAATGGGTTCAAACCATGTTTTGAAATGCTGCCATTCTACAATGTCCTTAATGATCGCTAAACAATTCTTCCAAACTTGATCAGCCGACTTCGTCATTTTTCCAAAAGCAATTTATAGTTGAGTTAATTTAGTTTCTTCTGTTTGGTTCTCTATTTTTTATAACGGGTTTGGTTATAAAAACTTAGGGGGGAAGGCGAATATCAACACTTTTCGTGGAAAAAAAAATTTTTTATTCACTTGATTTTTTCCTTACGGTTACAGATTGGGCTGCAGCCAAATTTTTCTTGTTTCCCCGTTCAAATTCAAAATCAAGACGGCCTAAATTTATGCCACCCCAACCAACCTGATTTATTAAAACGTCTTTGCCGTTTTTATTTTTTACCGCCAGGGGTTCATTAAGAAAAGTATGAGTATGTCCGCCAATAATCAAATCTATGTGCTCACTCTCTCTGGCAAGAATCATATCGCTTATTTTATTGGGGCTTTCTTTGTATTGATAACCAAGATGTGAGAGGCAAATGACCATATCACAGTCTTTTTGTTTCTTTAAATAATCTGCGGTTACATTGAGATGCTCAATGGGATTCAGGTATTTTGTACCTCCCGTTAAATTTTCAGGTACCAGACCTTTCAATTCTATTCCCACTCCCGTAATTCCGATTTTGAGTTTTCCTTTTTTTAAAACTTTATAAGGTATTGATTTGCCTTCCATAGCAGTTGCAGAAAAATTGTAATTGCAAAGCAACACCGGAAATGCGGCAAGTTGCAGTTGTGTTGCAAAATTTTCAAGCCCGGCGTCAAAATCATGATTACCCATTGTACAGGCGTCATAACCCATTTGGGTCATAGCCTTGATTTCAGGCTCACCTTTGTACATATTAAAATAAGGTGTTCCCTGAAAAATATCTCCTGCATCAAGAAGTAATACATGGTCTTCTTTTGCACGAATATCCTGAATGAGTTGTGCACGGGCTGCTACCCCACCTAAACCCTGGTTACGACTTCCATCCATGGGAAATGGTTCTAACCTGCTGTGCACATCATTTGTATGAAGAATTACCAATCGCTGAACGTTGCTTTCTGTTTCTGCAGCAGCCCATTTTGAACTAAGTACTGCGCCTGCAGTAAAAGCTGATTGTTTAATAAAAGTTCTTCTATTCAACATTACGCACTCGTTTTTCTAATTGAACATTAATTGTTTTAAGTGATGATGCATAATCCAGGAGTGCATCAC
>CAYPBV010000249.1:0-2825 GCA_964409025.1 uncultured Chitinophagaceae bacterium | reverse complement strand
TCTTAATACAGCTCTTAACACATCAATAGGTAATGAACTTACTGCAGCAGCAGTAATACCTGCAGCTGTAAAGGCAGCATCAGTAGGAGCCATGATGGTGTAAGTACCCAGAACTTTGAGATCCTGATCCAAACCCACACGCTTGGCTGCAGCTGTAAAAATGGTGAGATTACCTTCTTTTTCCGCTGTTTGAAAAAGGCTCTCAGTTAATGCCGGGGTATAAGTAACAAATTGCTCCCGATTATCACAGGACGAAAAAGAAAGCAATGCTGTAATAACCACCAGACTTTTTATTATTAATTTCATTTTCAATTTCATTTTAATGTTAATGAATGGCAGATTATTGTGCAATTAACCAACCCAGATACTTGAAGTTTTCACTGGGTCTGAATGTTTCGTTACCGGTTAATTCAAACACTGCAAGAACTGAAGTACCGGCCACAGTAGGTGCACCCGGATTACGGATAACCCAGCGGGCTACTCCAAAACTTGAATTTGCAGGGATGGTTACCTGTGTATCCAGTAAATCAAAGTGAACACCCGGAACTGCCGTTGAAAAATTAGAAGCAACTCTTACATTCACAATCTGTGGACTGGAGCTTTGAGGACCCACTACGTTAATGCGCATACGTACTGTATCATTAGGAGCTACGTTTGAACGGTTTACAACAGGGTCCCATGGCAAACCGGTTGCAGGATTGTTTGTAGTTAATAAAGCTCTTCCAAAAGATGTGGGAATACGATTTACAATTGGAAAAGGATTACCTCCTGATTTAGCTGTCCATGAAGCCAGATCAAACTCCACCATATTGCCGGTGAAGAGGGGCTCTTCATGTTTTATACAACTGCTGAACAGCAATGTGAAAAGGACTGCTGCAGTTGAAAGTATTTTGAATTTATTCTTCATATCAATTCATTTTTTTAATTAGTAACCAAAATTCTGTAACAGAGCAGGGTTTAAATCTGTTTCACGAACAGGGAATGGAGCCAACACTCTGAAGTCTGTATAAAGCAAGTTTGCACTTTGTGCTTTACCTGTAATATCACGACCCAGACGTTTTAAATCAAAGAAACGGTGACCTTCAAATGCAAACTCCAATCTTCTCTGACGAATGATTTCTTCAAACAATGCAGAACCGGTTAAACCAGCATCGAAAGCCTGCTGTGAAGTAGCGTAGCTGGTATAGCGATTTTGCTTGATTCTGATTAAATCATTACGTGCTGCTGTTTCATCAAACACTGCAGAACCCGGAGTAGCCATGGCTTCTGCTCTGATAAGGAACAGTTCAGGCACTCTGATAACTGGTAAGTTATCGAGATTAGGGAAACCATTTTTTCCAATGAATTTCGTACACTCTACATAAGCTGTACCTCTGGCCGGAGAACCTACTTCATACAACAGGTTTCTAGCATCATCCGTTCTGCTGGTAATTGTAGCAGGACCAAAAGCACCTGCAATTCCAAATTCAGCACGAAGTGCGGGAGCAGGTACTAAATCGCCAAAACCACCAACAACACCGGGGTTGCCGGGGATTAACAATGTTGTAAATGTTGTTTGAGGAGATTCGTTTACACCATTATTTTCAGCCTGGTTGGCAAAACGAATTTCAAACAGAGACTCAGGATGTACCGGATTTCTCCATGATTGTACAACTGAACTGGAACTTACTAATCTACCGCCTGCAAAGTTGATAGCACTGTCAGCCCATCTCTTTGCATTTGTATAGTCTTTGCGGTACAACGCTACACGTGCAAATAATGCCTGAGCTGCTACTTTTGTACCAAACTGAGGAAATACACTGGCTGATGCACTATTTACCAGTTGCAGGTTTGCAGATGTAAGATCTCTGTATATAACATTGTAGATAGAATCTACTGACACACGTGGACCCAACACTTTCACTGCTTCTTCTACAGTTGTAGGCGTGCTGAGTGAAATAGGAATACCACCTCTGTCCTGACCGGCAACACCCATACCCGGGTCATATGCATACACACGAACGAGATTGTGAAGGAACAATGCTCTCAAAAAGCGCAACTGACCTTCCCAGTTATCTCTTTCTGTCTGTGATACAGCAGGTGTAGCTTGTAAACGTGGAATAGCTGCAAGGGCAAGATTAATTTCAGCAATCGCAAAATAAGATTGCTGATACAAGCCACCTGTAAAATGTGAACCGGGGTTATTGATTGTTTCACCAATTAAACGACCTGACTTTTGAGTTACAAAACCATTATCAGCCAGAGCTTCAGGAAGAGCAATTAAATCTCTCCCATAAACACGAAGATTTTTTAATCGGCCATAAATGCCGGTAATTGCCGCATTGATATTGTCACGGCTGCCAAAAGCATCTTCTATGTCAATGGACTGTCTGGGGTCAACCTGTATTGTTTTCTTACATGAAGCAATTACAAGTACCAGCGCAACCAGCCAAAGAAGATTATAATTTATTTTTTTCATAATTCTGATTCTTTAAATGATTAAAATCCTACTTGGATACCAAAATTGTAATTCTTTGTCTGAGGGATGATACCTGTAGCAGCACCCACAAACTCAGGATCATAACCTAACCAAATGGTACGGGTCCACAGGTTTTGACCTTGTACGTACAAGCGAAGGTTATTGAGTTTAAGCTTGCGTAGAACGCCCTGAGAAAAATCATAACTGATGCGGATATCTCTCAAACGAACCCAGTCAGTTTTACGCCACAAACGGCTTTGACCGATAGCTAACTGTGCAACTGCCTGCTCAGCACCGCCATTAATTGGACGACCATAGCCTGGTACCTGACCGGGTGTTTTCCAACGCTCTTCATAAGTATTGATGA
>CAYPBV010000248.1:0-2827 GCA_964409025.1 uncultured Chitinophagaceae bacterium | reverse complement strand
GTTTCAGGGTATGGGCAAACAGACTATTGACATGAACATGCATTGGGGTTTTGATCCGGCTGATATTGGTTACCTCATTCTATCGCATGCACATATTGATCACTCGGGTTTGATACCCAAATTATATAAAGATGGTTTCAGAGGGCCTATCTATTGTACGCCTGCTACCAAAAAACTGGCAGCTATACTGCTGGAAGACAGCGCTGAGATACAACGTGATGATACCCGGTTTACAAACAAGAAAAGGGCTAAGCAGGGTTTGCCACCTTTTGAGCCAATGTATTCAGTAGATGATGCATTGGCCGCTGTAAGTTTGTTTGTATCTGTGGAATATGGAGAATGGTTTCAGGTTTGTGATGGAGTAGAAGCCATGTTTACCGATGCGGGCCATATTATTGGCAGTGCCTGTGTGCATTTGAAAGTAAAGGAAGATGGTAAAATCACCGCTTTAACATTCAGCGGAGATATTGGTCGCTATCGAGATGATATTTTACGCTCACCAGATGTGTTTCCTCAGGCCGACTATGTCATCATGGAAAGCACTTATGGCAATAGTTTGCATGATGAAGTCAATAATTCAGTAGACACATTGCTGAACTGGATTGATCATACTTGTTTGCAGAAAAAAGGCAAGCTCCTGATTCCTGCATTCAGTGTAGGTAGAACGCAAACGCTGCTCTTGCTCTTGAATCAGCTAGAGTTGGAACGTAGACTACCTAAAGTGAATATTTATGTGGATAGTCCGCTGAGTAAAGAAGCTACAGCAGTGATCAAATCTTATCCCCAGTATTTTAATAAGCGCTTACAAAAAGTCATGTTGAGTGATGCGGATCCTTTTGATTTTAAAGGATTGCATTTTATTGAAAATGCAGAAGAGAGTAAGCGACTGAATGAGTTGAAAGATCCTTGCATCATCATTTCTGCTAGTGGAATGGCAGATGCGGGCCGCATCAAGCACCACATCATGAACAATATTGATAATCCCAATAACACCATTCTCATGGTGGGTTATTGTGAACCAAGGTCTTTGGGTGGTAGGTTGATGGCAGGCGCCAAAGAAGTGAGGATTTTTGGAGAGGAATTTAAAGTAAAAGCTGAGGTTGGTAGCATGCGCAGCATGAGTGCCCATGGCGATTATGATGATCTGCTGCAATGGCTGTCTTGCCAGAACAAGCAACTGGTAAAGCAATTATTCCTGGTGCATGGCGAGCCAGATGTAATGGCAGATTTTAGTCAGCGCCTGCAACGCAAAGGTTTTGAAGTAGTGATGCCGGAAATGCATCAGGGCTTTGCTTTGTAAGCAAACGCAACTGAACGAATCTATGTGTTATTACAACGGGATACGAGTATCGAAGAAAAAACTATTGGAACTTCTGCAGCAAGAAAAAGAATTGCCGGCAATGGAAGTGCCTGTACAAAGTGGCTTCGAGTATAAAGCCTGGCCCATCATTACCGCGAATGATACAGGTTGGCAATTAGAATTGGCGCATTGGGAGTTTATTGCACCTTGGTACAAATCCTGGACAGAAGTGGCAGAAAGCCGAAAAAAGTTTACCACCCTCAATGCAACGGCAGAGAAATTGTTGGATAGCAAAATCTATCAGCGCGCTGCACAACAACAACGTTGTTTGGTCTTATCAACTGGGTTTTATGAATGGCGTCATTACAAGCCCGAAGGCGCAATTAAGGAAATAGCTTATCCTTATTGTATTCAAGCGGCTAAACAAGATTTAATGCTGATGGCCGGTGTGTACACTGATTGGTTGGATAGAACAACTGGTGAGTTGGTGAGAAATTTTGCCATCGTTACCACGGAAGCCAACCACCTGATGGCGCAAATTCATAACAAGAAAAAACGCATGCCCTTATTGCTCACCAAAGCCAGTGCAGAACAATGGATTCAGCCCTTGGCGATCGAACAAATAAAAACATTGCTGAAAGTACAAGTGCCGGATAACTATTTACAAGCGCATACGATTGCCAAGGATTTCAGAACAAGTGCGGAGCCGGAAGCTGTTTATGAATATTCGGAATTACCGCCTTTGGTATTATGAGCATCACCCTTGCTGGTCGCCTGACCAGAAAGCAAAACGAATGTCATTTCTAAATAGCTGTTGGTCAGCGACCAACAGCGGCTGAGTGAATAAGGAAAGCGAATAAGTGAGTTTAGATTTTTTAAACATTTATAATTGATAATCAGCGAGTAATTGGTGTTTCTACTGAATTACTAGATTTTAATTTTGCAGAATAGGTAGTAAACATATATTTACCAAACGAAAGAAGCCCTTTCGGGCTTCTTGTTGTACATCATAGGTGTGCCATTGCCAAAAAGTAATAGGCAATTCCCGAAAGATGATACAGAACTTCTAAAAATTTGGTCAGAGTATTGCTTCCAGGCGACTCTGACCTTTCTTCTTCTTTCATTCTACTTTTTTTGTTATTAAATATTGTTATCTAGACTAAAATAGTTTTTTGTAAGGAAGAATTTTTTTAGTGCCTTTATCAGTTAGATCTACAGATGATTGTTTTTTTCATTATCCATTGGTTATCAGATATTTGTTAATTGATCAAATCCACAGAGTGTGGAAAACAACTTTTTTATTTTGCTACACAATTAAAAAAAAGTAATGCTCGATTGGAGACCAATTCATGGGTGTCTATAACAAAGGCTGCCATAAATTTCACAGGGTTGTTTTAATCCGTAGGTAATTGCTATTGATTATAGAGTAACAGCTGGTAGAGCTTTTAAAAAATTATTTAAGCGATAAAACCCTTCTTTACCTACACCTCTGTATAAAATTTCTCCAGAGGGAGATAGAAGTATGAA
>CAYPBV010000247.1:0-2860 GCA_964409025.1 uncultured Chitinophagaceae bacterium | reverse complement strand
CATTAATACACATGCAGCTACAGAAACAAAAAATAAAATCCAGCTCAGCGTTGTTGATTTTTTTGCAGTCTCCATCGTTTTAAAATTTTTGCGAAGATAAGGGAAGTGCTTTGAAATTTTAAATTCCGGTCACGGCTCTTTTTTTGAAGATGCTTCTGTAGGAAAGAGATTTTATTTATGCAGCAGGCTTCTTATATTGCAGTATTCGTTAACCAAAAACTCACAAAAATGAAAAGAATTGCAACACTCCTCTCAGCTCTTGTGCTTTCATTGTCTGTTGTTAATGCCGGTATGATTGTAGTGCCAAAAGCTACAGCGCCTGTTAAAACAGAAACAACAACACCTGCGGCGCTTTCGGAAAAAATGGATATGGAAAACTTTTTAAAGCTCACACCCAAGAAAGTACATGAAATGACCGGCCGCAAAATGACGTTTAAAGAAAAAATCGGTTTGAAGCTTGCACAGAAGAAGATGAAAAATCATCTTAAAAAAGGCGGTTCCGGCTCTGTTCCAAAAGGTGTTTATATTTTATTGGCCTTTTTTGGACTGGCCTGGATTGTAATGGGTATCATGGATGATTGGAGTGGTAACAACTGGTGGTTAAACCTTATTTTGGTGTTACTGTTTTGGTTACCCGGGTTTATACACGCATTGATTGTGATGAACAAGTATTATTAAAATTGTAATCTTTTTTTGCACTAACACTTGTTTTATCAAATAGCTTCTCTATTTTTAGCGCATGAATCAAAACAAAGGATATCGTTGGTTTTATTTTTACTTCTTTTATTTTAGAATGAAGCCGGGACTCCTTTGGTTGAAAAAATAGATTTTACAAAATAATCAACATAAAGAATCCCGGCTCAAAGGCCGGGATTTTTTGTTTAACGGCCTCCCCAATCCCGTCCGAACGATTCATCCGGTCGGGCCTCCAAAGGAGGGATTTTAGAGGTTGATATTTATGAGAAATTCAAACTTTTAGAAATGAAAGAGATAAAAAAAATATCAGATATTTTGAAAAGTGGGGATGGTGCGTTGATGTCTTCCCCTGCGGGGGGAAGTCGGAAGGGGGCTGTTACAATACAAGGTTACGAAGGCAGTTTTCACCAGGAAGCAGCACGCAAATTCTTTGGCAAGACAGTGGAAGTGATTCCCTGTGCTACCTTCAGAGAAGTGGTGAAGATTGGTGCCAATAAAAAAGAAAGTGATGGTGCTGTCATGGCGATTGAAAATTCTATCGCAGGAAGTATTCTGGCCAATTACAATCTATTGCAGAAAAGCAATTTGAAGGTGGTGGGAGAAGTGTATCTGCAAATCAAACAAAATCTTTTAGTGAATCATGGTGTGAAGCTGGAAGATATTAAAGAGGTGCACTCGCACACGATGGCATTGCAACAATGCTATGATTTCCTTGATAAGTACAAGTGGAAGTTGGTAGAAACAGAAGATACAGCCCTCAGCGCCAAACATATTGCCCAGCATAAAAGCAAACATATAGCTGCTATTGCCAGCAAGTTGGCAGGTGAGTTGTACAATCTGCACATGATTGCACCTTCCATTCAAACTATGAAAAATAATTACACCCGCTTTTTGATTTTGCAACGGGAAGATACAGCGCCAATCATTCAAGATGCCAATAAAGCTTCTGTAAATTTTGTAACCGACCATAGCAAAGGAAGCCTGGCTCGTGTGCTCACACAAATTGCAGAAGGAGGCATTAATTTAAGTAAGCTGCAAAGTTTTCCGATACCGGGCAGTGATTTTAAATACAGTTTTCATGCGGATATGGAGTTTGAAAACATCGAGCAGTTTCATAAAGTGATTGAAGCAATAAAACCAGCTACTGTTGAGTTGAAGATTTATGGCATATATAAAAATGGTAAATCAGAAAAGTAATGCAAACAGCAAAACGATTAGAAGGTATTGGTGAATATTATTTTTCGCAGAAGCTGCGGGAGATAGATGAATTGAATAAACAAGGTAAGAATATCATCAATCTCGGCATCGGTAGTCCGGATTTGCCACCGCATCCTGATGTGATCAAAGTATTGCAGGATGAAAGTGCGAAGCCCAATGTACATGCTTATCAATCATACAAAGGTTCACCCGTGTTACGTAATGCCATGCGTGATTGGTACAAACGTTGGTACAATGTTGAACTAAATGCTGATACCGAAATATTACCACTGATTGGAAGTAAGGAAGGCATCATGCACATTTGTATGACCTACTTAGATGCAGGTGATGAAGTGTTGGTACCCAATCCCGGCTATCCCACTTATATGAGTGCGGTAAAACTGGCCGGCGGTACGGTGAAGCACTACGAACTAAAAGAAGAAAACGACTGGCATCCTTCTTTTGATGATTTGAATGCAATGGATTTGAGTAAAGTGAAGTTGATGTTTGTCAACTATCCGCACATGCCTACCGGCAAATTACCTGATGCAGAATTTTTTAAACAGTTGATTGCATTTGCGAAACAGCATACTATTTTAATCGTTCATGATAATCCATACAGTTTTATTTTGAATGAACATCCTACCAGTTTATTAAGTACAGAAGGTGCCAACGAAGTGGTGCTGGAATTAAATTCACTCAGCAAGAGTCAGAATATGGCTGGTTGGAGAGTGGGTATGTTATGTGCTGCTAAAGAGCGTATCGATGAAGTGCTTCGTTTTAAAAGCAATATGGACAGTGGAATGTTTTTGCCCGTACAGTTGGCAGCAGCCAAAGCGTTGAGTTTGGGAAAAGACTGGTATGATGGTGTGAATGCAGTATATAGCAAGCGAAGAGAAAAGGTTTTTGAGCTGCTGGATTTATTACAATGCAATTATTCCAAAGAACAGGTGGGGATGTTTGTATG
>CAYPBV010000246.1:0-2878 GCA_964409025.1 uncultured Chitinophagaceae bacterium | reverse complement strand
CGCTACCCTGTCTCTTATATAAACCGGTATGTATTTGCTCTGCCAGTATATTCCTGCTCCAGCCATTTTCAATACAGGCTGTTGCATAAAATAACAGCTCCTCTTTATCTGTAAGCTTGTCTAAAAGCAATTGTATATGGCCCCAGGGCAATTGTGCAGCAGCTTGCTGCCCAATTATATCTCGTTGGTTATCAACATTTTTACTTTGTGCAGCAGCTTGCTGCCCAAAATAAGGAAAGGCTTTAGCAAAGCTGGCCATGTACTTCAGATTGCGCACAGAGAGCCCTTTAAAATCTGGAAAGTCTGCTTTTAAATCTGCGGCTATTCTATCAATTACTTTGGCACCCCAGCCAGCTTCTGTCTGCATCTGTACAATGGCACTGCCAATATCCCAATACAACTGCATCAACACCGTATTGGCTTTAAATGCAGCCAAATTCCGTGCATTGCGTATTTGCTCCTTCAGTTGGGCAATGGTTTGTATATAGTTACTGGGCAGGCTCATGCACAATGCGGCTTAGGTTGTTGCTAATTTTTTGATTGAGTATTTTTTCTTGTTCAAGTTGTACCTCCAGTTCATTTTTAAGCGCAGCAAATCGTTCTGCAAAATTGAACTCATCCTCTTCCTCTGCCAGCCCAACATACCTGCCGGGCGTAAGGGCATAGTTCAAGGCTTTTACTTCGTCTAGTGTGGAACTTTTACAAAAGCCCTGCACATCATTGTATTCTCCTTCGCCTGTTCGCCAATTGTGGTAGGTTTGGGCAATTTGGTTAATGTCTTCTTGGCTAAGATCACGGGTTCTACGGTTAATCAAAAAGCCCATATTTCGGGCATCCATAAATAAAATCTGCCCCTTACGTTGCTGCTTGCTTTTTTTCATAAACCATAGGCAGGCAGGTATTTGTGTATTTAAAAACAATTTGGTAGGCAGGTTTACAATGCAATCAATTAAATCCGCATCCACCAATGCTTTGCGTATCACATCCTCGCCACTGCTGTTGCTGGTCAACGAACCTTTAGACAAAACAAATCCTGCTTGACCGTTAGGTGCTAGGTGAAAAAGAAAATGTTGTATCCAAGCATAGTTGGCATTGCCACTTGGCGGTGTGCCGTACATCCATCTTGCATCTTTCTGCAAGAGATCGCCACTCCAGTCGCTATCATTAAAGGGTGGATTGGCAATAATAAAATCAGCTTTCAGGTCTTTGTGTGCATCATTTAAAAAACTGCCCTCATTGTTCCATTTTACATTGCTGCTATCAATACCTCGTATGGCAAGATTCATTTTTGCCAATCGCCAGGTGGTTTGGTTACTTTCCTGTCCGTAAATAGAAATATGGTCGGCAGGGTTTAGCGACAATTTTTTGCTCCCGCCATTTGCGGAATTTTTCTTGTAATAATCTTGATGATGCTTGATAAATTTTTCACTCTGTACAAACATGCCGCCGCTTCCGCAACAAGGGTCAAATACTCTACCCTCATAAGGCTCAAGCATTTCCACCAATAGTTTCACCACACTTTCTGGCGTATAAAACTGTCCGCCCTTTTTACCTTCTGCCAAAGCAAACTCGCCAAGAAAGTATTCAAACACTCTGCCCAACAAGTCTTTGCTTTGGGCCTCTTTTGTTCCTAAAGTGGCAGTGCTCACCAAGTCAACCAGTCCGCCCAAACTGGCTTTGTCTAATTTCTCCTGTGCATATACTTTGGGCAAGACGCCTTTTAAAGAAGGGTTATCTTTTTCAATAGCGTCCATTGCTTCGTCAATGTCTTTGCCAATGGTAGGCAGTTTGGCTCTGCCTTGCAGCCATGTCCAACGGGCAGAAGGTGGTACATAAAACACTTTCTCAGCTATGTATTCATTTTTATCTTCGGGATCGGCACCTTCGTATTCTCTCTTGCCTTGTTTCAGTTTGTTGTACAATTCTTCAAAAGCATCGGAGATGTATTTTAGAAAAATGAGTCCTAATGCCACGTGTTTGTATTCGGCTGCATCCATGTTTTTACGAAGCTTGTCAGCAGCTTTCCACAATTTTTTCTCTAAGGGCTCTTCGACTATTTCCTTTTTCTGTCTAGCCACGGCAAATTGATTTTCTTAAATATTATAAACACTAAATTAAGCGATAAAAACAAGCGGATGCATTTAACAAAAAACAAAAGCCAGTCACAGAAATTCTTTATATAAGATAGCTTTCAAGATTAATTCTGTAGGCTCTTATTTGAAACTTCAAATTAATTGAAGAATGATTGATGCAGAAAATTATAGCTCACCGAAGTATAAGCTGAATAGATTTTGGAACTGGTTACTAAACAATTGGTTTATGCTATTAGAAATGTAGATATCCATTTCCGCTTTTATTTCAACCCTTTCATCCATAATATTACTATTCAAATAATCTTCTAGCAATCTTTTAGAAAGATTAAAGACTTGGCTTTCAGAATAAATTATTGAATTAAATCTATCAGCTCCAATTTTTCTCCATGACTTTAAATCTCGTTTATATAATTCCAAATCATTTAAAAATGTATACCCAACAGTGGAGCCTGTTTTAGCAATTACAAAATAATCTTTTGAGACAAAATATTTAAATGTTATAGAAGTATTACCAGATTGGAAAGGCATATAGATATATTTATTCTGCCCACTATGAAATAATTCTCTATCTCTAGAAATGTACTCTGGTAAAATAGTTCTGAAGTACTCTAATATGTTAATCATATATCATCTGCTTAATATAAGTATTTGAATTAAGGCACTTTAGTCCTCTCCAACTAATGGTTGAATAATTGCTTAAAATCAGTCATATCCTAATTTAGTCAAAATTCATATTTAATACTTTTCCTCCTCCGGTTTCTTATACCTCAAAAGTGCCTTAACGC
>CAYPBV010000245.1:0-2938 GCA_964409025.1 uncultured Chitinophagaceae bacterium | reverse complement strand
CCGCCTGGGATACCATTGTTTGCCTGTACCAATACACCCGGAGCACGACCCTGAAGGGCACGGTCAACAGATGCGTTAGGGAGGTTGGCAATTTCTTTACCTTTTACAGAAGAAATGGCACCACCTTCGTCTCTCTTTTTACGTTGCTGATAACCTACAACTACTACTTCCTGCAGATTTTTGTCTTTGGAAGTAAGACTGATACTGAAATTGCTGCGGCTACCCACAGTAACTTCAATATTCTCATAGTTTACGTACGAAAACACCAGTGTTTTGGCACTGGATGGAATGCTTAAACGGAATGTACCGTCGGCATTGGTAGTTGTACCTGTGTTGGTACCTTTTACAGTAACGGAAACACCTACTAGGGGTGATCCATCCTTCTCATCTGTTACTTTTCCCGTAACAGTTTTGTCCTGCGCAGCAACATGCAATACACACATTACAAGCAGCGACAAAAGGCATACAAGTTTTCTCATACTCATTTGGGTTTTTAAATAAAAATTGTTTACTGATCTAAGTGGGAGTTTCTCATGAAGCTGAGCAGTTTCTTGTTCTCAATTCCTTTATTTAAAACTGAGTTTTTTCTGAAAGGCCTGCGAATTTAACAGGTTTTGCTAAAGTTTTGTTTAACTACAGACAATTTTTTGCAAACATTGCTGCACCTGTTGTAGTCAAATTCTTTTATTTCTTGCGTTTATAGCCAGAAGTTGTAAGCAGAAGCACCGGTAATAACACTAAATTGGTAATCATAGCCACCAGCAAAGTGAGTGACGTGAGCCAACCTAAAGCCTGCGTACCCCCAAAATTGGAAAAACAGAAGATAATGAACCCTGCCACCAGAACCAAAGAGGTATAAATGATGGAAATGCCTGTGTGGCGGATGGTTTGCTGAACTGTAGGCACCACCTGATTACTGTTTAACGGAAGCTCCTGCTTGTAATTGATTAAAAAACGGATAGTAACGTCAATGGCAATGCCAAGGGCTACACTGAACACAAGTACCGTACTGGGTTTTAAGGGAATACCCACCCATCCCATAATGCCTGCAGTTAAAACCAGGGGTACAACATTGGGTATAAGTGAGCAAATCAATATTCTGAAGGAGCGGAAAAGATAAAGCATACATAAGGCGATTAATACAAATGCCCAGATAATACTTTCCTTCAAGCCATTAATGATAAAACGGCTGCCCTCCAGAAACGTAACGCTGGTGCCTGTTAACTGAACTGAATATTTGTGCTTTAATCTTGATGAATCAATCCCGGCAGGCGGAGTTTTATTGGCTGCAATTGCAGCTGAGTACTCAATACTATCACGGTTAAATAAGGTATCAATACGTTTTTCAACCGCTGCCAGAATTTTTGGAAGGCTATCACTGCCCACATCAGCCATATTTACACTTATACGGGCCCGTTGTTTGGTACTGTCCATAAAGCTGCTTACCAGTTTACCCAAATTATTTGCTTTTGATGATGTATCGGCTTTAGCTTGTAAATAAGGCGCAAGAAAAGCCAAATCAAAGTCATTGGGCAAAGCATAATTTAAGGTATCTCCATCGTAATATGCCTGTTTTGCAAATTTTAAACCTTCCGTTACGGCAAGCGGCTTTCCCATTTCCGGACGTTCATATAGATATTGCACAAGTGAATCAATCCGCACCAGATTCTGAAGCTGACGGGTTACGCCCTGCTTTCGTTTGGTATCCACTACAATTTCCAATGGCATTACACCTGCAAAATGCTTTTCAAAAAATTTCAAATCGGTATACAACACATCATTTTTAGGAAGATCATCTACAATATAACCTACACTCTTTAAACGAAATATTCCTGCTACAGAAAAAAACAGAATTACAATTGTAGCTGTATAAATGTATTTTGGATGATCAAATACCCAATTCTCAATGCGGAATAAAGTTTTATTAAGCGCCTCATTTTCCAGATAACGAACGTGGCGTGTTTTAGGAGCAGGTAAATAGCTGAGTACTGACGGTATAAATAATAAAGATATCGCAAACAACACCATAATATTGATGCCGGCTACTATTCCAAATTCTTTAAGAATGGCACTGTCAGTTAATGCAAATACAGCAAAGCCAATAGCTGCAGCGATATTGCAAAAGAGTGTAACAATACCCATACGGCCCACCATGTTTGCAAGAGAAATCTGCTTGTTGCCGGTAGCTTTATACTCCGTATGAAATTTGTTGAGGAAATAGATACAGTTAGGAATTCCGATTACTACTATCAACGGCGGTATCAATGCATTGAGCAATGTAATTTTATAGCCAAATAACACCATAGTGGCTAAACTCCAGATAACACCAATTACCACAACCGCCATACTAAGCCACATAGCACTCAAGGAACGGAAGAATAACAAAAGAATAACAGCCGATAAAATAACAGAACCAAACAAAAACAATTTCATTTCATCTGCAATACGTGTACTCATTACCGTACGCACAAGAGGCAAACCGCTTAAGTGTATATCTAATTTATGTTGTGCTTCAAATGCTTGGGCCAGTTTGGTTACAGCTGCTACAACTGTATTACGTTTTTTTGAATTGAGCACATCCCTGTTAATGCGTACACCAATAGTATAAACATTTGTTTCAGGATTGTAGAGCAGATTTTTGTAGAAAGGAAGCAGCCTTAATTTTTGAGCAGCACTGTCCAGCTCAGTTTGTGTAAGTAACCGATCTTCAAAAACCGGTAAGGCCTTTAATTTTTCCGAAACTGAATCTTTTACCAATTCCACCACAGAACTGATGCTCAGCACATCTTCAATACCCGGTATTTTTTTTATATCTTTTTGAAGCTGAGCAAACGCATTAAAAAAAGCAGCGTCAAACATTTTTGGCTGCTCAAAGCCCATGACCAGCAAATTACCATCTTCACCAAACTGCTGTTTAAATTCAACATACTCTTTATAC
>CAYPBV010000244.1:0-3023 GCA_964409025.1 uncultured Chitinophagaceae bacterium | reverse complement strand
ATGGATGTGTTCAGTGAACTCAAAGCAAAGCATGGTGTATATGCCACATTGGGTAATCATGATTACGGTTTTCCACGTGGCGAAACCAGCGAAGAGATCAGGCAAATGCAACTGGCCAATGCGGCCGCTGTTGTAAAAGTGCATGGGCAAATGGGTTGGAAAACATTGAGCAATGCACATGAGTTGATTGAAAGAGATGGTGAGCACATTGCTATTTTGGGTGTAGACAATACAAGTTATAAATCACGCTTTCCCTCTTTTGGTAAATTGCATGAAGCACATGCCGGTGCCAAAGAGGCGCCTTTTAAAATATTGTTGAGTCACGACCCCTCCCATTGGAACGGTGAGGTTACTAAAAAGTTTTCTGATATTGATTTAACCTTGAGTGGTCATACACACGGTATGCAGTTTGGTGTGGAAATTCCCGGCTTCCGCTGGAGCCCGGTGAAGTATGTATACAAACAGTGGGCAGGTTTGTATGAGCAGGCTGCACAAAAATTATATGTAAACAGAGGATTTGGTTTTATTGGTTATCCCGGACGTGTGGGTATTTTACCGGAGATTACCTTGATAGAGTTGAGTTAATGATTTTTTGACCAGTTAAAAGAATTCAATTTTAATAAGCCTGGCTTCAAAGCTTGGATTCGTTTTTCCATACCTGCAAACGATCATTGTGTTTGACACCCTAGGGCCTATGAAGCAATTGACCAATGATTTTCCCGCCGCTTTAAACTATCTTGCATTCCAGTGGTCTTAACCCTCAACCACCAATGTATGAAGAAACTATTCGCATTACTTTTTGCAGTATGCCTGAGTGTATTTTTTGTACAGGCACAGCAAAAGGACTCTGTCATCATCAACAAGGACTCAATTGAAAAAGCAGTGGATGAATTTCTCGCCATGCTGGATTCATCAGCCAAACCAAAAAGTTATTGGCAAATATCACTTGGTGCAGGTAACACACAGTTCAGTATCAATAATGTGGCGTTGAATGCACAGCAAACCACCAAAGGTGTTACACTTATTCCTGCCATTGCCTATTTTGATAAAAGCGGAGTTAGCATTTCTTACAATAATTTTTACAGCATCAATAATATCAACAGTGGTATTGTGCAGCATTCTATTACTCCTGCATTTGATTACAATTTGAATAAAGCTTTTGACTTTGGTGTTTCATATACACGATTTATTGGCAATAAAAACTTCGGCTCTGCATCATCACCATATCAAAATGATGTGTATAGTTATGTTCAGTATAACAAATGGAAAATACAACCCTCTGTTTCATTTGGTTATTCTACTGGTAAATTTTCAGAATATTCAAAGAAGGATACATTTGTTGTATTACAACGGCCTTTTCGTCCTGACACTACAATCAAGTACAGTATTTTTGATACACTTAATGTAAAGCTGCGTGATTTTTCAACCGTTATATCGGCACAGCAACAGTTTACTTTTGAAACAAAGAATGCATCTAACTATATCACGTTTACACCGGCACTTATGCTTTTTCTTGCACGTAATGCTTATGATGTGGAATATAAATCAGCAAGTGTATTTTCACCCAGCACAAGATTATTCTTGCAAAATCGGCCACAATTACGAGAACAATTGATACGACAGATTCGCTCCTCTTTCCCGGGTTTGAATGAGACAAGAAACTTTCTAAATGCAACCAATTTTCAATTACAATCTATCGGTCTCAATCTGGATGCCGTGCTTTACTTTAAAAAGTTTTACATCAACCCGCAATGTTATATTGATTATTATTTGCAAAGCAGTACAGATAATATTACGGTTTTATACTCTATTCATGCAGGCTTTATCTTGTAAGTTTTATTTCAGCCTTAACAATATTTTACAGTCTCTTTTAAACAATTGGCATCGAATTAGAACGTTATATACCAACTAAAAACAAAAGAACATGAACAAGTATCTCATCATTGGCATTGTAAGCTTTCTCAGTTTATCAGCATCAGCACAGGGCGTTAAATTCGGTCCCAAACTCGGCGCTAACATGGGTAAGATTGACGGAAAAGGATTTGATGAAAACTACTCACTGGGTTATCATGTAGGTGGTTTTGTACAAATCAACATCAATAAGAAATGGGGTATACAGCCGGAAGTATTGTGGAATCAGATTAATACAGATACCGCTTCGGATATACGATTTGTTTATCAAAATCTTCAGAATCAAAACTTAAAAAATCCTCAGTTAAATTATTTAAGTATTCCCATACTGTTAAATTACAGTCCGGTAAAACTGGTTACATTTCAGGCAGGCCCTCAGTTTGGTATTTTGTTAAACAAAAATGACAATCTGGTTCAAAACGGGGAGAATGCCTTTAAAAACGGTGATTTTTCACTGCTTGGTGGCGTACAATTGAATCTTTTGAAACTTCGAGTATATGGACGATATGTTATCGGATTGAATAATATAAGTGATGTGAGTAATACCGATAAATGGAGAAACCAGGGGCTACAGGTTGGTTTAGGTCTTGCATTATAAAATGTATACTGGATTTTTTCAACGATAGGTTTATAACGGGGCGCCGCAGGCGCCCCGTTTATTTTATAACAACTTCGTATAGCTTCAATCCATAATAACCTGCTGCACCTAAAATCATTGGATATAATAAAAATAGCCACAGATAATCTTTCCAACTCCACTTTTTTAATGAAGACCAACCATTTTTTTGTAAGCTTGTAATAGCATCATACCAACTCATAACACCTAACACACCTGCAAGCACATTGGCAAGTATTGCAACGAATAAAACAATGATTCCGATAAAATAAATCTTCAGCATATCAATTCGTTTTTGGTTTCCATGCAATCATACGGAGTGGTCCGCCGGTACCACCTTTAATTTTCATAGGCAAGGCAATGATGAAGGCCCCTTTTACAGGCAGTGCATCCATATTCGCTACATTTTCAAAACCTACAATGTTTCGTTCATATAAAATCTGATGTGTTTTAAAATCTTTGGATTGACCATAATCCACACTGGCTACATCTACAC
>CAYPBV010000243.1:0-3052 GCA_964409025.1 uncultured Chitinophagaceae bacterium | reverse complement strand
GGTTCTGGTCTGAAGTACAAGCGATGTTGTGCAGCGCCAAAGTAGCGTTGTAACGGGCAGGGCTTGCCGAAGTACGGGAATTAGTATTCCGCCCGCCGACAACCGCTGCTGATTGAAAAACTGATGATGAAGATAACAACAAAAAGCTAAATAGAATTACGTCAAGTTGGATATGAAGCACAATAGAAATACCGCAGATGAAGATAACTTGGGTCAGCCCGTATTTTGGCAAACCCCTTGTTATGCGTTCGCCCTTCTGTCCACCGTTGTTTTAATTGTGTGTCGGGGTTTTAGAAGCGTCTGCAAGCAACACTCTTTTACAAAGGTTTGTCTCTGTGTCTGGGCTTGTGTGCCTTTGTAAATGTGTGGTGCTTTGAATAGGATTTATTATATTGCCAATAATTTTAGCATAAACCATTACTTTTGCACCTTTTTTTATACTCCCATGTATGGCAAACGAAAGAATAACTGAAGATATAGTAAGAAGTCATTTTAAAAATGACCCCTTATTTAAGTCTATAAAATTTGAAGAGCAAAAGTCTTTTTCAAAAAGAGTTATTGACTTATTACAAAATGCCTCTAAAAGAGGGAAGGGTGTCGGTAAGCCAGAGTTTATTATATCATTTCCAACAAGCAACTTAGATTATTTGATTGTTGTTGAGTGTAAGGGAGAAACAAAATACCACCGCAGTAAAAACTTGGATAATCCAGAACTCTATGCTGTTGATGGTGTATTACATTATGCAAAATCTTTGTCAAAGGAGTTTGACGTTATTGCAATTGCAGTAAGTGGTCAAACTCTTAATGAATTGAAAGTTTCTCATTTTTTATGTTTTAAAGGCGAAAAAGGGCATAAAGAACTAAAGCAGGATAAGGAATTATTAGCTATAAATGACTACATAAAGTTGTTTAATAATGAGCAGTTTTCCTCTAACTTGAAGAACATTGATATTATTCGTAAGGCTATTGATTTAAACGAACTGTATCATTCGTATTCTATAACAGAAACAACACGATGCACAATAGTTAGTGCTATTCTTTTATCATTGTTGGATATTCCATTTCGTAAAGGTTATAAGGATTATTCAACTACTACAGCACTTGGTTCTGCAATGTTAGCTGCTATTTCAAATGTTCTTTCAGCTAACAATGTAAAAAGTGAAAGTAACATGCTTGGGGAATACGGCAAAATTTTAAATGAACCACTTTTTCAACAAGAGGAAATAAAGCATAAAGAAAAAAAAGAACGAGAAAAGTCAGTTGTTGTTGTTAAAGAAATGATTGACTACTTGCACAAAAATGTATTTCCGTTAATTGACATGGAAGACACGGGATTTGATGTGCTTGGTAGGTTTTATACTGAATTTATTAGGTATGCCGGTAGCGAACAAAGTCAGGGTTTAGTACTTACTCCTTTTCATATTACTGATTTGTTTTGCGATTTGGCAAATATAAAAGTTGGAAGTATTGTTTATGACCCTGTTTGTGGAACTGCTGGATTTTTGATTGCAGCCATGAAAAGAATGTTAGATATGGCAGGCAACAATACAAAACGTAAAAATCAAATTAAATCAAGTCAGTTAATTGGTGTTGAATTAAGACCTTCCATGTTTACATACGCTTGCTCAAATATGATGTTGAGGGGTGATGGCAAGTCAAATATTTTTTGTGGCGATTGTTTCCAATTAAAAGATGCCATATTAGCCCAACATCAGCCTGATGTTGCCTTTTTAAATCCTCCTTATGATGTTGGTGCTGCAAGGCAGTTGGAATTTATAGAACATGCACTTGATGTTGTGTCTGCTAAAAATGGAACTGTCGTTGCAATTGTTCAAATGGGTTGTTGTATAAAGAACGAAAAGGAAATTATAGAAGTTAAAGAACGGCTACTTTCTAAGCATAGACTTCATGCTGTACTTTCAATGCCAGAAGAATTGTTTAATCCCTCTGCAAGTGTTGTTACATCTGTTTTAGTATTTAAGGCGAATGAGCAAAATGTAGCTCGCAAAACATGGTTTGGATATTTTAAAAATGATGGGTTTGTCAAAAGGAAACATAGGGGTAGAATTGACTCAAGAGGTTTATGGTCTGCAATTAAAGAGCGGTGGGTTCAAGCATACAACAACCTTGAAGAAATTCCAGGCTTATCAGGTAAAATGGAAGTTGTAGGCAAAGATGAATGGTGTGCAGAAGCCTATTTAAAAACCGACTATGAGCAATTGACAAAAGAAAACTTTGAAAGAAAGATAGTTGAGTATATTTCTCATAAAGTTAAGTTGTCTTATACCGATGTACTTATACAACCAATGAAAAAAGGTGGTGAACCGCCATTAAATGTTAAGTCATGGAAAACGTTTAAATATGGCGGTGCTAAAGGAATATTTGAGATATTAAACGGATACTATAATAAAAAGCCTGAACACACAGAAGTAGGAAATATTCCTTTCATTGGTGCAACAGAGTACAACAATGGAGTTACAGAGCTTTATTCGATTACAGATATTGAGGATAACCACAAGGATGAAAGGAGCAATGACCACGGGATTGATAAAAAAATCTTTAAGGGAAATTGTCTTACCGTTTCTAACAATGGGTCTGTCGGCTGTGCTTTTTATCAACCTTACGACTTTACTTGCTCCCATGATGTAAATGTCCTGCTTTTAAAAGGGAAGCAATGGAATCCTTACTTGGCAATGTTTATATCTGCTATAATTGAACTTGAAAAATTCAGATGGACTTTTGGTAGAAAATGGCGTCCTGCAAGAATGCCTGATTCTGAAATAAAATTGCCTGTTACAAAGTCTGGGCAACCTGATTGGGAGTTTATGGAAAACTATATAAAATCGCTACCATATTCTACGTCTCTTTAAGAAGCGTCGGCAAAATTTTAGCTCTTTTGCAGGTTTGGTTTGTGTCCAGCTTTGTGAGCCTGCAAATGTGCAAAAATGTGTCGAGCCAAAGAAGCAGAGCTATTAAAACAAATTTGAAATACTGTCGCCCCAAATTTCAACTGTCTGCCGATTAAAGGACTGTCGCAGGGTGACGCATAACG
>CAYPBV010000242.1:0-3069 GCA_964409025.1 uncultured Chitinophagaceae bacterium | reverse complement strand
AAAAAAAGAAAAGCTGTCTTTTATGGAGACAGCTTTTCTTTTTCCGCAGAGGTTGCATTATTGATTCAACACATCGTATTTCTTTTGATAGAATTTTTCCTTTTCAGTATTGCCCAGCACTTTATATGCTTCAGTCAATAAATACAGTGAGTTCTTATATTCGTTCTTCATTCTCCTGTCTTTCATCAATTCACCCTGATTCATTCCTTCAAATAGTTTAATACCATTCTCCAAAGGCGTAATTGCTTCTTTCAATCGACCTTCCATTTTTGCTTTTAAATCAGTTCTTTTTTGTGTTTCGGCCGGTGCTGTTCCTTTTACTGTTTTTATTTCATCCTGAATGGCCGCAGCTTCATTAAAATAAGTTTTACCAAGAAGTACATGTGCATCAGTTTTTGAACCATCCATTTCAATACACATCTTTAACTCAGAAATAATTTTATCAAAAATGGCAAAACGCTGGTCACCTGCTTTTTGATCCATAAAAATGTAGTTGAACATTTCGGCAGCATAATCAAAACGCATGTCATAGTCTTTGGGTGTTTTAGCCAAAACAGCTTCATATTTATTAAACAGTTCCGGGCCTACTCCTTTTTTACGTTCTTTATCTAAATCCAGTTTGTCATAATAGGCATCATTAGGGTACAGTTTACGGCCCATAGCAGCATACTTTTCTGCAGTAGCAAAGTCTTTCTTATCATCATAATAATAAGTTACATAACGGTAACATACATCATAACCTTCACCGCCAATATTGGCATCACATATTTTCTGGAAAAAGCTGATGGCGTCATCCATTTTTTCGGCCTGCATGGCTGCAGCCCCTGCATAGTAATACAACACAGTATCTACTTCTGACAAAGCCCATTTATATTTGAAGATAAAGCGGCCTACTTTATCTGCCTGCTTGTATTTATCCAAAGCATTATTGTAATCCTGCTTGTTATAGAAATCATTTCCTTCACGTTGCAATTCAAGGTAGTTATCAAAAATAGGATAACTGCGTAATGCAAAATATCCTTCAGTTTGCTTCGCATCAAGTTCCATCGCTTTCACATAAGCATCAAATGCAACATTCCAAACATCAGGCACTGTACTTTTCAAAGCTGCATCTTTACCAATTTGGTTATAGATATAGCCTTTGTAAAACCAGCCTTCCCAGTTTTTCTGCTCCTTTTCGTTGGCCAGCATTAAATCCACTGACTCTCTGGCTTTTACCCAATCTTTTTTGTCAACAAAATTTCGCACCTTTTTAATGTCCTGTGCTGAAACACTGAGTGTACCTGCAATAACAATCGCTAATAAAAAAATCTGTTTCATCTCTGTTTTTTAATGTAAAAGAATAATTTTTATTTATTGATTTTCAACTGGTTCGTTTCCTTCGCTTGCTTCATCAGCATTATCATTTGCTTCACTTTTAGGAGCAGTTCCATCAGCCGGGGCCTCAGGCACAATGGCTTCACCTAAGGTTTCAACTGCTTCTTCTTCGGCCACTTTTGTGATGGCTGCAATTTCATCACCATCATCCACACGTATCAACTTTACACCCTGTGTGGCTCTTCCCTGTTCACTGATTTGACCTACACTCATGCGAATGGTAATTCCATTTCGGCTGCTTATCATCAAATCTTCTTTTTCGGTCACATCCAGAATGCCCACTAAAGCGCCGGTTTTTTCCGTAACACTAATTGTTTTTACTCCTTTACCGCCACGGTTGGTAAAGCGGTATTCACTCACGGCGGTACGTTTACCATATCCTTTTTCACTCACTACAAGCACGGTTCTTGACGTGTCTTCTACTTTTACACAAATCATTCCAACCACTTCATCATTGGCATCATCCACTTCAATACCTGCCACGCCAATGGCACCACGACCGGTAGGTCTTACTTTTTCTTCTGGGAAACGGATAGCACGTCCGCTTTTTACAGCCATCATGATTTCACTTTTTCCATCCGTCAACTTCGCTTCCAGCAATTGATCGCCTTCTACGATGGTGATAGCATTCACTCCGGTTGCACGACGTCTGCTAAAATCTTCCAAACTTGTTTTTTTGATGATGCCTTTCCTTGTACAAAGTACAATGTAATGATTCTTTACAAATTCTTCATCATCCAGGTTGGCTACATCAATAATGGCTCTTACCTTATCATCCGGAGCTAATTGCATGAGATTCTGGATAGCTCTGCCTTTGCTTGTTTTATCGCCTTCCGGAATTTCGTAGCTCTTCAACCAATAACATCTTCCTTTCTCTGTAAAGAATAAAAGGGTATGATGGGTAGATGCTACAAATAAGTGTTCAATAAAATCTTCTTCTCTTGTTTTGCTGCCCACAGCTCCTCTGCCACCACGGCGCTGTTGACGATATTCCGTTAAAGACGTACGTTTTATATAACCATGATGTGATATGGTGATTACTACATCTTCTTCTTTGATGAGATCTTCAATGCGTACTTCATCATCCAGATACGTAATCTCTGTTTTGCGTTCATCGCCAAACTTGGCTTTGATTTCGAGCAATTCTTTTTTAATCAAATCAAAACGCATCTGCTCATTGCCCAGCAATTCATTGAGGTGAGCAATTAACTGCATGAGTTCATCGTACTCCTGCTTAATTTTTTCACGCTCCATGCCTGTAAGACGCTGAAGACGTAATTCCAGAATGGCTTTGGCCTGTATTTCATCCAGCCCCCAGCCGGCGTTGATCAAATTCTCTTTCGCAATTTCAGGTGTTGCTGAACTGCGGATGAGTGCTATCACTTCATCAAGATGATCCAGTGCAATTAAATAACCTTGTAATATATGCGCACGCTCCTGTGCTTTTCGTAATTCAAATTTGGTACGGCGCACCACCACTTCATGACGGAACTCAACAAACTCTGAAATCATGTCTTTCAGATTGAGTGTTCTTGGCCTGCCTTTTACCAAAGCCACGTTGTTAATACCAAACGAGGTTTGTAACTCCGTGTATTTATACAATTGATTGATGATAACATTGGCAACAGCATCACGTCTCAAATCCACTACAATACGGGTGCCTTCTTTTTGGTTGCTCTCATTGTTTACATG
>CAYPBV010000241.1:0-3120 GCA_964409025.1 uncultured Chitinophagaceae bacterium | reverse complement strand
GAATAGAAGTGATAGGAGACGGGGCACATTCCTTTGCACATACAGATTTTAAAATTCCTGAGTTGGGTTGTGATTATTTTGCCACTTCACTGCACAAGTGGTTGTGTGCACCGTTTGGCAGCGGACTGCTGTGGATCAAAAAAGAAAAGATCAAAAACATCTGGGCCCTGCTCAGCAATGACAAACCGGATGGAGAAGATATCCGCAAGTTTGAAACACTCGGTACCCGTTCCTTTGCCAGTGAAATGGCTATTGGCAATGCCGTTGATTTTCACAATGTAATGGGCAGTAAACGCAAAGAAGAGTGGTTGCGGTATTTAACGGACTACTGGACAAGCCGTGTGAGCGATTTAAAACGTGTATCCTTTTTGCAACCCAAAACAAAACATCTCTATTGTGCACTCGCCAATATTGCCATTGAAGGAATGAAGCCTGCTGAGTTTGCTTCCACGCTTCATTCCAAATATAAGATTCACACAGTGGCGATTGATTGGGAAAATATTCATGGCACAAGGGTAACACCGCATGTGTACACATCTACAAAAGATTTGGACAGGTTGGTGAAGGCGGTGAGGGAGCTGGTGAATTAAAAAAGGAGCAGTTTTAACCTGCTCCTTTTTTGAATGTACATTGTTTAATTTACTGAATAATCACTTTTGAAATAACGGTTTCACCGTCTCTTTCCAATCTCAGAAGGTAAGTACCTGGTTTAATGCCTGAAAGATTTAATTGATAATTTCTTTGTTCAGCTTCTTTAAACAACCATGTTCTTAATTGTAAATTACTGTTTGCATCTATGAGTGATAACCTCGTTTGAGCAGATGCGGTCTTTGCACTTGGTTGAGTGCTGCTGCGGTTTGCAGTTAATAAAGGATTATCAAGACTTACTGATAAAACATTATTTGCAGGGTTGGGCAATACACGCATAGACCAGCCCGAAGACATGACATTGAATGTATAGCTGTTTCTTACCACACCACAAGGCGTAGTTAAATCCAAATAAATTGTTTTTGTTACTGATGAATATCCTTGCTGAGGTGCAGTAATACTTGTTGAAAAATTTACGCCTGTACTTGTAACATTATCATGTGTCCATAAACGGGCCGATACATTTGTAGAACTTGTAACGACGAAATTGATACCCACTGTTTGACCCCTTCCCACCATGACAGAGCGATATAATGCATCTACTAATGGTCTTTGAGTTGCGCCTACACTCATGGTATAATAACCTGTTACAAAACCAGATTGCGCAACTGTAACCTGTTTGGTTTGTGTAAACGTTTGGCCGCAGATTGTAACACTTGCAGTAAAGGTAACTGTGCCTGATGCCCCTTGAACTGGCGTAGCTAAACCAGTTGAGGGGTTAATGGTAGCAATATTCATATTACTTGAAGTCCAAGTAACGGAGGTGCCAGGGGATGCAATAGAGTACGTTTGTGAACTGCCACATAATAAGTCTGGGCCGCTGATTTGGAGATTTGCACCAACTATAAGATTATAAAAGCCTGCATTTGATGTGCTCATATTATTGATACGAACCCTATAAAGCTCGCCTCCTGTTAATGTTAAAGATACTCGTGAATAGTTATTTGAACCTGATATGTTATCGTTTTCAGCTATTTGTTGAAGATTATTATTAAAAACAGTTATTCTAGTATCTACTGTCGTACGACCAGTAACCGCATAAGTTTCAAAGCTAAATGTTCCCGTACATGGAGCTATAAAATTTATCCAGTCAATATCACAACCCGAATAATTACTGTTTTGATCTGGCACAAGATGAAGGGAGCGTAATTGAATTTCATTTAACCCAATATTACCTGCGTTCTGAAAAAAATTATCATTTTCGAAGTTATCTACGTTGTCATTCAAGTAAAATGACTGAAAGTTTGGAAATAGAACTGACCCTAAAGTGAAATAATATTGAACACCTCTTTGCATCGGTGTAATTTCCGATCTTCAATTTGCAAAGCTGTAAGACATAATGTTCCGAATTGCATTGTTGTTACCATTGGGAAGCCATTGTGAACCCCAATTGTCATTCTGGTATGGGCCTGTTCTTATGAATTCTGAGCAGTCGGGTGCAACAAAAACCTGAGATGTCCCACTAACGTCAGCTCTTAAAACAGGATCTGCATCTGTATCACATAAAGCATCGCCATTTATTTCACATTTTTTCTTGCCTGCTGTGCTAATACAAAATGCTCCTTGCTGTCTTGTTCTGCTTACAGACTCTTGATAACAATCGCCACAGTCTCCATTATTATTTTTATTTCTTCCCTGATGTGTGTGTAATAAGCCCAACGCATGACCCATCTCATGTGTTAATACGTTAGCAAGAGGGTTAATTAAGTTGTTGCCACTAATTGTAAAAAAAGTTGGAATATAACATGCGTAAGGATTGGACTCCCAAGGAAATCTTCCTCTCGCAAAACCATCTCCTGTATTGTTTGTGAAATGTATATTCAATGTTCTTGGCGTATAAAATGAATTAAACATTGTGTTGTAGTTACTGCCATTTACGCCATTATAATACAGTGTATTGGTAATGTGATTAACTGTGCATCGTAGGTATAACCTTATCCTTGAATTAGTAGCAGCCATAAATGTATTGACTGAATTAATGTATTGCTCAACTACATTATCAGTAATGTTATCTGTCGTATTATTTAAGTGGTATACCCAAGCAGTTACTGGTATCCTAAGTCTTTGAGGTATTACCCTTGCACCAGCGCCTCCAGATGTGCCTTCAACTGAATCTACAAGATTTAATAAAAATTGATTGTTTCCAAACCACGGTAAATTAAATAAAGTAGCAGAATCAATAATTGGTGTTTCGCAGCTGGTACTTTGTACTTGGGAATAGCTAAATTTTGAAATTGTAATTGTCATTATAAATCCAATGAATATTAGAATCTTTTTCATAACTTATTTTTTTAAATAAAACAGTTGAAAATTCTGGTTAACAGGAGGAGTTGTAATAAGGAACCTATTGTTTAGGTAATATGAAAAGCCCGTTTGCGGTTGCTTGCTTATAAAAAAAGTATCGGTATCTAAATAGTTTAAATAAACATAGACCTTTGTTTCATATAAAAGAGGTTTTATATAGTCTTGGTT
>CAYPBV010000240.1:0-3136 GCA_964409025.1 uncultured Chitinophagaceae bacterium | reverse complement strand
CTTTTACATTATGAAGAAACGATTCTACTGACTTATTAATCTGATCATTAGTTGAAGAAAACAATTTCCAAACTATTGAGTTCCGCTGTTTGGCTTCTAAGTTAGAAATGACCTTTTTTTGATTAACCTTATAGAAATAGGTGTTCACCACATGGTTAAATGGTAAAAACATTCCTAGCTTATATGATAAGGAAAAGTCAATTTCCAGTGTCTTGTCGTATGACAATGGCGTAATTGTTTTGCCCGTAAACCTGGTAAGAGAGTCTACCGAATAACTACCATATTGTTGACCATTCTTTCTTATTTTCCCACTGGTAAACTCAATGTCTGAGGAATTATCAGAACCCATGAAAAAATACTCATGGATAATTCCCTTAAATTTATTTTGCTCTGTGCCTGTATAGTCAACCGCTTTTAATAAAGTGCAGCTACCATCATACGTCTTTAACTTGTTTTCTAAAAGCCCCTTAATAGCAAGAATTTCATCAAGAAATTTTTTCTCCTTTACTACATCATATTTTTTGACCACATCTTTCTTTGCAAATATTGTTTTTACATCCTGCCATATTCCACCACTTTCTTTTTCACCAGAATTAAGCAGCTTCACAAAATATATGATGCAATAATGATCTATATACTTTCGTCCCTGCATCATCTTTATGTAATCGGCTGCCAAAAAATGGGTCTGTTCATTCACTTTTATATCCCAGGAATTTGTCAAATAAATATCCTGTTTGTGTAGGATACAATCTTCTGGCATATTGTTAAACACGGTTTTCCATGTTACCATCATATCTTCATATCCATCGTGACCCAAAGTGAATATCTCCGGTAGCTTTATGGCAAGTCCAATGGCAATACTTCCATTGTTCATGTGTAACATATAATCTCCGGAGAATCCAAGAATCGGATTTCTTTTTGAAAAAAACATTATAACGTGTCGTATTTGATTCGCTTTGGCTGGCTACTCCAATTTTTCTCCTTTTCATAACCCGTTGCGCCATACTTTTTTTGTTTAGATCGAAGGCGGCGCAAAAAATAGAAAAACGAGCCTATCACCAATGCGAGCAGGTAAATGGATATAAAGAATACAATCAGCATCCCAAGCAGATGGCAAACCGCAATGAGCGCAAAGCTCATTACGTATTTGCCGCTAAATCCAGCTATTACAACCTCTTCATCTACATGTGGACTTAGATTGTATTCTTTATTGTTTCTAACTTCTAACATCAACTATTAGTTAAATCCAAGTTTTTGTGCGAAGAAATTAACTATCACAAGACCAGCAACGCCAACAATCAGCATTACTACAAAGCCCATTACTGGCTTTGTTTGATCTCCCTGATCTCTTAGTACACTGTTAGCTTTCAAACGAAGGAAAAGACCAACGGCACCCGATAAAAGAATTGCCGCAAGTCCAAAATTCGCAAACGTTTTAACGCTTCGCCAAATGCCTTGTGTAGTTGAGTTAGTTGTTTGCTCCAGATCCTGTGTGGTAATTTGTGCAAAAGCACAGAGCGAGAGTAAGGTCATTGCAAAAAGCAATGAACCCTTGAGGGTTTTTCTTTTCATTTTTTGTTTTTTATTTTTCTATCAAATAAGACCCTGTTTGCGCATGCTCTGCAATACTGATTCGTTTGCAAGCTGCTCATCACTGGGTTTTTCTTCTTCCGGTAACTCTCCTGGAAAGACCTGTATACCATCCTCGATTGCTTCTTCCTCTAGTTGAGTTTCTGCATCTGACATTTGAATATCGTGACTATTCAAACTTAGATCGAGGTTGTCGGGGTCTACCAAAAATCCTTCACCGGTGTTTTTGGATGATTCTGCCATTGTCATGGTTTTTTTTGTGATTAAAATATTTATGTCATAACTGTAGATTTTTGATTAAATAGTAATAAGATTTTCAGCAATCGTGTATCAATGATTTGATAAAACAACAACTTAACATCATCTGTATCATCTGCATTAAGCAGATTAGCAAGCGAGACTGTAGACATCCTTACAGCCGTTGAATATAATTCGTTAGTTCTAAATAACTGGATGAGAATATCACTCAAAACATCAAATTTAAAATCACTATACTGATAATGGGAATATTTTCTTTCTATGATAGCATAAATATCTTTCTTGAAATTCTTTTTTTCTACTACTGTCTTTTTTAGTAACAGTTCCAATATTATATCATAAAAAAAAGTATCAAATCCTATATCTTCAATTGGAGCTAAACTCTTACCTACTCTTCCGCTTGAGTAATACAGATTTCTTAAACTGTTTTTATACACCGAAATAACACTAACAAAAGCAATCAACAACTTTCTATTATTCTCTACTACGTTTTTCATTTCTTCATATCTCACCCTGATTACATTATCGTTCAATATATCCTCTTTACGTAATAAACTTTTAAAATCATTGACAGTAACGTTTAATGTGTGAACCAAATAGTCTAGAAATGGCTTATCCTTATCCGCAAAAACATACTCTAAAAATTCTTCAATGCTAAACACGTGTTCAGTATCAAACAATTTTATGTTGCTCTTTTTAGGCTGCTCTTGCAGGCTTTTATATCTCCCTATTTCAGCATACAAACCATTCATTTTGCACTATCAATATTTACTTTCAAATAATACTCTCCGTTCTTGATTACAATTTGACCAGATAGATTTCGCAATACTTTTTGCGGGTCTTGTCCTGGTTGGACTTTTATCAATGATTGATAGCCGGCGGCAGTTTTATAAAACTGTTGTCCTTCTGCCGGCAATTGCTTTGATGGCATCCTTAAAAAAATCACGACCACTAAAATTGCAGCGACGATTGAACTCACCCCCCACATTCCAAACCCGTGCCAAAAGGCTTGAGTGTTGTTCTGCACCTGCAATGTCTTCTGTGAATTTTTAATTTTCGCAACTGCGCTTCGTAATTCTTCTGAATCCTTGCCATACTTTTCTTCTAGTATCAAGAAAAATACGATCAGGGTGCTGTCAATGTGAACCCCATATTTATAATGAAGTTCACTTTGCTTTCGTTCTATGATATCCTTTTCAAATGCCATGGGAAATTACGCCAAATTTTTAAATTCGTTTTCCAGCCTCATTTTTTCCAGGTATTCAAACTCTTTGAAGCCCTTCCCCGA
>CAYPBV010000239.1:0-3145 GCA_964409025.1 uncultured Chitinophagaceae bacterium | reverse complement strand
GGACTGGGCGGAAGCAGCCAGGCAGGCTGGGTTATTGCCAAAGCTGTAGAGCAGGAAGCGGGAGCCGTAGATTTTGTATTTACCATTGGTGCGGCAGGAAGCGGTACAACGGTTATTACACAAAACCTGTACAATACGGAACAACAAATGCGTTGTGCCGGTATTTTTAATGCTTTACAAATCCGTAACGCATTAACACAACAGGAATTATTCTTCCAATACATCTCCACTCCCACTCCACAACATGCCAAACAATTAGACCGCTTTACACAACAATGCTTAAAAGATACGCTTTTAAAAGACTGGTTATTTCCTGTGAGTGATGCAATTGATTTAACTGACAAGAATCAATGGTTTACCACTTTGGAAATCAGTTTTAATCCTTTACCGGTGTGGAAGCAGTATCAAAAACCAATGCTGATGCAGTTTGGTACATATGATGATGCTACACCCTCCGAATTAATTGTAAAAAAGCTGCAGCAGTTGAAACACCCGCACCTGCAAATTGAATTGTTGAACGGGGCTCAACATCTGGGATTAAAAGCCACCGGTATGTGCCGGGGTGATTTATGGAATGTTCATGAATTTCATCCTGATTTTTTCAAACAGTTACTGCAATGGTTTGATTCATTTTAAATCGATTATTATTTATAAGGACAAAAGCTAAAGGCTGGGTTATGATTTATACTATGAAAGGCAATTAAAGCACTAACGAAATTTTTGATAAAAGCCGGTCAACAAAATTGACCGGCTTTTTATTTGTGGTTTATCTTTATAAGACTAAAGCAACTACAGAAATCATTTACTTATGCTCAAACAAATATTCAAAGAACTGTTTTCCAGAGAACTCCCCGATTGGTTTCGGGTTATGAATTTTGGTATGCTGCTGCTTGTGCTATTATGGCCATTTGTACTTTTTATGACCATTGTTATGTTTGATCAACCCGATAGTGGCACTATTGTCAACTATTTTCTGTTTTTTGTCATCAATGCCTATCCTCTATACTTATTGCCTGTTTTATACTTTAATACAAAACTGTTTCAAAAAAACAGGCTGCTGGGTTCTATTTTACCGGTGATGGTGGCATTAACTGTTGCAGGTGCATTTCTTTTGATACGATTGGATGCTTACATGTAAATAGAAAACCCGTTCATTACTGAACGGGTTTTCATTTTTATGATTGTTCATTGCTTACCAGCTTACACCGGCACCACCTCCTCTCCCATCACCATGCGATTACACTTTAATAACATCTCCTGCAAATCAGCACCGTTGCTGCGCAACGGATCAATTACTTTAATGAGTTGTGTACGCAGGTTATAGAGTTCCTCCCGATTGAATTTTTTGGAAGCCTTTACCAAATCCAATTGCATTAATGCTTCCTGCTGGTTTTGTTTGGGATTGAACCAGCCATTAAGTTCAGAGCATTGATTGCATACCCCCTCTTTGTTGATTAACGCACAACGGTTGTCAAAAATATCCATCATGGTTTTGCGTGCATCCTGTAATAAATATTTTACAACGCCTTCCGTTTTATCAAGAATCAAACAAATATCTGCTACCGAAAAATCATACACATCTTTGAGCATTAATGCAATTTGATGTTCGATGGGTAAATTTTTGGCCATACAGGTAAAGCAGGTATCAATATGCTCTTTCATATCAAATACAGCATGAGGAGATGTTTGAGAAACACGTACAATATCTTCATACACTTTTTGATTGCCCAGCACGAGTTCCTTTGCTTTTTTCTTTACATCAGGTACCCAGCGTTTTCGCTTTTCAAGATAATTATATGCAAGATGCGTGGCAATCTGAAACACCCATGTCTTTAGCGATGATTCACCTCTGAAGGTTGCAAGTTTATCATAGGCTTTAATAAAAGTATCATGTGTTAAATCTTCAGCATCGTTACGATTGGCCAGCAAGCGATGCAAATACGATTTGAGTTGATTTTGAAATTGGGAAAACAATTCCTGGAAAGCATTGATATTACCATCAAGTGCAAGTTTGAGTAATTCGCCTGATTGTTGTTGCATAATTCAATTACTTAAAAAAGTGAACCTGCCGTTAACAATAACTTCTAAATAAGAAAATTGTTTGAAGTAAAGTTAACAGCAGGCAATATTTATTGCTTAACTACCGGTACATATAATTGAGTGGGTCGCTTTTCTGCACTACACATATTGTTATCAGGAGGGCGTAAGCCAAAATACAACTTCCCTTCTTTATCTAATGATAACAAATCGTGGTCCTGGTTACATTCCTTTACAGATTTCCACAAAGAACAACCGGTAATTGAAATATCTTTCTCTACATCCTTCACAAAATTGCATTGTGCTAATCCAAAAGCTTGTGCCAGTTGTGCATCACCCGTTTTAAGTGTTACAAATTTTTTGTCTTCCAGGAACAAAGCATTATAAGCATCAGGCACTGTAGCAGATTTATCCAGCACTTGGTAAGTTCCCATTGTACGGAATACAAACACCTGGTTTTTCATTTCGGGGTCAAGGGCGAGAATAAAGTTGAGCGTCCACTTGCCTTTGTTGAAAGTAAATTCCCGTGTGCCAAATGTGCCACGTCCCCAGTCAACCGCTTTAGGGTCTTTGTAAGTGCCTTTTAAATTTTGCAAAGCTTTTTTGCTATCATCAGCAGTATAGTTGTGGCGGATGGTGGTAAAAGCTGTTAACACCAGTACTACCGTCAAAAGAATAAACATCATCTTTTTCATAACTGTATTTTTTAGTGAGTAATACAGTTGTGACAGTTGAGGGTGGTAAAACGGATGAAAAATGAAAAAATAAAATCAAACAAGCTATTTACGAATAAAAAAAGAGAAGCCCGAAGACTTCTCTCTGAATTCAATTTATTTTAAGGTTGCTTATAAAAAGGATATTACACGCAAGTAATTCAATTCAGTTTCATTCATCACCAGCTTCCACCGGCACCACCACCACCAAAACTGCCGCCTCCAAATCCACCGAAGCCGCCACCTCCGCCGCCACTCCAGCCGCTACCTCCTCCACCTCCGCCACCGGAGGGGAACCACCAGATGGGTGGTGAGTTATTCCAACGGCGATAACCTCGACGGCTCATCATGCCACCTCCGCCACGACGGTTGATATTTGAAATGATGATCATAAT
>CAYPBV010000238.1:0-3188 GCA_964409025.1 uncultured Chitinophagaceae bacterium | reverse complement strand
CTTTCATCTCATCCGCATGATAATTCACCAGGTCGCCCGTAAACAAAATCACATCAGGGTTTTGTTTGTTGATGAGCTCAATACCTTTCATCACTGCCTGTTTATCAGTAAAGCTTCCGCTATGAATATCACTGATGTGGATGACTTTAAACCCTGCAAAGGAAGCAGGCAAGTTGGGAAACTTCAAAGGTATCTTCTGCACATTGTAACGGTACTTGTTTCCAAAACCGTAAACCAATGATGAAAACAAACCGCCGCCTACTGCTATACCGAGCCAACTGATAAATGTTGAACGTGTAATGCCCGTATCTGCGCCTGTATTTTTTGGATTAAGCGATGGCACAATAAAACTTGCAGCCCATTGTACAACCCTGCGCACATCATCTATTAAAAAGAAGGCACTGGCAATGAGTTTGGCAAAAAACAAACCCATAATGCCAGCGAATAAGTAAGTACGTAATGTGCGGTGCCATGTTTCATAATTCGTGAATGCCAGAGACAGCATTAATGTTAAAGCCAAAATGCTGATGCCCCAATAGGTGCCGTAAATAATCCATTTGGTGCGGGGTGCAGCAGATACAGCTACAGATTTGATGGCCTGAAACACATAAATATCTACCACCAAAAGAATAAGTATAAAAATCCAGGAACCTGCTAATCGTTGCATGTGTACAAAATTGAGAAATGAACCCGATAAATACTGTTATGATTTTGTTGTAGTCTGTAACAGTTCGGGGATAAGTATTGTTCCCGAAATCTGTGCCAACCCTTATTTTTGTCACAATGGCATTTAGTTTGTTTTTTCAACTTTTTTAAAGGCCTGAGCCGGTAAAACCGTAACTCGTATAAACAATGAAACTTACTTATTTCGGACATTCCTGTTTCAGTGTGGAAGTAAAGGGAAAACATTTGTTGTTTGATCCCTTTATTACGCCTAACGAATTAGCGAAGGGTATAGATGCTAATTCCGTACAGGCAGATTATATTTTTGTAAGCCATGGCCATGCTGATCATGTGGCCGATTTAGTAAGTATTGCCAAACGTACCGGGGCGCTCGTCATTTGTGCCTGGGAAATATATGTGTGGCTGCAAAACCAGGGAGTGGAAAATGTACACCCCATGAATACCGGCGGCAAAAAGGAATTTGATTTTGGCTTGGTCAAATGTGTGGTGGCCCAACACTCCAGCAGTTTGCCCGATGGTACTTATGCCGGTAATCCAATGGGATTTGTTATCAGGGCTGATAAAACTTTTTATTACAGTGGCGATACCGCATTGACCGTGGAAATGCAATTGGTTACAAGAGGCGGTGCCGTTGATTTTGCTGTTATGCCTATTGGCGACAATTTTACGATGGGCTATGATGATGCAGCAAGAGCCGCACACATGATTAATTGTCATACGGTAGTGGGAGTTCATTACAATACATTCCCCTACATTGTGATTGATATGGTAAAGGCAAAAGATCATTTCAGTAAAAACGGGTTGAATTTGTTGTTACCGGCGGTGGGAGAAACGATTAATATTTAAGATTTTAATATATACGATGGGACGAATTATTGGTATAGCAAATCAGAAAGGAGGTGTAGGCAAGACTACAACTGCTATTAATTTGGCGGCAAGCTTTGCCGTTCTGGAATACAAAACGTTATTAGTGGATGCAGACCCGCAGGCCAACAGTACAACCGGTGTGGGTTTTGATTTGCACAATGTGCAGCAAAGCTTATACGATTGTTTTGTAAATGGCGCCAATGCAAAAGACGTGGTGCTGAAAACAGAAGTACCCAATCTGGATTTAATTCCCTCGCATATTGACCTGGTGGGTGCAGAGATTGAAATGATCAATCAACCCAATAGGGAAAGTGTTCTCAAGCAACTGCTGGAGCCGTTGAAAAATGAATACGATTTTATTGTGATTGATTGTTCACCATCGCTGGGATTGATTACGGTGAATGCATTAACTGCTGCTGATAGTGTGGTGATTCCTGTACAAACGGAATTTTTTGCATTGGAAGGTTTGGGCAAATTACTCAACACAGTGAAGATTGTACAAAGCCGTTTGAATACTTCACTGGTGATAGAAGGAATTTTGATGACGATGTATGATGGACGATTACGTTTATGCAACCAGGTGGTAAGTGAAGTACGCAGACACTTTGAAGGCATTGTGTTTGACAGCATCATTCACCGCAATACACGTTTGAGCGAAGCACCCAGCTTTGGCAAACCTGTGATATTGTATGATGCAGATAGCAAAGGCTCTATTAATTATTTGAATTTGGCAAAAGAAATTCTGCAACGAAATAATTTAACGAAGATTAAGCAGGAAGACAGGGTGCTGGAAGGATAGTAAAAAGTTTATTGTTTGTAGTTTATAGTTCTGAACTATTGAATTCAATGACCATGTGATTTTTATCTTTCATCCATTCTTCATTATTGAACATTATTTTTTCTTTCTCATTGAATGAAAGCAACTGATTTACGAATTGTTTTTATGGGTACTCCTGAATTTGCAGTGGCAAGTCTGGATGCATTAGTAAAAGCAGGCTGCAATATTGTTGGAGTAGTAACAGCTCCTGATAAGCCTGCGGGGCGTGGTATGAAGATGAATGAAAGTGCCGTAAAAAAATATGCAGTAGAACACGGATTGCATGTGTTACAACCTGAAAAATTAAAGAACCCTTTTTTTATTGATGAATTAAGAGCACTCAAAGCTGATTTGCAGATTGTGGTTGCTTTTCGTATGTTACCCGAAGTAGTATGGAATATGCCGCCGATGGGTACCATTAATGTACACGGAAGTTTATTGCCGCAATACCGTGGTGCTGCACCAATCAATTGGGCAGTGATTAACGGCGAGAAAGAAACCGGTGTTACTACGTTTAAACTGAAACACGAAATTGATACAGGTGATATTTTGTTGCAGGAAGCATTCCCCATCGGTGAAGATGAAACAGCAGGTGAAGTTCATGACCGCATGAAAGAGATTGGTGCTGCATTGCTGGTGAAGACGGTGGAGGGAATTGCGGAGGGAACGTTGGAAGAAAGACCACAGACGTCATTCGTGAGTAGTGAATCGTCAGTTGAAGACTCTGAAAGTGCGGAAACCCACTTACAACTCACTACTCACAACTCAAAGCTTCGCCATGCCCCAAAAATTTTCAGTGAAACCTGTAAGATTGATTTTT
>CAYPBV010000237.1:0-3194 GCA_964409025.1 uncultured Chitinophagaceae bacterium | reverse complement strand
GGTCAAGCTAATGGCATACAGCTTTAAAAAATGAAGCACTACTCTTTTATAAAGAGTTTATTTGTGATACCCGAGCTACTTACAACTTGTATTAGGTAAGTGCCTTTGCTTAAGTTATCAATTGGCAGTGTATGTTTAAATATTCCTGCACCTGCAATATTGTTGCTGCTGATTATCCTGCCGTCAATAGAAATAATTTTAATGCTGATGTTTTGTGCATTAAAGTTATTATCTGTAAACTCTATGTTAAGGAAAGTACTTGCCGGGTTAGGATATACATTAAGACGGCTTGCAGTTTTTGTTGGATTAAAAATTCCAACAATAACAGTATCTTTTACTTCTGCTTCAAAGTCATAACGCATAACATATTTATTTCTTAATAATGTTAGCAGCATACTTTTCCTAGTTGTAGGATTATAGTAATATGCCATTGACTCAAAGCCTTCAATTACGCTTTCTTTAGGTTGCATATCGCGTAATGTCCAATCTATACCACCATTTTCAGTATGATACGAAACATTTGTACCTACAGCAACACCATTCAAATTATCTACGAAAGTAATTGCATTAAGTCCTTGCCTATGGTATGGGTTATCTGCAAATACATCTAAACTAGTCTGCCAGTTGTTGCCCCTATCACTTGTGCTTACAATGTAATTATTCTTAGCTAAACCCTGGCCAGATGGTTTTCCTGATGCAGACCAGATTATATTATCATTGAGGACATATGGTATTGTAAAATACTGAGGAATAGGAAAATACTGGAAGTTTCCTGTTCCATTAAGCAAATTTTCAACGTATGCACCTGTAGGATTAACCTGTGTAGCAAGAATTATTTTGTCGTTGCCAATGAGACGTGCCTCAGCATATTTTAAAGAGTCAGGCAAGTCCTTTTTCTGCCAGTTAATACCATAATCCGTTGTGTACCATAGCTCGTTTTTTGTTGTTGTTGAAACTGTTAACAAACCTACATTTTCAAAAAAATGTAAACTTTTGGCATATTCAACAGGTGCAAGGTCTAAGCTATGTGTTGTCCAAGTTGCTCCTGTATCAGCAGATGCGATAACAAAATGCTGTTTAACATCTTTGCCTGTACTATCTTTTGCAAACTTCTCAACAATTGCAATGATATGTGCAGAAGTCGGGTGCGCAACTTGATAAAATGTGAATCCTGCTTCGTCGGCATCTTTAGTATATATTCTGTGCCATGTTTTTCCCGCATCTTTAGTGCGGTCAATGAATATATAAGATGGTGCACCGGGTCCGGTTGCAGCTTGTAGGCCGGCAATTATTACTGATTCGTCTTTGTAATTTGCCATGTGATTAGGAATTCTTGGCCCTCCAAACTGATACCTGCCATTTTCAACAGATATAATCCATGCCCCTTTTTCTGCTTTTTTTGAAAGTGACTTATTATACTGTTGAGATTTTAATTGAATTGGATTGGTATAACCTGAGTTATTAAGTTCTAGAAGGTTGCCGTCACCTAAGCGACCATATATATTACCATTTGCAAATACAATTGTCGTCTTATTTGCTTTATTTACATTACTGGCCGTATTTTGGCAAAAAGCTAAAAATGGCACTGCATGTAAGGCAATAAATAGGGTAAAGCGTTTAATTATAAATTTTAAATTAACCATAGTCTTTCTTTTTTTAATTAGTTAGTTACAAACATCAACACATTGTGTACCTCCGCTACCGATTGGGCAAGTGCCAGAAGGCGGGCCTATTACACCAAGTGGAGTAATAACCCTGTCACCATTATTGTCAATACAAACTTGATATGCATTCAGACAGCAGGCGAGTGGTGTACATGGTACTATACAGTCGCCATTCTGTTCCCAGCAAGCACCTTTACCCGCACGCCAGTTTACATTACATGTACCTGGAGGGTCATTAGGAAAGTTTGGAGGAAAGCCAGCAGGATTAGCGTCTAACAATGCTGCCATTGCAGCTTCTACAATTGCTTTTACATCAGAAGTTGGAAAGGGACAACCACCAACGGATAAAAACTGCACACCTGCTAAATAATAGTCGTACCATATGCCGCAGGCAATTCTGGAAGCATAGGTAATTCTTAGCGTACAACCTGGTGCAACAGCAACATCGATAGTCGAATAGGGCCCGAATTGGTCAGCTGGGCAATCTGGAACACAAGGTGGGCCAGAACTACAAGGTTGTGCAAATGATGATGAACTTAGTAACAGCATTAAAAATGCCGTCATGATTGTAAATAGGAATTTTGACTTCATAATTTATAAGTTTAGTTACCGGCTAACTTAATAAATATTTCCCAGTCCGCCAAATATTTTTTTAATGATTTTTTAATATTAATACTACTCGTGTTCAATACGTGATGCAGGTCTTTCTAAAATAGCACCCAACGTTTTCGGGCTTTGCGTTCGGGCGGTCCCGATAGCTATCGGGATCGGAGCACAAAACTGTCAACCAGCGCTGAACTTGAATAGAAGCACAAAGTCCCAAGTTTGCACGTCACCCCTCCCGATAGCCATCGGGATGACGCAAAACCCGTGTGCTTGTTGCACAACTCCCTCCTCATACAAACATAATTTATAATTATTTATTAACAAAACCCGTTTTTTTGTTTACAACTAATTGTATTTCATTATTTTATGATTATTTTTTATTTTTGGATTATGCAAGGACGCAAGGACATCCAGCCCAAAATGATGTATCAAGTTAATATTGATAAGCTTGTTCCTATTGATAATTTTTATCGCAAACTATCCCATACTCTTGATCTCTCCTTTCTTTACAAAGCCACTGCAAAGTACTATGGCTCTGAAGGGCAAGAGAGTATTGATCCGGTTGTTTTCTTTAAAATTTGTTTGATAGGTTATTTAAACAACATCATGTCAAGCGCAAACAAACATGTTTTATTATTGCCCTTTGTTATAACCTCAAAAAAAGATGAAATTTTATCGACCCAAAATCAATTCTTTAACAAATACCTTGCGGGAATTACACTTAAAAACAGGAATCCCCATGCTTTTTTTTTAAAGCATTCCCAAGTTAAATTAAGTTGATTTTAAGACCCCCATTTTTTTTATTCTCTTTGGATTAATAATTATTTAGGATTGCTTAAATCAATCCTAATTAAGCCAATTTTTGCTTTTAATCCGTATAGATTTAATTTTAAAATGTTTGTGCAATGGTTACGGCTGTTAGCC
>CAYPBV010000236.1:0-3234 GCA_964409025.1 uncultured Chitinophagaceae bacterium | reverse complement strand
GTATTTGATATGCGTCCTTACTTTATTGAGCAGCGTTTAAAACTCCGCAATCCCATTTACAGCGAAACTGCTGCATACGGACATATGGGTCGTGTACCTGAATTTGTTGAAAAAACATTCACCAGTCCTGATGGTAAACAAAAGAAAGTAAAAGTAGAATTGTTTACATGGGAAAAACTGGACTATGTAAATAAGATTAAAAAAGCATTTGGTTTGAAATAAAACCGAGCATGAGAGAGAAAGAAACCCGTACTAAAGTATGGGTTTTCTTTTTTGTGTTTCTTTGCAGCAATGAAGCCGTTCAGACAAAAACAAATACGTCCCAAAAAATCATCACTCATCATTGGCAAAATCAATGTGCTTGTTGCATTACAGGAAGATAAAGAACTGGAACGCATTTTTATGCAATCCAATTTATATGGTGATGTGGCAGAAGAAATAAAACGTTTGGCTGCAAAAAACAATGTGCCTGTAAATAAAGTACCGGTTGAAAAACTCAATTCTTTTAATGTACCCGGCCATGAAGGTATTATAGCTATTATTTCTAAAGTGCAATACCAGGATTTGCAAAATGTAATTTCATTTATTACAGAAAAAGGAGAAGTACCATTATTATTGATGCTGGATGGGATTACTGATATCAGAAATATTGGCGGTATTGCCCGTACAGCTTATTGCTGTGGTGTGCATGCCATTATCATTCCTGAAAAAGGAGTGGGGGCTTTAAATGAAGATGCGCTGCTCACCAGTGCAGGTGCACTGGAAAAAATTGCTGTGTGCAGGGTTAACAGTTTAATGAAGGCAGTGGATGATTTACACCTGAACGGCATAAAAGTGTATGCCAGTGAAATGACTGCAGTTACAACCATAGATAAAGCAGATTTTGCCGAACCTTGTTGCATTGTTATGGGAGGGGAGGAGAATGGCATATATCCTGCACTCATGAAAATATGTGACGATAAAATCAAAATACCCATGAAAGGAGATTTTGAGAGTTTGAATGTATCCGTAGCAACGGGCATGATTTTGTATGAAGCAATGAAACAGCGGGCCTCCCAAACCCCTCCAAAGGAGGGGCTTAAACACCCGAAATAATAAACACTACTCCATCTTTATTTATTTATGATAAGCGATTTTAATAAACCTCATGAACATTCAGTATCTCATATCCCCTCTTTGGGGGGTGGGGGGGCTATTAAATTGATTGAATGCCCTCGTGATGCCATGCAGGGCTGGAAAACATTTATTCCCACAGCGCAAAAGATTGAATACATCAACTCACTTCTTAAGGTGGGGTTTGATACCATTGACTTTGGCAGTTTTGTTTCTGCCAAAGCCATTCCGCAAATGGCAGATACCAAGGAAGTAATTTCCAAAATCCAAATTGCAAATTCCAAATCAAAACTACTGGCCATCATTGCCAATGAAAGAGGGGCAGCGGATGCAGTAGTATATGATGAAATTACCTATCTCGGCTTTCCATTTTCAGTTTCTGAAACCTTTCAGCAACGCAATACCAACAGCAGCATTGCTGAATCTTTGAAGCGGGTGGAAAGTATACAGGAGCTCTGCATCAAAAATCAAAAGCAATTGGTTGTGTATCTATCCATGGGTTTTGGTAATCCGTATGGCGATGAGTGGTCCAAAGAGATTGTTTTTGATTGGGCGAAAAAAATTTCTGCCATGCATATTAAAATCATTTCTTTGGCTGATACTGTTGGCTTGGCCACATCTCAACAGGTAAAAGAAATCACCACATATCTGGTGAAGGAATTACCAGGAATAGAAGTTGGGGTGCATTTGCATTCCACGGCTGCCAACCGCATTCAGAAATTAGAGGCCGCACACAACAGCGGTTGTTTGCGGTTTGATGGAGCTTTAAAAGGCATTGGTGGTTGCCCCATGGCTGATGATGAACTGGTAGGTAATATGAACACTGAAATAATGATTGGTTATTTTGAAGAACAAAATCTCCTTGAGCATATCAATAAAGAAGCCCTGGCCGAAAGCCTGCAACTGGCAGCCCGTATCTTTGCTTCATGAACTTCTTTTCTAACATAGATATTAAGCCTTTACCCCAATCCATCAGCTATAAGGATAAGATACTGCTTATGGGAAGTTGCTTTACAGAGCATATCGGAAACAATCTCCATGATTTGAAATTCAACGTATTACAAAATCCAAACGGTATTTTATTTGAAACAGCCAGTGTCTGCAGCAGTTTGAATCATTATCTTGATAATAAGCAGTATAAAGCTGAGGAATTGCAGCAGTTGAATGAGCTATGGTTCAGTTGGGATCATCACAGCCGGTTCAGCAATCCAAACCCAACGCTGGCACTAAAGGGCATTAATGAATCACAGCAGCAAGCACACACATATATAAAGGAAGCTGACTGGCTCATTATTACACTGGGCTCATCTTTTGTATACCGATTAAAAGAAAGCAATTCCTTTGTGGCTAACTGTCATAAAGCGCCCGGCACCTGGTTTGAAAAGTATTTGATAACGATTTCCGAACAAATTGAATTGCTGGACAATACCATTCACCGCCTGTTTTACAGCAATCCTAAACTTAAAATCATTTTCACCATCAGTCCGGTGAGGCATCTAAGAGATGGCGTGGTAGATAATAACCGCAGCAAAGCCAGGCTCATAGAAACGGTGCATCATCTGGTTAACAAGTTTGACCGGCTGTATTATTTCCCGGCTTATGAGCTGGTGATTGATGTGCTGCGGGATTACCGTTTTTATGATATTGATTTGGCGCATCCTAATTATGCCGCTACACAGTTTGTGATGGAACATTTTGCTGAGTTTGCATTTGATAAAGCCACCCAGGATTTGATGAAAGAAATCAAACAGCTGGTTACAGCAAGAAATCATAAGCCATTTCATCCGGAATCGAATCAGCATCGTCAGTTTTTAAAACAGCAGTATGAAAAGACTGTGTCTCTGGCTACAGCACATCCGCATTTGGATTGGACTGCTGAGCTGGAATATTTTAGTGAATAAAATTCGTATAATTAATATTATGTTAAATAGACAATTTTAAACTGTAACCCGCTGCTTGGCTATGATAAACGGCACCAACTCATCAAAAAGAAGTCCGGCTCTTTGCAATGCATCCATCACTTCTTCCCGATTCACGCCTGCAGCAAAGCTTTTTTCTTTAAACCGTTTCTTTACCCCTTTCAATTCCATGCCGGCATAACCTTCAGGACGCATCAAACTA
>CAYPBV010000235.1:0-3338 GCA_964409025.1 uncultured Chitinophagaceae bacterium | reverse complement strand
CCTGGTAGCAACACTCATCCTTGAAGCAGAAGAAAAATTAGTAGTTGCAGAAGCATGTATCGAAAAAGCAGCATGGGCCGATGGTATTTATCATGCGTATGCAGCACAGGTGCACAGCGCCAAAGCATTGTTACTTCAGAAAAATGTACAGTGCAATACACAGCACGGCATCCTGAATGACTTTGATAAACATTTCACTGCAAATGGCTTGTACACAGCAACAGAAAGTTTTAAAGCAACAGTATTACGGATGAATGACTCTGCACCATCAGAGTTATTTGCGAAAGAATACCTTCAACAGGCGATTGATTTTACAACTTATGCAAAACAGTTAAGGGAAAAGCTTATAGCTGAAGAAGCCGTAGTATAACAGCTTCATTCCCGATGCAAAAAGCCTTACATTATTTTGTAAGGCTTTTTTTATGAGGAAGTTCATTAAAAACAGAGCCGGTGCCCAAGGGAGCAAACCATTTAAACTTTTCATGCAGGCTTACTACACTTCCAATCACAATTAATGAAGGGGAGCTAAACACTATACCTGTAAAATCTGTTTCAAATTTCTCAAGTGTTGTTATATGAACCTGCTGATAAACTGTTGTGCCCTGCTCAATTAAAGCCAATGGTTTATGAGCCGGCGAACCATAGCTTAGCAGTTGCTTTACCAAAACTGCAAGACTGTTTGATGCCATATAGCACACCAGTGTGTCATCAGTAGCAGCAAGTGCCTTCCACTCCTGCTCGGTATAAGTTGAATTGGGATTGAATGTAATGAAGTGTACGCCCTGTGCAAAACCTCTTGCCGTTAATGGCATGCCTGTATAAGCTGAGATACCGGATGCAGCAGAAATGCCCGGGATGATTTCATAAGGAATTTGATGATGTTGTAAAGCTTCCAGCTCATGCAGCACATTGCTGAAAAAAGCAATATCGCCACCTTTTAAACGAAGTACCTGCTTACCCAGTTTAGCCTGCTCAATAATAAATGCAGTTACTTCATCCTGTGTATAAGATGCATCGTTAAATCCTTGTTTACCGGCAGTAATGATTTCAACATCTTTCTTGGTGTAGTTGGCAATAATTTCAGGATTGACTAACCTGTCTGTAATAATTACATCAGCAGTTGCTAAACGTTGTTGCAGTTTAACAGTAATTAATTCTGCATCACCGGGGCCAGCACCGGCAAGAATTACTTTTCCGTATGATGGCTGCACACTTCTCATTTTAATAATACAGCTGCTACTGTTGAGTTGCCGGTTTCATCTACAAGGATGGCACTGCCATTGGTTGAAAGTTTCTCATACGAATCAAATGCTAATGGTGCAGCTGTCTTTAAGGTTGCTTTTACTACTTCATTCAACTTTACACCACCTTCCACTGTTTGCTGCTGAAGTGTATTTACATCCAGCTTATAGTCAATATTCCGAACTACAGCACGAACCAACCTGCTGTTGTGTTGCAAAAGATACTTATTCCCGGTTTGCAAAGGTTTTTCATCCAGCCAGCACAACAATACTTCAAGTTCATTGCTTAGTTGAGGAATGGAATCGGATTTCACAATACTGTCACCACGGCTGATGTCAATATCATCGTTCAGATGCAATACAACACCTTGCGGTGCAAAAGCCTCTTCTACTTCCTTACCTGCAATTTCAATTTTTGAAATCGTTGTTTGTATTTGTTGAGGTAGAACTGTTACGGTATCACCCTTTTTATAGATGCCACTGGAGATTTGCCCGGCATAACCACGATAATCATGCAGCTCTTCTGTTTGCGGACGAATTACATATTGCACCTGGAATCTTGCATCAGCCAGGTTTACATCATTGTCCAGTTCAATCTCTTCAAGAAACTGAAGCAGTGGTTTGCCTTCATACCACGGCGTTTTTGAAGAAGCATCTACAATATTATCGCCCTGCAGTGCACTCATAGGAATATAGGTTACATCTTTCAAACCTAAACTGGCAGCAACGGCCGAATAATCAATAACAATATTGTTATAAACATCCTGGGAGAAATCAACCAAATCCATTTTGTTGATGGCTACAACTACATGTTTAATTTTTAATAACGAAGCGATGATAGAATGTCTTCTTGTTTGCTCCACTACACCTTGCCTGGCATCAATTAAAATAATAATGAGGCTTGCATTACTGGCGCCTGTAATCATGTTGCGGGTGTATTGCACATGACCGGGTGCATCCGCAATAATAAACTTGCGTTTGTTGGTTGAGAAATATCTGTACGCCACATCAATCGTAATTCCCTGTTCACGCTCTGCACGCAAGCCATCGGTGAGTAGTGCCAAATCAATTTCACCATTGGCTTTATTTTTAGTGCTGCGTTCAATAGCTTCCAGTTGGTCGGCCAGAATACTTTTACTATCGTATAGTAAACGACCAATCAATGTGCTTTTGCCATCATCCACACTTCCTGCTGTTATAAATCTTAGTAAGTCCATAATTTGTTTTTATTTCACACAACGAAATACTTTGCGCCCTTGCTTTCTTTGCTTCTTTGTGTGATGCCTTTTTTTTAAAAATACCCACCCTTCTTCCTGTCTTCCATTGCCGCTTCCGTTACTTTATCATCTATTCTTGTTTCACCACGTTCACTAATTCTTGTTGCCTTGATTTCATTCACTACCTCATCCAATGTGTTGGCTTCACTTTCTACCGCTGCTGTACAAGTCATATCACCTACCGTACGGTAACGCACTTTCTTTTTTACAATTACATCTGTTTCATCAATGGTAATAAAAGGAGATACAGCTATTAACTGCCCATCATGTATCAACACTTCACGTTCATGTGAAAAATAAATAGACGGCAATGGAATGTTTTCTGATTTGATGTAATTCCATACATCCAGCTCGGTCCAGTTACTGATAGGGAATACACGAACATTTTCTCCTTTGTGAATACGGCCGTTATAAATATTCCAGAGTTCCGGGCGTTGTAACTTGGGTTCCCATTCACCGAAATCATTTCTTACGGAGAAGATGCGTTCTTTGGCCCTTGCTTTTTCTTCATCACGCCGGGCCCCACCAATACAGGCATCAAACTTGAATTCTTCAATCGTATCAAGCAATGTATAGGTCTGTAACCAGTTACGGCTTGCAAACTTTCCTTTAGGTTCTGTTAAGTTTTTTGCCTTGATGGTATCTTCCACTTTTCGCACAATCAACTCAGCCCCTACTTTCTTCGCCAGCCAGTCACGGTATTCCAATGCTTCTGGGAAATTATGCCCTGTATCAATATGTACTAAGGGAAAAGGAAACTTACCGGGCGCAAATGCTTTCTTCGCCAGTTGCACCAGGGTGATGGAATCCTTACCACCAC
>CAYPBV010000234.1:0-3357 GCA_964409025.1 uncultured Chitinophagaceae bacterium | reverse complement strand
CAGTCCACATACAATAATTTACTGCCACTATTGAGCCAGACAGTTGAACCATCCGGCAATACCAACTTTGTTTTATTTGCTTTACGTGTTTCTGCAATTCCGGTATTCTGTAACTGCTCTACCTTTTTATAAACTGCTTCCGATCCTGCGTTCTTAGGTCTGTTTACAAAAAAGAAAGCAACTGTTGTAACAATCAAAAAAAGCGATGCAATCAAAGCCCATTTATAAAAAACTTTCTTTTTTGCACCTGCCGGACCCGCCGGTTTTTCTCTATCAATATTTACACCTGGCTGCAGCCCCATTTTTTTCATTTTGGACTGATGCAGCACGTAAGTTGCTTCCAGGTATTCTTCATCGTGTTCACTTTCTGCCAGCCAGAGCTGCTCGAGCAACTTCAGGTCATGCTTCATGTGAAAATGATGCTGCAGCAACTGTTCCAGTTCCCTCAACTCATCAATACTTGCCTCGCCGGCTAGTTTACGGGCTATAAGATGCCAGATTTTGTCTTTGTTCATATACGTTCAATTGGCAGGAGTACAAAAAGCAAAAAATCCCCTAAAACATAGCTAACTTTTTTTACGAAGGGTAGTTCCAATGGCGGTGGCAATTTTTTTCAGGGCAATAGCGAGTTGATGATCCACTGTTTTTACCGAGATGTGCAGCAGTGAAGCAATATCCTTGTATTTCATCTTATCTTCCTTTGCCAGTTTAAAAATAAGGCGGGCACGTGATGGTAATTGGTTGATGGCTGATTCAATTTCCTTTACCGCTTCCTGAGAGAGTATTCTGTCCTCTGGATTGAGTTCATAGGAATCCATTTCAATATTGAACTCATCGAGCAAAACTGATGAACTCCTTGAAAGTTGCTTCGCCTTTCGAACAGCATTATTTTTTACAGCAATAAATAAGTAGAGCCTTAAATCCTGAATTTCTTCCAGCTTATTTCTTTTATTCCACAGATGTATAAATACATCTGATACAATTTCTTCAGCTGTTTCTTTTGACTGTACAATAGATGCAGCAAAACGTGTGAGGGATGAAAACAGCATCATAAAGATTTCTTTATAGGCTGCTTCATCTTCATACACAGCTATTCGGCGTTTGAGCTCGTCAAGACGCTGATATGGCAAATCATCTTTCAGCATAATCAATTAAGTGTCAAGTTAGTTGTATTTTCTTGAATTTGAAAAATGATTATTAACAGCCCGTAAAATAACTACACATTTTCTTCAACAAATTGAATGATATTACCGGTAAACAGAGCAAAACATTGACTGATGCACATCAACTCCAGTGTTGACTCTACTCATTAGCCGCCTTAAAGGAGAGCCGTAGTTTTATTTTACAAATAGGTTTATGCTGGGCAAATTAACTACAGATGAAATTGAGGAACTGCTCTACCATGCCATTATGGGCCGCATAGGCTGTAGTGTAAATGGCCGCACTTATGTAGTGCCCATTAATTATGTATATGATGGCAAAAGTATTATAGCCCACTCTACTGAGGGCACCAAAATTTTTATGATGCGACAAAATCCGCATGTGTGTTTTGAAGTGGAAGAAGTACATACTAATCAAAACTGGAAATCAGTAATAGCTCAGGGCGTTTATCATGAAATAACCGATGAACGGGAGCGCTATGAAGCCATGAAATTATTTGTTGATAAAATGCTGAAATTGAAAGTGAGCTCCACGGCCCACCCCCCTGAAAATATTCCTTACAGGCATCACCAATATAAAAACAGTGTGAAGGCAGTCATCTATCGCATCATCATTACAGAAAAAACCGGAAGGTTTGAAAAGGAAACCCACACATAAACCCTGGCTTCTCTGTAGAAGAACATAAAAAACGTGAAGATTATGGAACAAACTTTTTCAAAAGCAGAAGAACTGGCAAGAAACATTAAAGATTATATCAATAACAGGGTTGATCAGGTAAAACTCAGTTCGGCTGAAAAAACCGCCCGGTTCATGGCTTATCTCATCGCCATTTGTGTGGTGGTAATGCTTGCCGTATTTTTTATTTTGTTTGCAGCCATTGCATTTTCCCTGTTTATGGGAAAGGTTTTCGGGGCTATGCACTGGGGCTTTTTGTTAACAGGATCATTATTATTATTACTGGCGTTTTTTCTATGGATGGCAAGGGCTTGCTGCAATACCCCATTATGAATGCTTTGCTCAAACACTTGTTTAACGAAGAGGAGGAAACAGATGAAGAAGATTAACAACCATAAACAATTACAACAGAAAAAAAAGCAATTGCTGAAACGGCATAAAGAACTGGAATCTGTTATTCATGCAAACTGGATTGAATTAAAACACAGTCTTAAACCGCATTCAGTTGCGGGCGAAATATTTTCAAAAGCTTTTACTGCCCATTCAGAAGAAGAAAACAGCACATTGGCAGATATACTTGGCAAAGCAGCAGCCACCTTAACAAAAGTGGCTGTTGAAAAAATAGAAGTAAAACTTCATAACTGGCTGCAAAAGCGAAGCTGATTTTATTGACCTTCCTCAATTATTGTTGTGACAACTATCATTGGTTACCCGCCATTGTCATGTATAACTTTAGCACATGAACTAATTTCAATTATTTAAAACAAAGGAGGTAATTATGACAATGAAAGCATTAGAAAAATCAAGAAGATTGCCTGCATTGTTTGATGATTTTTTCAAACCATGGAATGAGTGGTTTGATGATGGATTGGCTCCATTTAACAGGCAGCTCACCATTCCGGCTGTAAACGTAAGCGAAACCAAAGAAAACTTTATGGTAACTCTGGCTGTACCCGGCATGAAAAAAGAAGACTTCAGTATCCGTATCGATGGCAGCATGCTTACTATCAGTTGCGAAAAGGAAGAAGAAAAAGAAGAGAAAGACAAAATGTTTAACCGCAAGGAGTACAACTATTCTTCTTTCAGCCGCAGTTTTACTTTGCCTGAAGATGTGCTGAAAGACAAAATTGATGCTCACTACGAAAATGGTGAATTGAAATTAATCCTTCCTAAAACTGAAAAAGCAAAAATCACAGAAACAGGTAAACAAATTCCTGTTAAGTAGTGATTGAGTGGTGATTGATGATAAAGGCCCCGTTTTATAGCGGGGCTTTTTATTTACCATTTGTCACAGATGCCGGCAATCATCACTCTACTTGATATTTATCAGCCAACAGGGAAGAAGTGAAATTTATTTTGCAGCCGCCATGCATACAACTACCAGCCAAACATTTTGCTACCATTGCGGAGAAGATGTAATCAGTGCCGTACAATTTGATAAAAAAACGTTTTGCTGCACAGGCTGTAAATCTGTGTACGCAATTCTTAATAAAAACGGTTTGTGTGAATACTACAATCTCA
>CAYPBV010000233.1:303-3368 GCA_964409025.1 uncultured Chitinophagaceae bacterium | reverse complement strand
GTTCCAGTGATGTGGTCTTACATAAAGGAGATGGGTCTACGCCAAAGGGCTACGATATCACCCAGAGTGGTTTTCAGGATGGCGGCATTGAGTGGGCATTTGATGGCAAAGCCGTGCTTTGGGTAACAGATAAACTGGGTAGAAAATCTTTGGCTTTACAAGGTTCAAGAGAGACCGATGTATTCATTGCTTTCTTTGATCAGGAAGCTTATGATAAATTCAGACTGAGCAAAGAAGATTATGCCTTGCTCAAAGAGAGAGAAGATAAAATCAAAAAAGACAGTACTTGGAGGAAAAAAGACTCACTGGCCAAACTCAACTGGGTACCTGATCTAAACAGAACAGATCAGCGGAAAATCAGGTTAACACCAGCTTCCATGACGCTCGGTAGTTATGTACTGGCACCTGCTGGAGATAAACTTTGGTACACTGCTTTCAATGAACGTACAACAGAACTCTGGCAACTGGATTTACGCACCAGAGAAACAAAAGTGATCACCAAACTGAGCGGCAGCGATATCCGCCTCTCACCAGATGGCAAATGGCTGTTGCTGCAAGCAGGTGGTGGCTTTGCCAAATTAGAACCGGAAAGTGGCAAAATAACACCTATTGGTGTGCGTAGTGAAATGACACTGAATCCTTCGGGTGAACGCAATTATATCTTCCATCATGCATGGCGTCAAGTGAAGAAGAAATTCTATGACCCCAAACTGCATGGTGTGAATTGGGAATTGTATAAAACAGCTTATGCGAAGTTCTTACCACATATCAACAACAATTATGATTTTCAGGAATTGCTGAGTGAGATGTTGGGCGAACTCAATGCCTCACATACTGGTGGTCGTTACTCGCCGCAAAATCCCAATGGTGACCAGACTGCATCACTTGGCTTATTCTATGATGAATTTAGCGGTGGTAATGGATTAGTCATCACAGAAGTAATTGAAGGCGGACCCGTTGACATTGCGGTCAGCAGAATCAGGGCCGGACATATTATTGAACAGATTGATGGTACAGCTATCACCGCTGATGCAGATTGGGCAAAACTGCTGAACAGAAAAGCAGGAACCAATGTACTACTCACTGTTTTTGATCCGGTGAAGAAAGAACGCTATGAAGAAAGTATCAAGCCTATTGGCAATGAGCAGGGCTTACTATACGACCGCTGGGTAACTACCATGCGCAAAATGGTAGAAAAACTCAGTGACGGAAAAGTGGGCTATGTACATGTTCAGGGGATGAATGATGGTAGCTATAGAACAGTGTACGAAGAAGTGCTGGGGCGTAATGCCGGCAAACAAGCACTGATTGTAGATACCCGCTTCAATGGCGGCGGTTGGCTGCATGAGGATTTGTCTAATTTCCTTGCAGGCAAAAACTATATCACTTTCAAACCTTATGGCTTTAATGCGGAAGGCGGAGAACCACAGGGCAAATGGTATAAACCAAGTTGTGTGGTAATGAGTGAAGCCAACTACAGCGATGCACATACATTCCCTTATGCTTATCGTGCGAAAGGTATTGGTAAACTGATTGGCATGCCTGTTCCGGGAACCAGTACATCTGTGTGGTGGGAAACCCAGATTGATCCTACGATGGTATTTGGTATTCCCATGATTGGTAATTATGGCGTAAAAGAGCAAAGACTGTTGGAAAACTTCCAGCTTGAACCAGATATTCGTGTAACACTACCTTATGCTGCGTTCATCAAAGGCAAGGACACACAAATAGAAGCAGCAGTAGCAGAAATGCTGAAGAGCATCAAACAATAAAACAAGCTGTTGATCCTCAGTTGATAAAGCCCGTCAAACCACTGACGGGCTTTATCATGCCCACATATTCACAAAAGCAGCTATTTTAGCAGTACATAAAAACTATCTGCATGAAAAAAATGCTCATCCTGATCAGCGCAACGCTTATCGCCTTTGGTGCCCAGGCGCAAAAGAAAAAAGGGGAAATCGGTCTGTTGGCCGGACTTGTTAATAACAACATAATCACCTCCGATAATACTATGCCAGAATTTGATAAAAGTAGTGCTGTAGGTGGTGCTTTCTATTTTAATTCTCGTCTTATAGGGAATTTCATCTCATTAAGAACAGAATTAGGCTATTATCCAAAAGGTGGTACACGATATAATGGCACTACGCCAGAACAAACAGACTTGCAATACATCGCTGCGCCCGCACTGATGCTGCAGGTAAAACTGGCTATGCTGAAAGCTTATGCAGGTCCTCAACTGAGCTGGATGATTTCTGCTAAACAAAATGGAATTGATGTTAGAAAAACTTTTAGTAAAAATGAATGGAGTGGCGTAATGGGTGCTGAGTTAAACCTACCCTTACGTTTACTGGCTGGTATACGTTATAGTTTTGGTATAAATAATATTCAAGATGCTTCTGCAGTGCAAAATAGTTTTGATGCCAAGAACGGCACTTTCATGTTGTATGCAGGTATTCGTTTGAGAAAATAATTTACAAATATTGACTTTAGATAAAAACCCGCTTAATGGCGGGTTTTTTATTTGCCAAATAGAAGTTTATTCCAAAAAAAGTTAACAAATTTTATACTTTATATTAAAAGAGCCCTTAATTTAGATGCATACCCCCAATTTTATTATTAAAGCTGATTCTCAGCTGTCTTTATTTGTATATCACCACTTGATTGTAGTGGCTTGAAATACATAACAAAGACACTTGTGAATGATATGTTGCTAAGATGTACCATAAGTATATTATTTATGGAATCTTGTAATAGAAACAGCTTATCAAAATAAAAACTTACTACATAGTTTGATTAGTTATAACATAAGCTATTCGTAAAAAACATAAAATATTCTTCCGTTTATTTCAAAACTTCAAATATTAAATCATGAAAAAAATCACAAAGTCTCTGTTTCTCATTTTGAGTGTTATTGTACTTACGTCTGCGGTACCTGTAAGCAAAGCTGATGATTCAAATTTAGCAAAAGCCGAAACCGAATCAATTTCTACAAAAAGGACATTAGATGAGTTCGTAAAAATGTCTGTTAAAGATTTTTCTGCTATAAAAGGCAGTAAGGTAACATT
>CAYPBV010000233.1:0-293 GCA_964409025.1 uncultured Chitinophagaceae bacterium | reverse complement strand
CATTCAAAGAAAAAATGGTTTTCAAAATCGCACAGCGTGAATTAAAAAAAGAAATTAAAGCGGGACGTGTATCAAAAGATAAAGTATTAGATGTTAAAGCATTTGTAGCAGATGAAATGCCAAAATTCAATATTGGAGGTTTTGTATTAGGCTTACTATTAGGACTAATTGGCGTTGGTTTAGCACATATATTTAGTAATGATAAAAGTTTTCGTAGATCGTCATGGTATGGTTTTGGCGCTCTACTTATTCTGGTTGTTATCTTAACATTTATATAGTAATGACCTTTAATA
>CAYPBV010000232.1:0-3516 GCA_964409025.1 uncultured Chitinophagaceae bacterium | reverse complement strand
GTGCGTAACGCACACCAAGTGTTACTGTAATGAATTTTGTAAGTTCTCTCAAATAATCCTTGCCCACAAACCCTGAGGTAGCCTGCGATACTTTTAATAATAAGTCATCTGCAACAGCTTTATGTTGGGCAGTTTCAGACATCATAAATAGGGGGTTAAAGCTTAGCTAAAGATAATTGATAGATACAAAGGCTGCAAATAAAAACATTTTGTTATTGCATTGAAACTATTTTAGTTATCTGTTGTTCCTTACAATCATTACATCATCTGAAATGAAAATGAACTAAAGTGTAACCTTGTGAGGGGAGCATAGATTCCGGGCATTTATAACGTAAAGTTCAATCTTGTCTTTTTGGGTAATGAAACGGTGCAGAAGTCCTCCTCTCCTCTCATCCACACATAAAACCTTACCTTTGCCGCCAAATAAAAAAAAAGTGATGATTACATTTGAAGCGTTGGGCCTTGAGGAGCGATTGATGAAAGCGATTACAGAACTCGGTTTTACAACCCCCACACCCATTCAGGAAAAAGCCATTCCGGTGTTACTGCGCGGTTCTAAAGATTTAATAGGGCTTGCCCAAACCGGCACCGGCAAAACTGCAGCTTTCGGACTTCCCATGCTGCAACTTATAGATGAGCAAAAGAAATTTCCTCAGGCATTAATTGTATGCCCCACCCGGGAACTCTGTTTACAGATTGTTACGGAAATGGAGCGCTTTAAGAAGCATATGCGTGGTATGAATGTAGTGGCCGTTTATGGTGGTGCTTCTATTGGCATGCAAATAAGGGATATTAAGCGTGGAGTGCAGATTGTTGTTGCAACACCTGGTCGTCTTATTGATTTAATTGAACGTAAAGCTATCAACCTTGGCGAAATTGAATATGTGGTTTTAGATGAAGCTGATGAGATGCTTAATATGGGCTTTCAGGATGATGTTGAGTTTATTCTTCAAAATACACCTAAGAAAGAAAGTACATGGCTTTTCAGTGCTACTATGCCTCCGGAAATAAGAAGGGTAAGCCGGAAATATATGAAAGAACCTGTAGAGGTTACGGTAGGACAGATAAACACAGCCAATAAAAACATTGATCATCAATACTTCGTTGTTTCATCTCAGCATCGCTATGAGGCTTTGAAGCGTTTAATTGATTTTAATCCCGGTATTTACGGCATCATCTTTACACGAACTAAAATGGATGCACAGCAAATTGCTGAAAAACTTACACGTGAAGGTTATGATATTGATGCATTGCATGGCGACCTTACACAGGCACAGCGTGATTCGGTTATGGGTCAGTTTCGTGATAAAACATTGCAACTGCTCATTGCAACCGATGTAGCCGCACGAGGTATAGATGTAAAAGATATTACCCATGTAATTAACTATGAATTACCGGATGATATTGAAGTGTACACACACCGTAGCGGGCGTACAGGCCGTGCAGGTAAAACGGGTATTTGTATGAGTATTGTACACAGCCGTGAAATTGGCAAAGTAAGACAGATTGAACGTATTGTAAAAGTACCCTTTCATAAATTGGAAATTCCCAGTGGTAAAGATGTGTGCAGAAAGCAGTTCTTCTCTTTTATGGATAAAATTATAAGTGCTGATGTAAGTAATGCGGAGTATGAAACATATGTTCCTATGCTTCAGGAAAAATTTGCAGATATGAGCAAAGAAGAAATTCTGAAACGTATGGCGGCTATGGAATTTGATCGTTTTCTCAAATATTATGAAAATGCAGAAGATCTTAATGTGCGTGAGCGTAAATCTTCTTTCGATAAATTCAGCAGAGACAGCCGCAGCGGTGAACGTGCCGGCACCCGCTCACGTGAACCCTATCGTGATACACAGGGCAGAGACTTTAAAAGCGGTAGCGGTAACTATACCAAACTTTTTGTAAACCTTGGCAGCAAAGATGGCTTTTATAAAGCCAGTTTCCTGCAATTTATTCTTGATATGAGTGAATTACGTAAAGAAGCTCTTGGCAAAATTGATATGCGTGAACTCAATACCTGGGTGGAAGTTGATAAAAAAGCCGCCGGACAAATGATCAAAGCCATCAATGGAAAAAAATTCAAAGGCAGAAGCATTCGTATGAATGAGGCAGAGAGCAGATAAAACATTCCATTGTTTATAAAGAAAAAAGAGGATGCACTGCATCCTCTTTTTTTATCAATAGTGCTTAAACCTATCCTGTTTTTGCTTTTATAAAATCACTTACCAGGTAACTGATGAGTTTGCCTACAGAATCACTTTTTCTTCCATCACTTAAAAAACTGGCACCTTCACAAATGTGCAAATAAGCTGTTTTGGTATCTACAGCGGTAAAATTAACATACTGCCGTGCATGTATGGGCGAAATACCTGAGGGCGTACCTGCACTGCTTAATGTGTGTTCTATACTGTCAAGGTCCAGTTCAATTCCTGTATATGTATCATCTGCAAATCCTGTAGCATGTGCTACTGCCTGTATGAAATTCCGTTTTTCATGGATAAAAATATCTTCATAGGTAATAAAATCAAGAAAAGGATTGTTTACAATATCCAGCCACACATTCTGAGGTATGTAATTTTCATGTACACCAACAACACAATATTTGAGCAAATAACCATCCTCTTCGGCATAACGGAATGCATTACCGCTATGCCTTCCTTCCATAGGACGGTAATCTGTATGTGCATCGAGGTTAATACAATTTATTTGAGCCAGGGATAATAACCCTGCTTTATGCCATCCTTTTGCTGCACCTTTAATAAGTGGATACGCATTATTATGTCCGCCACCAATGGCAATCGGTATTTTTTGTGTGGCAGTAATAAGTTTAGTCAACTCTTCCACTTCATTATCAATCATATTTACAGCATGCCTGTATGCATCTACTTTTTCTTCAAAGCTATGTGCGTTATTTTCTATTAATGATTCAGCATCAGCAAAATCAAAATGACCCAGCAGCAGTATTTCATCACCCCCCAGAAAGTCATTACTTTGAATATTAAGAAACGAATTCAAAAAAGGAAACCATGCTGTATCTGCACCACCAATACCGTAATTAGCTTTAACGCCAATATCTTCAGGAATGCCAAAGATTACAAATCTGGCAGCAGATGCCTGCAGTGCCTGTTCCAAATCATTACTGCTCTGCAGTATTTGTAACCGCTCACCCAGTTTGGTTTCAAATCTCCGCACTTTAGTGAGCGTAAGTAAATCTTCTTTTGTGTAAAATCGGAATCGTTGCATAACCGAATATAAGTGAAACTTTTCACGATTTTAAAACAGGGAACACAAAAATGTATAAACTCAGGTATTAATAAAAGCTTCATCAGATCCTGCCCTTTCATTAAATTCGCAGATGCCATTAAAGTTTTTAAAACGAAATTTTCTGTCGCCCCTGCTTGAATTGATGCACGACAGCAGGGCTGTAGGAGTAGTACTCATTATAAGTACAATCATATCGCTCTTATTTAGTAATAGTGTTTGGGGCACTGCTTATATTTCTTTCTGGAATATGGA
>CAYPBV010000231.1:0-3568 GCA_964409025.1 uncultured Chitinophagaceae bacterium | reverse complement strand
AGGGATGGGTACTTGCATTGGATGCCATACGTGACCCCGGCAATATGGGCACCATCATCCGCATTGCAGATTGGTTTGGCATCAGCCATATTATTTGCTCAGAAGATTGTGTGGAAATGTATAACCCAAAAGTGGTGCAGGCAAGTATGGGAGGAGTGCTGCGTGTAAAATGTATAACAGGTGATTTAAAAACACTCTTGCCTCAATGTCAGCAACCTGTTATTGCCGCCACGCTTCATGGAAAAAATATCAATGACTTTTCATTTGAAAAAAAGGGAACTTTATTAATTGGCAATGAAGCAAGGGGCGTGGATGCTTCTTTACTTTCTTTAGCCACTCATCAGGTATCTATTCCTTCCTTTGGTGCTGCAGAATCTTTGAATGCTGCTGTGGCAACGGGTATTCTTGTTTGGGAAGCGGTAAAGGGTTCAATTAAATAAGACCTTGATTAAAGCCGATAGTCTGTAGCAGATAGTTGTTAGTTAATATTTACTTTTAAACTCCTTTTCCACTTTTAAACGAAACTATTGGCTACTGATTCCCACTCTTGCTTTTAAAAATTCATTTTGCTCCAGTTCATTCAGCATGAATTGTGCTAAATCACCTGCATTGATTTGAAACTGATTGGGCTGTGGCGGATAATCTTTGCTGGTAATATAGTTCCCTGTAGGGCCATCATTCATAATGTTTGGACTGCATACAAATGTCCAGTCGAGTCCTGAGTCTTTTAAATATTCATAGGCCTTGCGGTGTTCATTGCCCACAGGAATAAACGCTGCAGGGTAGGAGGGCGTATCAATCAGCAAGGTATGTTCATCAGCATTTAAAATGCCCAATCCACCAATGGCGATAATGCGATGTACGCCTGCTTTCTTCATTTGTGCAATAATATTTTTAATGCCGAGTGAACGTGCTTTGTCTGAACCATCAAATGCACCACCAATGGCACTCAGTACAGCATCAGCACCTTTTACTGCTTCAAATACTGCTGCTTCATCAAACAAAGTGCCTTTAAACAGATGCAGGTGTTCATCTTCTGTTTTTACATCAAACACATTTCTTCCAAATGCAGTAACATCATGTTTACGCCATAATGCCTGCCTGGTAATTTCCATTCCCACCTGCCCTGTGGCTCCAAATACAGTAATCCTCATGTTTTATAATTTATAAGTAAATTTAATCACGGATTGTTAAAAAACGGCGGCTTACAACCTAAATTGAAAATACAATGTCTGTGCATGTTATGAAAAGATCGCTTTTATTTATGCTACTGCTGAGTTCACTTGCGCTTAAAGCACAAAAAGTGGATAGTATTTTTTTTAATCTTTATACTGACAGTTTAAAAAAAGGAAGCTGGAATTATATCAACGTAGATGCACTTTTAGATAACGGTAAATATATTCCACTCAATCATGAAGACCTTATCATTAATACCACCGGTGGCACGGTTAAAGGCAGCAGCATCTGGCTGGAGTGGGATTTTAAACAAGCGTTCATTACAGTAGAAGTGATGTTGAAAGTAGAGCCATCTGTAAAACGAAGTATGACCATCTGGGTAAAGAAACAGGATTTGCAAATGAATGCTCCAGTGCAGGATAGTTTACTGCAGCAAATTAATAACAGGAATAAAAAACCTGCATCATCCAGACGAAAGAAGAATTAAACCACACGGAAAGGTTACAAATAATATAAAAAATTAGAATGGTAATTTCCCTTCTTTGCTTGCAGAGAAGGGGGCAGGGCAATGTCATTAAGTTAAGGGAACAATTGAAATTGTTCCTACTCTGTGCCCTCTTCTCCTCTGTGTGTAAAATAAAATTCAGTAAGGTAATGGCACGCATAGATGCAGAGAACGAAGAGAAATACTTCTTTCAGAAGTATATGAGCAAAGTATAGCGGCTTAACTTAATGACATTGAGGGGCAGGGGTTGATTCAAAACTAGCATACCCAAACTCTATCCAAAACAAATCCTCTTTCTTTATTCACATCCACCAATTCCTTCGTTTTTCATCTTATAAACTTTTTTCATTTCCCCTATCTTTGCGCCGGCAGGTCTTGCACGACCAGCTCCTGCTGAACTCCCCCAGGGTGGGAACGCAGCAAGGGTAGGCGGTTGTAGCGGTGCGATGTAAGTAACCTGCCATTTTTTATTTCCTCCAGTCCCCCAAAGTGGGATTTTAATTTTTATATCATGAAGTTTTTTATTGACACAGCTGATTTAGCTCAAATCAAAGAAGCAAACGAATTAGGTATTCTGGATGGTGTTACTACCAATCCTTCACTTATGGCAAAAGTGGGTGTAAAAGGCACAGAAGCGGTGATGCAGCATTATAAAACCATTTGTGAAATGGTGGATGGCGACATCAGTGCCGAAGTAATCAGTACCGATTTTGAAGGTATTGTGGAAGAAGGAAAAAAGCTGGCTGCTATTCATCCAAACATTGTGGTGAAAGTGCCGATGATTAAAGATGGCATTAAAGCATTGAAATGGTTTAGTGATAATGGTATCAAAACCAACTGTACATTGGTATTTAGTGCAGGGCAGGCGATACTGGCTGCCAAAGCCGGTGCTACTTATGTTTCTCCATTTATTGGCCGTATTGATGATGGCGGATGGGATGGTATGGAATTGATTGCACAACTTGCCAATATTTATTCATTACAGGGTTATGAAACAGAAATTCTGGCAGCTTCTATCCGCAACCCGTTGCATATTATTAAAGCAGCAGAGTTGGGTGCTGATGTATGTACCTGTCCGCTGGATTCCATTCTTGGCTTGCTCAAGCATCCATTAACGGATATTGGACTGGCGAAGTTTTTAGAAGATGCAAAGAAGTTTCAATAATTTTTTTTGTTGATGATATGGAAAAGCGATGACGGAAGTTGTCGCTTTTTTGTTTAAGGTTTGGCATTTTGAAGCTTTGAGAATAAATTAGTCATCAGAATTATTATTATGTATATATGCACTAACTGTTTAAGTTTGGATATAATAGCGAATAACAAATCAATTTGTTGTAAGAACTGTAATTATGAACAAACACTAAACAACTACAAAAAGAAATACCGAATTGCAAAAGAATCAGTTAAATATGGATTTCAATACAGAAAGCGTTATGAATATGATTTGAAGAAAAAACCAAGTCCAAGCTTACATTACATATTAAAAGAATTACATGATATTTTCAATTTTTTAGGTTTAGCTGTTATCAGTGGATTAGCAGGGAATTTCGCATATGATAAATTAAAGATTGCCTTAAATAGAGTGATCCGAAATCCATTAACCATTGAAATTACTGATAAGGACTTCCAGCGTTTTCTAAAAAGTGAAGCGCAACAAAAAAAATTTATAAAATACATCGAAGAATATAGAAAAAATAAGATTGAAGGAATAACGTCCCCAAAAAAGAAGGTAAAAAAGGCAAAGAAGCAAAAGTTAAATAAAAATGCACCAATAAATCGTGCCAAAAAGCGATCGTAGATTTATGAAATCTTTAAGGTCTTTATAATGAGAATGATTCATATTGCTTAGTAGGATTGAATTGTAAAAGAGTGCGACGCCTCTACAGC
>CAYPBV010000230.1:0-3601 GCA_964409025.1 uncultured Chitinophagaceae bacterium | reverse complement strand
GCATACAACCTGACCTGCCGTCTTTCATAAAACTATTTGCAGTACCAACTCAATTCTGCAACTTTGAAATGAAAAATCAATACATGAAGAAATTATCCATCCTCAGTTTATTTGTAATTACAGGGCTTATATCATTTGCTCAAACTGCCCGTATTACCCCCGCCGCTGAACGTGTAAATGTGTATGTGCCGCTTTTAAAAAACAAACGTGTGGGTGTTTTTTCCAATCAAACATCTTTAGTGGGAAAAAACCATTTAATTGATACACTTAAAAGTTTAGGGATAAATATTACAGTAATCTTTAGTCCTGAACATGGCTTTCGTGGTACGGCCGATGCAGGTGAAAAAGTAGGAAATATGAAAGACCCTAAAACAGGAATTGAAGTAATTTCTTTATACGGCGCTTCCCGCAAACCAAAGGCTGAAGATTTAGCTAAAGCTGATGTATTGCTGTTTGATGTACAGGATGTGGGCGTTCGTTTCTATACCTACATCTCTTCCCTGCAGGAGTTTATGGAAGCAGCTTTTGAAAACGGCAAACCATTAATGATACTTGACCGGCCCAATCCAAATGGGCATTATGTAGATGGCCCGGTACTGGAAGCACCATTTAAATCATTTGTAGGTATGCAGCCTGTACCCATTGTGTATGGAATGACGATTGCTGAATACGGAATGATGATTGCCGGTGAAGGTTGGCTGAGTAAAATAGCCAATGAAAAATTTGCATATTATAAAAACGCAGAGAACTCAAAAGACACTCCTTTTCATTTTCAAATTATCAAGAATGCCAACTACACACATAAAAGTTTGTATGAGTTGCCTGTGAAACCATCGCCTAATATTCCTAACATTCAAAGCATTTATCTTTACCCATCTACTTGTTTTTTTGAAGGAACAGTTTTGAGTGAAGGAAGAGGAACGAATAAACAGTTTCAGATTTTTGGCCATCCATCCTTACCTAAAACATTGGTGAAGTTTACACCCAAAAGCATGGAAGGCGCTAAAACGCCCAAGCTGCAGGATAAAGTTTGTTATGGTTGGGATTTGAGCGGCACAAAAGAAGAAGTGTTTAATAAAGTAAATAACAAAGTACAGTTAAAGTGGCTGATGGAGGCCTACAAATTATTCCCTGTTAAAGATTCTTTTTGGTTGAAACCGAAGAGTGGTAAGGAAGAAGATTATTTCTTTAACAAGCTGGCCGGCAACAGTACACTTCGCAAACAAATTAATGAAGGTGTAAGTGAAACCGACATTCGTAAAAGCTGGGAACCTGCATTAAGTAAATTCAAAGCTATACGTAAGAAGTATTTGTTGTATGAGGATTTTGAGTGATTGGTTTAATTTCCAATCAACTTATGCATAAACGCCAGTTTAATTAACTCAGGTGTGTTCTTGGCTTTTAATTTGGCCACTAAACTTTTACGGTGACTGTCAATTGTAGTTGTGCTAACAAATAATTTTTTTGCTATTTCATTATTGGTGAGTCCGTCTGCAAGCAACTCCAATACTTCTTTTTCTCTTCTGGTTATAACCGGTACAGTACTGTTGATGTTTTTACGCAAAGCTGCGGCGGCTTCATCGCTTAAAAATGTTTTGCCTTTTGCAACGGTTCCGATTGCCTCCATCAATTCATGTTGAGATGCATTTTTCAGCACATATCCTGATGCACCATTCTGCATCATCTTTTCAATAAAACTTTGTTGATTAAACGTACTCAAAGCCAGTACAAATACACCGGGGTATTTCTTTTTTACTTCACTGCACAACTCAATACCGCTTTTACCGGGCATATTAATATCCATCAGCAATACATCGGGCTGCTGTTGTTTTAAAAAAGACAGGCACGAATCTGCGTTGGATGCATGACCCAGCCAATCAACCGAAATTTCAGTTTGCAACATGGAACGGATACCCTCCACTACCATGTAATGATCATCTACTATAAAAACTTTGATCTTCATTTAAATATTCATTTCAATATGAACAGAAGTGCCTTTGCCTTCTGCTGACTGCACATCCAGTGTTCCTTTCATAAACTCTACCCGGTTCTGAATATTACTCCAGCCTATACCACCACTGTGCTGCAGTAAAGCTGTATTAAATCCCCTGCCATCATCTTCCACTGTAACAGAAAGTTGTTCATCCGTTCTGTTTATCTGCACAACAGCATTTTTAGCAGCCGCATGTTTTAAAGTATTATTCAACAGTTCCTGTACAATACGGAATATGGTGATAGTTGTTGTTTGATCCGGCTCTTTACCCTGCAACCCAACGGATTGATACGTTACGTTCAATGCACCGGATTGATGAATATCATTACAAAAATCTTTCAAAGCCGTATCCAATCCAAATTTCACGAGTGCTTCGGGCATGAGGTTGTGTGCCACACGCCGCATTTCTTTAATAGAACTGTCCAGCATATCCATGCTGCGTTCAAAAGCCTGTGCATTATCAGGCGTGAGAATTAAATTTCCTTTCATAGTATTCATTGAATATTTGATACCGCTGAGCATTCCACCCAAACCATCATGCAGATCTTTAGCAAGACGGGTACGCTCCTGCTCCTCTCCTTTGAGTACAGCTTCCGTAGCAGCGAGTTGCTGTTGTGTTTCTAATTCAGTAATACGCTGCAATTGTAATTTTTGTTTGTGCCTGTAGTTACGATAGCCTAATATTGAAATAAGCATCAATGCAGCAATACCCGCACTTAAAAAATAATTGAGTGTATTTTTACGTTTCAATTCCAACTCCTGCAACTTGAGTTGAGTTTCTTTTTTTTCAGTTTCAAACTTCATTTCAAGTTCAGTGGCAAATCGTTTATTTTTATCACTTGAGATGGAATCACTAACTTCTTTGAACAGCTTGTGATACTTTAAAGAAAGATTTGAATTCCCTGATTCTTCATAAAAACGGGATAAATAATCGTAGGCAATTAAAAACTGACCAGGCTCTTTGGTTTTTTTGATTTCCTCAAGCGCTTCTAATAATATTTTTTCTGCAGCTGCAAATTCTTTTTTCATAGTTAAGACTCTCCCAAGCTGCAATTTGGACTGCGTTATACTAAAAACAGAACTATACTTTTGTGCTATTAATAAACTCTGGCGAAAAAAATATTCAGCCGAATCAAGTTTATTCAAGTTCATATAAAGCAGCCCTCCTACAAGGTTAAAAGAAACTAATGCCTCATAAGGTACATTTTGAGTATAATAAAATTTTGCAGAGTCAAAATAGGGTTTGGCTTGTTCAAATTTGTTTTGCATGATTAAGCCATAGACAAGGTATGAATAAGGCATAAAGAGTTTTTCTATGTTCCCGCTTTTCTTTGCAGCCGTTAATGCAATAGCTGCATACATTTCCTGCTTTTCATACTCATTCATTTCTTTATAAAGTCCTGAAACATTAAGCAAAGGCGTAATTATCCGTTCAGGTTTATTCAGTGATTCAAAAATCGAGACACTTGTCAAAAATGATTCAATAGCCTTTTGATAATTACCCTTGTACCTTTCAACCGCTCCATATGAACCATAAATCATCGCCAGTGACTCGTTTGTTTTTGGTGTATTTACAGCTTCAATTAAAACAAAGGCACTGTCAAGGTA
>CAYPBV010000229.1:0-3611 GCA_964409025.1 uncultured Chitinophagaceae bacterium | reverse complement strand
GTTATTGGCAGTCCAAACAAGAGAGTCCGCCTGATCACGACCAAAAGCGGCAAGGCCATACACTTGTGTGGGTGGAGTTTTAGGGGTTGGGGGGGTATCGTTTTTTGTGCAGGATGCAAGGCCGATTAGGGCAGCGAAAAGAAAAAATGTTGTTTTTTTCATAATCATTAAATTTGAAGGGTTCATCTGGAACGAAGGGGGGAGTCACACCGTTGCTGCGGTGCCCCCCGCTTTTTTATTTTTGGTTTTTAATTTTTTGCAAAAGTGCATGTTTATTTTTTTCTTCATCGGGTGAAAACACCCGTTTTTTCACTGAATTTATTTCTTACCTGTCTTGGGGTTTTTCCCAAGCATAGTAATAGTTTGAAACGTTTATAGAATTTTATCTATTCGCAATAAGTAACTTAGCTATCTTGATGTAAACTAAATCACTATTTATTATAGCTGCATAGCTACAAATAACATCTATGTCTTCTGATATGGTAATAACGGCGGGGTCTGTAGAATAGTAAAATTAAAAGAGTCTGTAGAGTAGTAATTGTGCCGCTACTGCAATATAGTACATTCATGTAAATTCTAAAAAATCGGTTCAAAGAACTTTTCGAGTATAAAGATATAAAAAAAAATTAGAAAACAAACTTTTTCTTTCTTTTTTTTTTAAATCATATCTTTATGCCCAGAATCAGAATCAATAAAAAAATGAAATCAAAAAAAGACGAGAAGCTTTACTATATATCCGAACGAATCACCACTATTAGAAAACAATTGAAACTAACGCTTGCAGATATTGCGCTATTGTTGGGTGTGACGTCCGCGGCGGTAGGCCAAGCTGAGCGTAACCACACTTCTCTCCTTTTTGAAATTGTAATTTTATTTGCAGAACGGTACGGTATTAACCCGTCGTGGATCCTTTTGCAGGATAATAGAAAAATCCAGCAAACTGGCAACTACGATGGCACAGGGTCACCAGTAACAGTGGTTGACGTTGATAATCTCACTAGTGACCAGTTGGCCACCCGAATTCGCCGAGATGTCTTGAAATTAAAAGAGCTGGCTGCAGAAGAAGCTAAGTCAGTGAAAAGAAAATAGATTGATAAATATAAACCACGAAAAAATGTCAAAAGAATCAAGGAACGAAATCATCGGTCGTATCGATCAAAACATTGTCCGATACCCGAAAATACTCGAAGACAACTTTGGCCAAGACACGAACCTGGCCTTCTCTGTCCTGTCATTCATCATGACTAAGTTTAAGTCTAACTTATTTAACAGTGTAACCTTTACTATTAGTGAGTTCTGTGATAAGTACGGATATCACAAGAATAATATCTGTAGTAGGCATTCCATGTTTAAGGAATTAAATGAGGAAGCATTAAAAGGGCGACCAAAAAAAAACGAAAGCAGACCCTATCAATCCGACAATCATATCTGGTGGTCAGAGATAGATCATGTGCTCTATCGGATGATGAAGGAGAATATTGTATTTAATGAAGAACAGGCACCTAATGCTAAATACCTGAGTTCTGTCAGATCATTGCAGTTGCTACGATCGGTAAAAATCAGGAACGCTAAAACAAGATCAGGAAAAGAAGAGCATGTTTACGAAGTAACACTTGGCAGCGAGATTCTGCTTAATTCTCTTCGATGGTACGTTTCCTATAAGGAACGCTCCTTTATTGAACTGGGTAAAAATAAGAATGGTCTCGGTAAGAGGGGTGTTTATATGTACTTTCTTTCGCAGTATCAGCGATGCCTTCTAAGCCATTTCCCGCAAAAAGAGGTTAACCCCAACTTTGACATGCTGTGTAGCCTGGCACGACTGAATAATGCACAGAAGAGGAATAACAAAGAAAAACTGATTAAGATTCTTGACTCTGTGGGCCGTCCTGAACATTTGGATTTCACCCACAATCTGCGTAGCGTAGATCTCGATGACCCAAATTTTAAAATAATTGTAACCTTCAACACCGTTGAATTTTATGAGAAAAAGAGTTATGCTGATTTCTTTGATGAACTACTTACGCTAATCGGAAAACTATATGAATCGCTATACTACGACAAGACGAAGCCCAAGGACGAAAAATATTATGAAAACTTCCAATTGTGGTGCAATACGGAAGTGAATATGGAAGAAAAGGCTGAGATCGTCGTACAGGTCTTTAAGAAGAATTTTAAAGTATCTGTTACGCATGAGCAGGCCTTGGCCGCAATATCGAGACCGGAAAACTGGCACGTGTTATTGAGTCAGCTATAGTTTGCTATCATAAAATGGGTGCGCTGCTATCATAGAATGGGTGCGCAAGGGGTAAAATACCCCCTTTTGCTATCATAAAATGGGTGCGCTGCTATCATAGAATGGGTGCGCAAGGGGTAAAATACCCCTTTTGCTATCATAAAATGGGTGCGCTGCTATCATAGAATGGGTGCGCTGCTATCATAGAATGGGTGCTCGGTGTGGATAACCCCACTTTGCTATCATAGAATAGGTGCGCTCTATGAAAATCTTATCATTGATAATCAAATAGTTGTATTTTTTTGCTATCATAGAATAGGTGCTATATATAAACAATCTTATAAACTGTTTATAAACTGGCACCTATTCTATGATAAGTAGTAAATCATGAAATGGGGCAAAGCCCCATACCCCAATGTTTTAGGGCAGTGAAAAGAAAAAAATTAGTGGTTTTCGAAAATTTTGCTTGATAATAGGCGTTTTTTTCCGCATTAGCGGACGAAAATTTAATTTTTGAGGAATTGCCTTGCTGAGCGGCTGGGTCGAAATTTGAGGCTTAAAATGTGGTTTTTTGGGTGGCTTTAGTAATGAAATAAGAATACAACATCCTGTAGGCGTTAAATATCTGTGTTTTTTGTACCAGCTTTTTGGTAAGAGTTAACAGTTTTGCTACTATTGTGTTGTATTATCAAACTAAACGGACATGAAAAACCATCAAGAAAGTCAATTTTCCTTTTTGCAGGGTTTTTTTTCTATACTCTTCGGAACCCGTTATGGCAGGATGAGACACTATTACAATTCTTACAGAAAGATATCAGAATCCGAAGCTATTAAGCAAGATTTCAAAAAAATCGGGGATGATATACATAGGGTAATGAAAAGCGAAGCAAAGAAATCAAATCTTACATTGCAGGAATGTGACTAATATTCATTTTAGATGAAACAAAATCCTGTAAAAAAAAATCAGCCCCAACGGTCAGAATTAGCGCAACAACAGGTAACTGTTACAAAACATTATCAAGGGATAATCCCGCCCCCTGAGATGATGGAACACTTTAAACAGATAGATTCTTCTTTTCCAGATCGTATTCTAAAAATGGCTGAGAATGAAGGAAATCATAGAAGAGATTTAGCTAAATCGGTTACCAATAAAAGTTTTGCTTTAGATTTTCTTGGTATAATCGCTGGAATAATAGTTGTAGGTGGTGTTATCTGGTTATGTTACGAATTTGTAAAAAAGGGATATGCTACTCAAGCTGCGTCTTTAGGTTGCGCCGTTCTTGTAGGATTAGCAGTTGTATTTGTAACACGGAAAATGCCAAAGAATGGCAATACAAACTAAATATTAATTGTCGACAAAAACAGCTGAGGCCTGGTG
>CAYPBV010000228.1:0-3679 GCA_964409025.1 uncultured Chitinophagaceae bacterium | reverse complement strand
GTTATATTCCGGTGAAAAGGAGAATTTCAAGTTTTGTTCGATGAATTACCATAACTATTATCTTCGCAAATCTAAAATTATTAATGAGTATGAGAAAACTAATATTTTCAATGAGTTTGGCACTTTGTACAATCATTGCCGCAGCTCAGGATAAACAGGATCCACAAACAATTTTTATTAGAGTAGGGGGAGGGTTTGGACAGCGATTAGCACAAATACCCCCGCAACTTGACGCAAACGGTCAGGACCATTATGGCAAACTCAGAAGAGGATTTCATACCAATCTTCAGGTAGGGTATCTGTTGAATCATAAGTTGGGAATTGGAGCTATATACAGCCGTTTCGGGTCAAAACAAGATGGAACGAGCAATGGGGTAAAAATCAGTTCTAATGATGCGGTTGCTTTTGCCGGTATTACCATAAATAATTTCATTCCTATCAGTGATAAGCACGATATTAATTTTGGTACACGAATAGGCCCCGGTATATTATTTTATAACTCACGAAACACGTTGTCTAATTCAGGGGTTAATACTTTTGCTGATGTTAATGACGAAAGTTTGGGTTTATTCACTGGTGTGGGCGTTGATTATAAAATTTCCGATAACATTCGTTTTGAAATAAATGTTGATAAAACATGGGGTCGCCTTACTGTAAATAAAGTAAAAACAAATCTTGAATACATCGCCATAGGCGCTGGTTTACGTTTTCAGTTTTAATGCTGAACATAAAATATAAAAGGACCTCCCGGTTGTTATTACAACCGGGATTTTTTTTTAAACAAGTTGAATTGCCTAAAAGGCGTATGCCAGCAGAGTTAATCATTACTGATTAGAAGGTATAATGTTTAAATACCCTTCTGTTTCTATGTACCACAGGGAAACAGCTCAGAATTTTAAAAAAGGGAGTGGAGAATGATTATTTGGCTACCTGAAACTTACCGCTTTCAATAATTTGACCGGAGGTGCGGTTGGTTAATTGAAAAATATAAACACCTCTGAAATAGTCGTTTAAATTAATTACTGTACGTGGTGTTATATTATTAAGTTCAACAATTTTTTTACCGATGAAATTATAGATTTTGAAACTGTAGTTGGATAAACCGGCAGTATTTTCAAATTCAAAATTTATAAAACTACTCGCCGGGTTAGGATAAAAACGAACCAACTTTACCGGCTGATTTGGATTACGGCTTGTTTGTGCCGAAACTGCAGCAGCGGATAGGATAATGATGGATAATATGAAAATAAGGCGTTTCAACGCTGTAAATCTAATTTTATTACCTGCAATATACAAGCTTTTTAAGCACAAATTCTTAAAAACAAAAGGCAGGCCATAAATATTTCCTGCCTTTTTAAGGGTATAACCTTAACATTTTATGAATTTAGAGAAGTAAGTGTTTGGTTAATAACCTCAAAATCAGGTACCTCGCCGGCATCATCCAGTACTTCAGCGTAGCGAACAATACCCTTTTTATCTACTATAAAAGCGCTTCGTTTTGAAACACCTTTCATGTCAGAAAACCAGGTTTCATAAATGGATCCATAAAGGCGGGAAACATCTTTATTGAAATCACTCAATAAAGTAAAATTATAACCTTCCAGTTCTTTAAATTTATTTAAAGTAGCGGTAGAATCAACTGATATAGCTAAAACATCGGCTTGAGCATTTTTATAACGGCTTATATCGTCTCTTACATTGCACAATTCTGCGGTGCAAACACTTGTAAATGCCTGGGGGAAAAATAAAATCAATACATTTTTTCCGGTAAAATCCGACAACGAAACTTTTAAACGTTCACTGCTGTATAACGTAAAGTCAGGAGCAGGTTGGCCAATGACAATTTGCATAATTTAAAATTTCAAACTATAACAGCATAGCTTCAAATTTGTTTATGTCTTCTGAAATAACAGGTAAAAAATCAGAAGTATTATCAGAGTTTCTTTAATTCTAAAGTAGTTAGCTTCCCGTTTATTGTTTGTGTGGCCCTAACGGAGGTCCATGTACTAGCCGCTATATACCAGATTCCGTTTAATCGTTGTACTGTATTTGAAGCGGAGTTTGGATAACTGGTTGTTATTTCTCTTTTATAACCATCACCATTCCAGGTTCCTGTAGCTTCAGTAACTGCGTTTCTTATAGCGTCAACGGATTTGTTACTCTTAAACTGAAATTTATAATCTGTAAATTCACTTACGTACTCTGTTCCATCATTATAACTGAGTACCTGCCATTGACCATCAGTCATTGCTTTTACAATAAGGTCTTCAGCAATTTGTTCCTGTGTTTTTTGGATGATTTTTTTGCACCCCGCCAGAGAAATGATACAAATTAAAAGAGGAAGAATTTTTTTCATAGAATAAAATAATGTCATAAAAATATACATTGTTTCTGTAATTTTTCAAGCTAATTAGCCTTGTAATTTAATTACTAAGAGCTTTTTTGTGTTTCTTTCATCGTTTCTTTAACGTAGAGAATTTAATAATCTTATTTTTAGGCAATGCAAATAGCACATTTTATTGCTGCATTGGAGGGCTGGGCACATCCCACTTTACAGGAAAATTATGACAATAGTGGTTTGCTTGCCGGTAACCCATTAAGGCAATGCACGGGAATTTTAGTAACACTCGATGCAACGGAGGAAGTTATATTTGAAGCCATAAGCCGTGGCTGTAACCTGGTTATTGCCCATCATCCTATTATTTTTAAGGGATTAACACGCCTTACCGGAAAAACATATATTGAAAGATCTGTTATTGCCGCCATTAAAAATGACATTTCAATTTATGCATTGCATACAAATCTTGACAATGTTCAAAGTGGTGTAAATGCGGCAATAGCTGCCAAATTAGGGCTTAAAAACACAAGGCAACTACTTCCCAAGCAGGGACAATTTAAAAAAATAATAACTTTTGCACCCATTGCCCACGCTGAAACAGTTCGCTCTGCACTTTTTGAAGCAGGAGCCGGACTTATTGGAAATTACAGTGAAACAAGTTTTAACACAGAAGGTGTAGGTACTTTCAAAGCAAATAAAGCCGCAAATCCTTTTGTGGGTGAAGCAGGTAAACGACACTATGAACAGGAGCAAAAAATTGAAGTAGTTTTTCCTGCATGGCTGCAAAGCAAAATTGTAACCGCAATGAAAGCCGCTCACCCTTATGAAGAAGTAGCATATGATATACTCAGTTTAGATAATGATTTACAGGCAGTTGGAAGCGGAATGATCGGTGAATTGCCTCATCCAATGAACGAAACAGAGTTTTTACGGCTTTTAAAAAAGCAGTTTCAATTAAACCTTATTAGGCATACTGCACTTACCGGTAAGGAAATTCAAAAAGTAGCATTATGCGGTGGAGCAGGAAGCTTTTTAACAGCAAAAGCACTAAGTGCAGGCGCACATGCTTTTGTAACTGCTGATGTAAAATACCATGAGTTTTTTGATGGTGAGGGGCAACTATTACTGGCTGATATAGGGCATTGGGAAAGTGAACAATTCACAATTGACCTTATTCATGATTTCCTGAAGGAGAAATTCCCTACCTTTGCCGTCCTTAAAACTGGGGTAAAAACGAATCCGGTGGAATATTTTATCTGAGGTTGCCAGCGGAGGAAGAATCTTAATTTAGTTTGTAAATTATGTTTTGCCCATAATTAGGCGTATTGGTTTAAGAAAAAA
>CAYPBV010000227.1:300-3731 GCA_964409025.1 uncultured Chitinophagaceae bacterium | reverse complement strand
AGATGGAATCATCTTTACGGTACGGCAATTACGCTTTCTTACATAAGTGCAGCAACTGAAACCTGCTTTATTGTATTGGGTATAACGGGTTTGTTTATCAGATATTTCAATAGCGAAAGTAAAACATGGCGTTATTTTTCAGATGCTTCTTACTGGGTTTATCTCACACACCTCTTTGTTGTATCGTCAGTTCAGGTTTTATTTATATCAGTAACCGGTATACCGTCGTGGTTCAAATTATTAATTGTACTGTTAACTTCATTTACAGTTACCATGATAACTTACAAAGCATTTGTACGAAATGGGATCATCGGTGAGTATTTGCACGGCAAGCGCAACAGTTAAGAATAGCAGCAGAACATTAAGCTGTTTGTTTTTTGTACTCAGATTCAATAAGCCATAGCATCATAGGCATCAGAATCATGATTAGCGGAACAAGAAATAGCCTTGTTTGATAAATAACTACTGAGTAAATGTGTACTGCAAACCAAACCGGCACTATAGTTAAAAACCATACCCTGAGCAGTAAAGGGAATCTACGGAAGTAAAATAACAATAAGAAGGGAATTATAGCCATAACACCCAGTAATTCCATATATGACTTTAACGCAACAGGACTCAATAAGTTAAGCTTTATCATTGCAAGCCCGGGCGTTGCTTTCCACACCTGAGGGGCTACATAACCGTAATATGATCTTACAAAAATAAAAATGCTTATAAATAATAATATCAATAATCCGCTGAATAACCAGATTTGCAACTTTGGAAAATCAATACGGGATATACGAATTTCCTTTAATGAAAAACGACTGAAATCCATTTTTGATACAAAAAATAAAGCTGGTATAAGCATTGCCGTTTCCCTGTTAAAGGCTGCAAATATGATAAGTGGCAGTAACCATAAATAATTAATCTGGTACACAATAATACAGGCAGCTGTAAGATAAAAAACATTATCGAGATAAGTATTAAAGGTAAGATCACTGGCAATTACAGCATTACCCATTGAAAGCGATACAAACATGAGGCCTAGCAGAATAAGCAACTTATTTTTTACGAAGTGTTTCCAGAGATAATATGCTAAAGTAAATACGAGCATATTAAGCAAGAGCCGAAATAATAAAAAAACAATTAAATATTTCAATGCCCCTTTTGTATTAAGAAGCTCTAAAAATTGTTTTGTTTCCGGATTAGGTTCAGATGTTTGATTATAAGCAAAATTGAATTTTTCTTCAACAGGATAAATTTTATCTATGGTATGATCATACAAAAACATAAGCCCTTCAATAATCACAGGACATAACATACGGTATTGCCATGGATTGAAGTATTCAGATTTTCCCTGAATAAGTGCTATATGGCGCTCATATGTTGTAACTGCCGCACCATTATAAAAGTTTTTATAAATAGGGTAAACGGAAAGCAGGAATACAAAAAAAGCAGCTGCAATAAGTTTTACTTTACTTTTTTTGCGCAACGATTGTATAATGCGGATAAACATACATTCTCTTTTTTACAACTGAAGTAATTTTCATGCCATTTTGCTCAAGCAGTGATTTGGTTTTTTCAAGAGGCAATTCATTACCTATTTCGCCGGCAAATATTAAATCATGCAGTTTATTAAAATAAACCAGTAAGCTTGAGGCATTAATGTCTTTAACAATAAGTTGTGCCCCGGGTTTCAGGGAGTTCGAAAGGTTTTTTAAAAATAATTCCTGGTTAGCGGATGGTACGTGATGCAGAACATCATTTAAAAACACAATGTCCAGCTCTTTTATTTTTTTAGGAAAGCTAATACCATCAAATGGCTCAAAACTGTGCGGGGTATTACTGTGCTTCCGAAAAAGTTGATACGCATTGTTAACAAGATGGTCATTTATTTCAATACCATATATTGACGCAGGTTTTGCAAAAGCTGCCAGTAAAAGACAAAATTGACCGGAGCCACATCCTACATCACCTATTCTGGCACCGCTGCCGGCAAGCGTAATTAACTCAGAAAAAGGGCATACAAGCGGGCGGTAATACACCTTCAAACGATCAAGAAAGCCCGATTCAAAGTCCAGCGTTTTGAGGTACTTGAGTAATGACTTTGTAGTAACTTCTGCAGCTGTCATATTTTAAAAATTAATCGTTTTAAATTGTTTGAATACGTTTATCGCCGGGAAATAAAAACCACAACCAATTATTTTTTATAAACAGGTTGTAAAAACTGATACAAATAAGAATACTCATAAAAATACCACTTGTAACCAAAACAAGCGAATTATGTATATGCAATATTTTCATTAAAAAAACCCTAACCGGAGCTGCTATTAGTACATGCATTACATAAATATAAAGTGAATGAAATCCCACAACCCTTAAGAAAGAAACTTTATTTAAACGTTGAAGCAGTTGTGATACGAGAAACATTGTAAAACATCCTGTAAGTGAAATTAAAAGAAATTCCAGTTTACCTCTCCATGACATCATAAAAAATAACTCACCCCTGTAAAGGTAATATAATTGAACTGCAGCAAAAAAAGGTAATACTGTAAGTAAAAACCATACAGAACTGAATTTCTTTTCGTATTCTTTTTTAACTACAAAATCTTTTATACAGTCTCCCAGTGCAAAAAACACATAAAACTCCATCCAGTCCGAAATCATACTGATTTTATTAAAGTAAGGCGAAATGAAGTACAATGTTATACCAATTAATAACTGCCACTTGCCGGGGGTTTTTAAAAAATGCTTTACAAGTATGTAAATCAAGGTAACATTAAACAACGCCGGCAGGTACCAAAACTGATCCAGATTTCTGGGTTGGTAAAAGATATAGGTATAGTCAACAAGTGTTCTGGAAGAGTTTGTATACGCTGAAAAAATAATTTGAAGTGTAACCTGAATAAATACCCATATGAGATAAGGTAAAAGTAATGTTTGGATTTTTATTTTAATAAGGGATTGATACTTTCGTTTATCGAGGCCTGCACTTATAAATAAACCTGAAAGAATAAAGAAAAGCGGCATCCTGAAACTGTAAAACATCATATTGGCTCTTTCAAGATACTCAGGTACCGCAAGTCCCGTGCGCTGTACGCCTATAAGTACATGTCGGTAAACTACAAGTATTACTGCAATACCTTTAAGATAATCCACCCACTTATACCTGCCTCCGGACAGATAAGAAAGATAAAATGCTTTTTCGACCAGTTGTTTCAAAGGGTTTTAGTTGAGAAGGTTACTGCTTTCCCTGCATTTTCTTTTTTGCAAACAGAATTGGTTCCAAATCTGTACCAATAATCCGCTCAATTTCTATTCGTAATAAATCCATTTGCATTTCCAGGTCCAGTTTTTTTGTCATTTCAGCTGTATATGTTTTTTGAGCGGTATTGTATTGATCAATGGGTATTTGCCCGGTTCTGAACTTTTCTTTTGCCTGTAAA
>CAYPBV010000227.1:0-290 GCA_964409025.1 uncultured Chitinophagaceae bacterium | reverse complement strand
GTAAAAAAGCAATCTCTTCATCATCCAGTGTTTGTCTTTGAAGTACCAGTATTTCTTCATAGTTCCTGAACCGTCTGAATTTTGTACGTATATCTGCCTCAATATTTCTTGATAACTGCTCTTGTGTATTTTTACTGATTTGAATTTGCTCTCTTGCAGCTTTAACACTTGTTCTTGATAGCAAAACACCAATGGGGAGGTTTACGCCTACAAAATAAAACGGAGTAAGTCCTGCATTATTAGGTTGTTGTACAAATCCGTTTCTGTTGTTAAAACTACCTGATAAGCTC
>CAYPBV010000226.1:0-3768 GCA_964409025.1 uncultured Chitinophagaceae bacterium | reverse complement strand
AGGTAATTTGTTGGGCGGGGAACAGACCGGCTTTATGGCGGAGATTGGTTTTGAAATGTATCAGAAAATTTTAGATGAAGCCATTCGTGAATTAAAACGCACCAAGTTCCGTGAACTGTTTAAAGAAGAAATCAAACAACAGGAAGATTATGTAAAAGATTGTGTGATTGATACGGATTTGGAGATTCTCATCCCTGATGCCTATGTTGAAAGTATTACAGAACGATTGAGCCTTTATACCAGACTGGACAATTGTGAAAATGAAGAAGAGTTGCAGGCCTTTCATACAGAACTGCACGACCGTTTTGGTGCAGTGCCCACGCAGGTGGAAGATTTGTTTACCACGGTTCGCTGCCGCAGATTGGGTGTAGAATTAGGCTTTGAAAAAATGACTTTGAAAGACAAAACACTCCGTTGCTATTTCATTAATAATCCTGATTCGCCCTATTTTGAATCCGCTGTTTTTCAGGGTATCATGCAGTTTGTGCAAACAGGGTTAAATAAAGCCAAGCTCAAGCAAACAGGCAAATTGTTTTTGCTGATAGTGGAAGACATTGCCGATATGAATGCATTACACCGTTTGTTAGTGAGAATGCACGGTGCCATCAAACCTGTTGCAGCAGCCTGATAAATTAAATTCTCACTGGCACAAACAAATATTTCTTATTACCTTTCATACACAAAACAAACTTGTATGGAACAACAAAACTTTTCCCAGTCGTCAGAAACGCAATATACCAACGTAAGCAGTGATGAGCGCACACTTGCTATACTCAGCCATGTGCTGGGCATTTTCTTCTGGATTTTTCCATCGCTCATTATTTATCTGCTCAAAAAAGATGAGTCAAAGTATGTGGCAGAGCATTCGAGGGAAGCATTAAACTTTCAAATAAGCATCACAATTTTTTATATCATCAGTGGTATTTTAGTGCTGCTGCTTATAGGACTTTTAATGATCTGGGTAGTATATGTAGCAAATATTATTCTCTGCATTATTGCCACCATCAAAGCATCAGACAATGTTTTATACAGGTACCCATTCAATATAAGATTGATAAAATAAGTTTGTTGAAAAACAAATAAGCGAAGCGTTCAATCAACTGAACGCTTTTTTAGTTTTCGTAATAACCGCAGGAAATTTTACCAATGCTGTTAAGTATTTTATAAAGCAGGCGCAATAAGCTGCTTGCTTTATCGTTTGGCATTGAAGTTGAAAATCCAATTCAGACACATTGTAGTATTCACAAAAAACCGTCTGCTATGAAACAAATTCTACTCTTTTCCATTTCGTTTATTGTATTAGCTTCCTGCGCCCGCCGCCGTGCATTAGAACAGGAAATGGCTAACCAGATGCTCATGCAGCAAATCCGTCAATTTGATACAAGAACCATTGCCATTCTTCCTGCACAGTTAGAAATAACGGGCAATATCCCCAAAAAATTTACACAAGAGCAGGTGGAGCAACTCATCGCCAGGAATACCCAATTCCTGAATCGTGCTTTGTATAATGATCTGTTGCAGTTTGATAATCCAAGAACACGTTATTACTCACAGGTTCAGTTTCAAAGTTTAGACCGTACGCATTCGTTGCTCAAAGAAAGAGGTATAAGTGATTCTGCCTGCTGGAGTATGGACCCTGCCGAGCTTGCCGATATACTCGGAGTAGATGCAGTAATAACTACAAAAATTACCCAGCGCCATATCATGAGCAATGAAGCCGCAGCAGGTATTGATGTAGCAGGAGAAATTCTGAGACAGGCTGCTCCCCGTGTAAATCTGCCCACAGGTACGGTACGTACAAGTGATATGTATGTAAGTTGTTCTTTAGTGCGTAAAGGATTTTCACTATGGAGCACAAGATTTACAAATCAAACAGACTGGAATTATCCTTTTCAAAATTCCATACAACATGTTACCAACGCTATTGCAAGACAATTTCCGCTGTAAGAAATATGCTTAATTTTTTAAAGAATAATTGAATGAAAACTGGTAAATAGGAAGAAAATAATCAATCTCAGGTTTTTTAATGTATTTGTAATAAACTACTTTAATATTTACCAGTTTTGTAATTTCAACACCCCATGCTATTGAATAGCCTGAATACATCCCATTTGTTTCAATAGAGGGTAAAATCTCTTTGAGTTGTGATGGATTACTGTAACACCTTATATAGCGTAAAGCAAGCCATGTAATTCCTATATTTCGACTGTTATTTTTCTCCCAAGCTCCTGTCTGAAAATAAAACCCTAAGGCACTGAAAGTGTTTAAAAAATTTACAGGCTTTCCTGTTGCTGGGTCATTTAGGGGGCCTGTTCTAACGCCAGTTAAAATACGTTCGCCAAAATGATAAAGTATCCCTGCTTTTGTTACTTTCTCTGACTTTGATTTAAAAAAAAGAACGCCGTCAATAGAAATATTTGCAAGTCCACTTAATGGATTAATAAAATTGGTTACAAGTACATCATTATTTCGTTGCGTTATTGCTTGTGTGTTTTGAAAACTATTGGAAGAAACGCCTGAATAAAGAGAAAGCGGTATTGCAAATTTTCCGGGTTCGCCTATAAATAATCTTATAAACCGGGAAGACGCATTTACCTGCCCGCTGTTTATAATATCAATAAAACCAGATGTAAATATTTCAGGTTTGTATTGCGACGGGTTTTGTGCTGATAGGGTATTATGATTAAGTGTAACATTCTGTTTTGGCAGAGGCATGCGTTGTTTGCCAGAATCAATTACCTGCCCGGTTATTGCAAACGGAAAGAAGCATAACAGTAAAATAAACCGGCACTTCATTTAGCAATAAGTTAAATTACCAGGTGATAAAATCAATTATGAAAGCCTTTTAACAAGCTTTCACTTTTTTATACTGAAATGCAGAAGTAGGAAGTGCGGCAAATAAACATGGTAATTACTGCTCAAATGCTTTTCGTATTTTATAATTGCCGTTGGTAAAAACATAACTTAAAGACAAGCCAATATAAGAACCTGTTGAACTGTACTTACCCGTTGCTGGCGTTCTGCCGGGTATATCAATCAGGTAAGTTCCGTTTACATATTTTGTAAAAGATACATTAGAACATATTGAAAGCTGCAATAAATTATTATTTCTCAACAACCAGGAATGCCCTGCATTTAAAGGAACACTTACCCATGGCCTGGCATCATTATTTGCATACACATCCACACCACCAACATCATAAAATGCATTGCTTGTATTCATCAACACGATTGAAAAAACATCAAAATCAGCTCCTGTACTCACATTCAATTTAAAACCTCCATTTACAAAAATAAATTTTGAAGATTTGTATAAAAACCGTCTTTCTAACACTACAGGAAACGATAAAATCAAATCAGCAAAATAACTGTTTAATCCGCTTAACATATAATCGTTTAAAAGAGGTGGCGAAAAATCATCTTTGTTAAAAGATGTTTTAAAATTTCGCCCTGCTATTATAGCTTCGGGCCCGATGGTGAGGCCATACTCCTTATTAAAATTAAACTGATACTTAACCCCAAAAGCCATACCCGGCGACATTGAACTTTTAACCGGATGCGTACCGGTTTCATTTTTCAATTTTGCTTTAAATACATAAAACCCCAAACCCTCTAAACGAATATGATTGCTTTTAAAAACAAACTCATGCAAAACTTCTTTGCGGCTAAGTTTTTTTCGCTGCGCAATTGTATAAACGCTGAGTAGCATAAAACAGCAGTACATGCCAAACTTCACATTACTAAAGCGGTAGTTTATTGCTTTCATAG
>CAYPBV010000225.1:0-3852 GCA_964409025.1 uncultured Chitinophagaceae bacterium | reverse complement strand
ATCTGTACCTCGTTACCACTTGCGCCTTCTAAGCTGCTTACTACTAAAAAATGTTCATCTTCTGTTAAGCCGGCATTGATAATTCTGAAAGGATGTGCATCATCTTTATAAACCAACACATCTTCACTTTGTGCTGTACCTACTTTATGATACCAAACCTGGTGAAATTGATTCTGTTTGCTCAGTTTGCTTTTTTCATCAGGCGCTGCATACCTGCTGTAATAAAATCCTTCATCGCCTTTCCAACGGGGGCTGCTGAATTTTACAAACTTTACATTATCAGTCAACAATTGCTTTGTTTCCACATCCATTACATAAATCTCCTGCCAGTCGCTACCGCTTTGTGAAATAGTATAAGCCATGTATTTACTGTTTTTAGAAAAGGAAGTGCCGCCTAATGCAGCAGTTCCGTCAGCAGAAAGTTTATTAGGGTCCATAAAAATTTCGGCTTTGCCATTCAGCCCTTTTTGCCGGTACATGATGCTTTGATTCTGCAAGCCATCATTCTTAAAGAAAAAATAATACGCCCCTTCTTTGTAGGGAGAACTGATGCGGGTGTAATTCCACATCTCACTCAATCTTGCTTTTACCTTATCACGAAACGGAATTTTATTCAGGTATTCAAAGGTTACTTTGTTTTGCGCTTCCACCCATGCTTTGGTTTCAGCACTATTATCATCCTCCAGCCAGCGGTAGGGGTCTGCAACCATGGTTCCGAAATAATTTGTTACCGTATCCACTTTTCGGGTGACGGGATACCTTAGCTGTGATTTTGTAATTATAACCAGACTGCTGGTAAGTAATAAAAGAATGAAACGCTTCATTTTTTGAAATTTTTGCAACCTAAGATACTGCAATCGTTTGATTCATTCACGAACACTTGTTAAGAATCAATTCCTTATTTTTGAGCTCTTCCCAACACATTCAGAATCTTTTGTTTAACCATTTGATTTCAATTGAGGCGAAGAACTAAGCAAAAAACCAGATGAACAGTAAAGTAACCAAAATAGGCGTGCTTACCAGTGGTGGTGATTCTCCGGGTATGAACGCCGCTATCAGAGCTGTCGTTCGCACAGGTCTTTATTACAATCTTGAAATGTTCGGCATCATGCGTGGCTACCAGGGTATGATTGAAGATGACATCATCCCCATGCACAGTCGCAGTGTGGCCAATATAATACAGCGAGGAGGTACCATTTTAAAAACAGCACGCAGCAAAGAATTTTTTGAACCCGAAGGCCGTAAAAAAGCGTATGATAATTTAAAAAAACATGGTATTGATGGGTTGGTTATAATTGGAGGCGATGGAAGTTTTCGTGGCGCACAAAAATTTGCAAATGAGTTTGATATTCCATGCATCGGCTTACCCGGCACCATTGATAAAGATATTGCCGGCAGCGATTTTACCATTGGTTTTGATACAGCCGTAAACACAGCTATTGAAGCCATTGACAAAATTCGTGATACGGCTGATGCGCATGACCGTCTTTTCATTATAGAAGTAATGGGACGTGATGCAGGTTACATTGCCCTTCACAGCGGTATTGCTACAGGTGCAGAACATATTTTAATTCCTGAAACAAAAACAGATATTGAAGCCGTTGTTGATTCATTGGAGGAAAAGGAACGCCGCAAAAAATTAGTAAACATGATTGTAGTAGCTGAAGGCGATGAAATTGGTGGTGCCAATGAGGTGGCAGCCATTATCAACAAACGCTTGCCGCATATGGATACTCGTGTGTGCATACTGGGTCATATACAGCGTGGAGGTTCGCCTACCTGTTTAGACAGGCTCATTGCAAGCCGTTTGGGTTTTGCCGCCGTAGAAGCCCTGATGGAAGATAAGCGTAACAACATGATTGGAATTGTAAACAACAAATTACACATGACGCCGCTTGACAAAGCCATCAAAGCAAAACAAAAGATAAGCGATGAATGGATGCGGGTGGTGAAGATTTTAGCGAGTTGAGTTTTTTACAGGCTTTTGTTTTTCATAGCATCGTCCCTTGCGTCGCAATCCTTTCATCGCATCTGCATGTGGCATCGTTGCTTTTAAGAATATCATTTTATTTTATTACAATAACTAAACTTGCCTTATGTCTAAAAGCGTTTCAAAATACTTACATCAGGAAATGGATAAAGAAGCAGGCGTAAAACACATGAGCCATCGCACAAAGATTGTTGCCACCGTGGGCCCTGCCTGCGATACATACGAGAAACTGCTGGAACTTGTAAAAGCAGGCGTAAATGTTTTTCGTTTAAATTTTTCGCATGGGGCGCATGACGACAAAGCAAAAATCATTGAACACATCCGCAATATCAATAAAACAGAACCTGTAAACATTGCCATCCTCGGCGATTTGCAGGGCCCTAAATTGCGTGTGGGCGAAATGGAAGGCGGCGGCATTATGGTGGAAGAAGGAGATATACTCACCTTTACCAATGAAAAATTAGTGGGTACTAAAGAAAAAATTTATGTCTCCTACCCCAATCTGCATAAAGATGTAAAGCCCGGCAATATCATTTTAATTGACGATGGCAAGCTGGAAGTAAAGGTGATAGGTATTACCCGAAACAATGATGTACAGGTGCAGGTAACACTCGGAGGAAAGCTCTCGTCTAAAAAAGGCATCAATCTGCCGGATACAAAAATTTCTTTGCCTGCATTAACTGATAAAGATTTAGCTGATTTGGATTTTATCATTGAACAGCAATTGGATTGGGTAGCACTCTCCTTTGTACGCAATGTAAAAGACATTATCATATTGCGTAATAAACTGGATGAAAAGAAAAGCAAAACCAAAATCATTGCCAAAATTGAAAAACCTGAAGCTGTAGGCAACATTCGTGATATTATTTTAGAAAGTGATGGTATTATGATTGCCCGTGGTGATTTGGGCGTGGAGTTACCGGTAGAACAAGTACCGCTAATTCAAAAAGAAATTATTAAAAAATGTATCCATCGTGCCAAGCCTGTGATTGTAGCTACTCAGATGATGGAAAGCATGATTGACCGTGTAAAACCCAATCGCAGTGAAATAACTGACGTTGCCAATGCGGTATTGGAAGGTGCCGATGCGGTAATGCTGAGCGGTGAAACTGCAACGGGCCAACATCCTGCACTGGTAGTGGAAACCATGTGCAAGATTATTGAAGAAGTAGAACAAAGCAATTACTATCGGTACGACAGAGAAGAAGATTTAAAACCACAAAGCCACTCTCCTTCATTCCTGAGCGATGCCATTTGTTATAACGCTTGTGAAATTGCAAAAGATGTGAATGCAAATGCCTTAATTGGTATGACGCAAAGCGGATATACAGGCTTCATGTTAAGTTCGTTCCGCCCAAAAGCACCATTATTTATTTTTACAAAAGAACGCTCTCTGGTAAATCAATTAAGTTTGAGCTGGGGTACAAGAGCATTTTATTATGCTGAGGAAATAAGTGTGGATGATATTATCGCTGACCAGATTAATATTTTGAAAGAAAGAGGATTTCTGTCAGCAGGTGATATTGTGGTAAATACAGGAAGCACGCCTGTTCATTTACATTTGCCAACGAATCTGATTAAAATATCCATTGTTGATTAAAAGATTTTTATCAAAACAAATGAAAGCGCTTCAGTGGAAGCGCTTTTTTTATAGCTGATTTTGTATTTTCATTGTTCATGCAGGATTTCAACATCATATCGCTTTCTGAATCTGCTTTGCTTATTCAATTTGGCAATGAAATAAATATGCACTTACATGAACAGGTGATGCTTGCAAAGGAAATATTGGAAGGTAACCCGTTTGATGGATTTATTGAAACCGTACCGGCTTACAATTCATTAGCTGTTTACTTCAATCCATT
>CAYPBV010000224.1:0-3856 GCA_964409025.1 uncultured Chitinophagaceae bacterium | reverse complement strand
GTTTAATTACTGCTGTACCTGTTTCACTTCGGTTAGGCACAGAGGGTATTTCATTTTTTGCATTGAGCGTTACTGACCATGAAGCTGTAACTTCTGCTTTTACAGTCATGTCATCTTTTTTAGAACAGCTTACAAACATGGTTGCAGCAAAGGCAGTTGCTAATAGAAATTGAATTTTTGTTTTCATAACTTATTGATTTATTTGTTTCGATTTATTTTTTAGGTACTAATACAGCATCTACTACATGAATCACACCATTCTTCTGCATGACATCCGTTTGCAGAATTGTTGCAATTGTTCCATTTTCATCTTTAATGGTAATTACCTCACCTTTTCTAATAACCCATAAAGAAGCACCGGCTACTGTTTTGATATAACCCATTCCCTTATCATTCTGAGTTAATTTCTTTAAATCGTCATAACGGTAACGGCCGGCTACTACATGATAAGTGAGAATTGTGGTAAGTAATTGCTTGGATTCAGGCTTTAAGAGTGTTTCAACTGTACCCTTGGGCAATTTATCAAATGCACTGTTCACCGGTGCAAACACAGTAAAAGGCCCATCACCTGCCAGTACATCTACAAGACCAGCCGCTTTTACAGCAGTCACAAGAGTGGTGTGTGCAGAAGAGTTAACCGCATTTTCAACAATGTTTTTCATAGGGTACATGGGTGCCCCGCCTACATAAGGAACATTGTTGGATTCCTGCGCAAACAAAGCAGCCGGTAAAAATGTCATTAGAGTAAGAGCTGCTGCTAAAAGTTTCTTTTTCATATGTGTCTTTATTTTGTTTGACCTCATTTACGGAACACAGAATCATTCCGGATCACCCGCAGTAAAAAAAATTTTTTGAAATGCTTTTTGTTTCAATCTTTGCGTGCCGCTATGCAGGATGTACAATTATATGAGTTAGTATTAAAGCTTAAAGAAGGTCATCAACCATCTTTAAGTATTTTGTATGACCGTTATGCGGCCGCATTACTGGGTGTGATTATGAAAACAGTTCCCCAGCAGGAAACAGCTGAAGATCTGCTGCAGGAAGTATTTGTAAAAATCTGGCAAAAGGTACATCAGTACAAGGAAGAGAAAGGTTCCTTTTTTACCTGGATGCTCAACATAGCCCGCAATCATGCCATTGATTATTATCGTTCTAAAAGATTTACGCAACAGTCGAAAACCAACACGGTAGAGGATTACGTACATTTGAAAGAAGCAGGTGGAACAGAGTCAATGTCTGTAGATGGTATTGGTCTAAATAAAACACTGGAGCAATTACCACCGGATCAGCGCCGTATTGTGTATCTCACTTATTACATGGGTTATACGCAGGATGAAATCAGTAAATCACTGGACGTGCCGTTAGGCACTGTAAAATCCCGTTTACGTTTGGCTATGAAGAAACTGAGTGAACTATTAAATATGTTATTGTTTTGGATTTAAGTTGTATCATATCATCCGGTGACCTTGAGTTATATGTACTCGGTAAACTCTCTGCAAAAGAAACAGAGCAGGTGGAAGCGCTTGCTCAAATCTTTCCGGAAGTGAAAGAGGAAATACAACGTATTGAACAAACACTGGAAGCACTGGCCATGGAAGCAGCAGTAACACCTTCAGCTGGTGTTAAAGAAAAACTGCTGCAAAACCTGCCATCGCAGCAAATTGCGCCGGTAGTGCCCATGAACCAAAAGACAGAACACACAACAGGTAATACAGCTGTATTACTGAGAATCGCAGCAGTTTCATTATTGATCTTATTAGTAGGCGGAAGTATTTATTTCAACAACCGGTTAAATTCTTTACAAAACACAACAGCTCAGCTCCAGCAACAGGTTGATGATAAAAATGAATTACTGCAGCAATGGAACGAAGCAGGAAGATTTTTACAACAACCCGGTGTAAAAAGTATTGCTCTTGCCTCTGTAAAAAATGAAGCCTCTGTATTTGCAAAAGTGTATTGGAATACGGCTGATACAGAAGTTTATATTGATGCTGCCGGTCTGCCACAAGCGCCCAAAGGTTATCAATACCAGCTTTGGTGTATCAAGAATGGTACTCCTGCCGATGCTGGTATTATTCCGCTTAACGGCGCAATTGCCATGCATAAAATGAAATCCTGTGCATTATCTGAAGCCTTTGCCATTACACTTGAAAAAGAAGGCGGCAGCCCCACTCCCACATTAGAACAAATGATTGTAATGGGTAAAGTGTCAGGTTAATATCTTTGCGCCCTTATTATGGGTCAGAAGAAATTAATACGCTTTGCAGAAATGGAAACTTTTCCCAATGTGTTACAGTATCCTGAACACATGAAAGGAAAATGGAATAAATTTTTTAAAAACAACAACCCACTTACGCTTGAGCTGGCTTGCGGCAAAGGAGAATATGCAGTAGGGCTTGGAAGACTGCATACACAAACCAATTTTCTTGGCATTGATGTAAAAGGAAACCGTATGTGGGTTGGTGCTAAAACTGCGTTGAAAGAAAATTTACACAACATTGCTTTCCTGCGTACACAGATAGACCGCATCAATGAATACTTTGATCAGGACGAAGTGAGTGAAATATGGATTACGTTTCCTGACCCCCAACTCCGGCAATCTAAACATAAAAAACGATTAACACATCCTAAATACTTACGCTATTATCAGCAGCTGTTGAAAGCCGATGGTTTGATTCATTTAAAAACAGACTCGCCTGTCTTATATCAATTCACAAAAAAAGTGATCGGACTTTATGAATTGAAATTGCATCATGACTTTGACAATCTGTATCAGCAACCATCCCTTTCTCCGGAACTTCAAATTAAAACGCATTATGAAGGCCTGGATATAGCAGGCAGCAACCGCATTCATTATTTGTGTTTTTCCATTAACAAACAAGTGTTACCAACAGACAAAGATGTTTTGTTGAAACAATGGGTATTTGAAAACGAATAACACTCCACTTAAAAAAATTTTTTGTCTTTCTGTCAACAAAACCATTGAATATGAGTTAATTAATCGTATTTCGCACTCTCGCATGAAAAAGTTTGTTGAAGGCATAGATTATTATTACGAAGAAAGTGGCAACATGGTACTCACCGCCAAATACCATCTGGATAAAGGCTACTGTTGCGGTCATGGATGCCGTCATTGCCCGTATGACTATGAAAATGTTCCCGAGCCACGTCGTACCTTGCTGCTCAAAGAACGTAAGCATGCCGAAAAAGAAAACCGAGCAACCACGAACAACCGGTAAATCCAAAGAATACAGTTTTTTTGATGATGTGTATGATGTAGTACGCCAGATTCCTAAGGGGCGTGTTACATCTTATGGTGCGATTGCCAATTACCTTGGCACCAAACTCAGTGCCCGCATGGTAGGCTGGGCTATGAATGCTGCACATACTGTAAAACCAAAAGTGCCGGCCCAAAGAGTGGTCAATCGTAACGGTATGCTCAGCGGTAAAGCACACTTCGGCACACCCACTGCCATGGAAGAGCTTTTAAAAAAAGATGGCGTTTCAGTAAAGAATGATGTGGTTGTTGATTTTCAAAAACGATTTTGGGACCCGGCGGTGGAGCTAAATTGATCAAAGAAGAATTATATTTAGTATTCCTAATTATCTGTTATGAAACAAATGTATTTGCTGCTGCTTGTTTGTCTTCCTGCATTTTTAGTTGCACAACAACCATTTGACATTCTCATTAAAAACGGAAAAATCATTGATGGCACCGGCAACAGTTGGTACTATGCGGATGTAGCTGTGAAAGATGGCAAGATTATTCTCATTCAAAAAAATATCAATACTTCAGCCAAAAAAATCATTGATGCCAAAGGATTGATTGTAGCGCCAGGCTTTATTGATGTGCATG
>CAYPBV010000223.1:2706-3886 GCA_964409025.1 uncultured Chitinophagaceae bacterium | reverse complement strand
TAAAGTAGATGAAATGGCTGATGCAACAGGTATGACAATGAGCGAACCATTTATCATTGGCGAAACAATTAAAATTATTGATGGTCCTTTCAATGACTTCAATGGTACCATTGAAGAAGTAAATGATGAGAAAAAGAAACTGCGTGTAACTGTTAAAATCTTTGGCCGTGCTACACCCGTAGAATTAAACTACATGCAGGTAGAGAAACTAGCATAAGGATATCGGCTGTAAAAATTCTTAATAATAACAAAACCCCGGATTTATCCGGGGTTTTTACTTTTTGATCATCTTTATTCTTGTGCGGGTGTATCATTTGCCGTTTCATCCGGAGTTGCTTCAGGTAATGGCAAATTATACTGTACAGTGGCGGGAGTTGTATCTAGTACAGGTACAGGCTCTGCAACTGGTGCCGGAGCAGCTTTTGGTTTGGGCGCTGCTTTTGCCGGTTTAGAAGCGGGCTTTACTTTTTTAATTACCGGCTTTTTCACCGCTTTTTTAGAAGCTGCTTTTTTTGTTGCCTTTTTCTTTGTTGCTGCTTTCTTTTTAGACGCCGCTTTTTTTACAACTTTTTTTATCGCTTTTTTCGCTGCCTTTTTTACTGGCTTTTTTGCTGCCTTTTTTGGTTTTTTTGCTACTTTCTTCGGTGCGCTTTTTTTCTTTGCTACCTTTTTCTTTCCAGCTTTCTTCACCGGTTTTTTAACGGCTTTCTTTGCTGCCTTCTTTTTTGACTTTGCCATAAGAGAGAGTATTATGTTGTTATTAGTTGTTAGGGTTATGAAATTAAATGAAATTTTGAACTGAATATTATTTTGGTGAATCTTTTTAGATAAATAAAATTTTCGATTCCTCTAATTGTAAGCTACACGACTGAAAAATGCAGAATTATGCTTCAAATTTGAATACATAATTTACCTGTATGAAACCACTTTCTACCTCTTTGATCATCGGCTTTTTACTTATGGGTCTTTCCTGCACCAAACCAAAAATTGATCAAAAGGAACAACCTTTCAGCGAATCTACTTATGCAGTTGAAGTAAAAGGGAAATGGATGTTGCCCGATTTTACAGTGCCGGCAGGAGTACATTTCACCACCTTTGCAGGAATGGTACATAATTCAAACGGAGCTTTATGGGAAGCTGGTAAACAAGCTACAACAGGAATTGAGAATGTGGCAGAAAC
>CAYPBV010000223.1:0-2696 GCA_964409025.1 uncultured Chitinophagaceae bacterium | reverse complement strand
AAACCGGAAGTATTGGTGTAGTTCTGGCTGAAATAGATTCAGTTATAAGAAGTAAAAATGCGTTGTCGCTCATACTCTTTACTCCTCCTTCGGCTACCGGCAGTAAAAGCATTACCATACATTGCAACAGTAATTATTCCTACGTGAGCATGGCGTCAATGATTGCACCCAGCCCGGATTGGTTCATTGGCTTAAGCAAACTAAATCTTTATGCTCATAAAAAATGGGTGGCAGATACAACAGTTCAGCTATTTGTGTATGATGCAGGTACGGAGGACGGAGATGTATTTGGGTACAGCAACCCACCTACACTACCTCAACAGCCTGTTAAATTGTTAGATGCCTCTTCTGCAACTGTTTTGGCAAATGGAAATTCAAGTTTAAAAGCCATTGCTGAAGTACGACTAAGGAAATTATGAAAAAAAAAGTTGGAACTGCTCCATGGTAGTTTTGCCACGGAGGATGATAGAATACGGATGGTAAGTTGCCAAAATGGGAACAGAACAATATAGCACGCCCCGTCATATTCCCTTTTGAAGGTTGAGTGATAAAAACCGACCATTTCGCCGGCACATCAGCCTGTTCCCAAACCCTTTTTTCCCTGTTTTTTATTGTGAAATTGGTTAAAAATACTTCCTTAAACCCTTTGCCGGTAACCACTTGCCCCTTACCTTTGCCGTCCCAAAAAGTTCTTTAAGAATTTATTGCTTGGGAGTGCCGCCGAAGGCGGTACGTTATCACCAAAAAACATTTTACAATGGCTAAAGAAATCTCAGGATTTGTGAAGCTGCAGGTAAAAGGCGGTCAAGCCAACCCTGCACCTCCCGTAGGTCCCGCACTCGGTTCAAAGGGTGTGAACATCATGGAGTTCTGCAAGCAGTTTAATGCAAGAACTCAGGATAAGATGGGTAAAGTATTACCGGTTCTTATCACCGTTTATTCTGATAAGTCGTTCGACTTTATCATTAAAACTCCTCCAGCAGCAGTTCAGTTAATGGAAGCTGCAAAAATCCAGAAAGGTTCTAAGGAATCAAACCGTGCAAAAGTTGGTAAGGTTACCTGGTCACAGATTGAAGCAATTGCTCAAGACAAGATGCCAGACCTCAACTGCTTTACACTTCATAGTGCTATGAGCATGGTGGCAGGTACCGCACGCAGCATGGGCTTAACTGTTGACGGTAAAGCTCCCTGGGAAAACTAATATTATTCACCATTAAAAAAATTGAAACATGTCTTTGACGAAAAAAAGAAAAGTGGCTCAAGCTAAGGTGGATAATAACAAAGCTTATTCCCTTAAAGATGCTTCTGCACTTGTAAAAGAAATTAACTGCACTAAGTTTGACAGCTCTGTGGATGTACACGTTCGTTTGGGCGTTGATCCTAAGAAAGCTGACCAAGCTATTCGTGGTACAGTAACATTACCTCATGGTACCGGTAAAACAAAAAGAGTTTTAGTTCTGTGTACTCCTGATAAAGAGGCTGAAGCAAAAGCAGCCGGTGCTGACCATGTAGGTTTAGATGAATTCATCACTAAAATTGAAAGCGGATGGGTAGATATCGATGTGATTGTAGCTACTCCTGCTGTAATGCCTAAAATTGGTAAGCTGGGTAAAGTACTCGGCCCACGTAACCTGATGCCCAATCCTAAAACAGGTACAGTTACCAATGATGTAGCTGCTGCTGTAAATGAAGTAAAAGGCGGAAAGATTGCATTTAAAGTAGATAAAGCCGGTATTGTACACGCTTCTGTTGGTCGTGTAAGTTTTCCTCCTGAAAAGCTTGCTGCCAATGTACAGGAATTTATGAATGCTATTGTAAAGGCCAAGCCTTCTACAGCAAAAGGTACTTACCTCAAGAGCATTTATATGGCCAGTACGATGAGCCCCGGTATTTCTGTTGACACAAAATCATTCATGAACTAATCCTTTCAGGGTTTAAAAAAACGAAGTCATGACTAAAGAACAAAAAAACGAAGTGATTGAGTTGCTGAAAGGCAAGTTCAGTCAGTATAATAACTTCTACATTACAGATACAGAATCCTTAACTGTAGAGCAAGTGGGTAAATTGCGCCGTGCCTGTTTCAATAAGAATGTTGAAATGAAGGTGGCCAAGAACACACTTATTAAGAAAGCATTGGAGCAAATTGATGCAGAGCGTTACACCGGTGTGTATGAAGCATTGAACAATGTAACAGCGTTGATGTTTTCTGAAAATCCGAAAGAACCGGCAATGATTCTTTCTACGTTCCGTAAGGAAAGCAATGGTGATAAGCCTGTGCTTAAAGCAGCGTTCATTAACGGAGATGTGTACAGCGGCGATAATCAATTGAAAGCACTTACACAAATCAAAACGAAGAACGAACTTATCGGCGAAGTTATCGGCTTGTTGCAATCACCTGCAAAGCGTGTTATTGCTGCATTGCTGCATAATACAGAAAAGAAGGAAGCAGCTCCTGCTGAGTAATTTAATAATTGGCTAATTAGCTGATCTGCTAATATGCTGGTGAAAATACAAACCAATGCCGATGAGGTTCAAATGCGGCACAATTAAATAACCATCCGCCGGACTTATAATTGAGAATGAAGGCGGTTAAAAAGTAAAACAATGGCAGACGTAAAAGCATTGGCCGAATCATTAGTAGGCTTAACTGTAAAAGAAGTTCAGGAATTAGCTGAAGTATTAAAATCAGAGTACGG
>CAYPBV010000222.1:0-3890 GCA_964409025.1 uncultured Chitinophagaceae bacterium | reverse complement strand
ATACAGATCATGCCCTGTATTCAGTTAAAGATGGAATTGTGGTTGTAAAGAAAGGTGCTATATTGCCTGACGGATTTGTTATATAAACCCCATTCCCTGAAGGGGTTTTACGCTTCATATTTTTTCTATTCTTGCTCCTTTAAGGGAAGGAGCAGCAACTATTGATTATGGCTTTATCAACATCAACTGAATCAAAATCTTCAGCGCTAAAACCATTGTTAAGCTTTTGGCAAATCTGGAATATAAGTTTCGGATTTCTGGGTGTACAGATTGGTTATTCCTTACAAAACGCCAATACCAGTCGTATTCTTTCTGCTATTGGTGCTGACCCTCATCACTTGAGTTTGTTTTGGCTGGCAGCCCCTGTTGCAGGATTGATAGTGCAACCCATTGTTGGATTATCAAGCGATAAAACATGGACAAGACTTGGAAGAAGAATTCCATTTATTTTGGGCGGTGCTTTTGTTTCTGCTGCTGCAATGTTCTTTATGCCCAACTCAGAAAAGTTTGCATCCCTGTTAGCGCCTTTGGTATTTGGAGCAACCATGTTACTTTTAATGGATACTTCATTTAATGTAACCATGCAACCCTTTCGTGCATTGGTGAGTGATATGGTGCCGGATAGTCAACGTACAAAAGGTTATTCCGTTCAAAGTTTTTTAATTAATGCGGGTGCTGTGTTTGGTTCTTTACTTCCTTTCCTCCTTACTTGGTGGGGTATTTCCAATGAACCGGCCCCGGGCGATAAAGTTGCTCCCACCGTTATCTGGTCATTTTATATTGGTGGTGCTGTATTGCTGTTAACAGTGCTATGGACTTCTTTTCAAACAAAAGAATATCCGCCTGAAGAATATGCAAAGTATAATAACATTGATACTGAGAATAAAGTGAAAATGAGTTTTGGGCAATTATTAGCTAAAACACCCAAAACGATGATGCAGTTGGCCGTAACACAATTCTTCAGCTGGTTTTCATTGTTTTTGATGTGGGTATATACAACACAGGGCATCGCTCAAAATGTATGGAATACAAGTGATGCAACGTCTAAAGATTATAATGAAGCAGGTAACTGGACAGGTGTAATTTTTGCTGCGTATAGTTTGTTTGCAGCATTGTATTCTTTAGTACTGCCATCACTTGCTGATAAATTTGGACGGAAAAATACCTACATGATTTCATTACTTGCCGGTGGGTTAGGATTGATTTCAATGATATTTATTAAAGACAAGTATGTATTATTTGTGTCTATGATAGGTGTGGGTATTGCATGGGCCGCCATACTTGCAATGCCTTATGCTATTCTTTCAAGCGCATTACCTCCTAATCAAACAGGGGTGTATATGGGTATCTTTAATGCCACTATTACCATTCCTCAAATCTTTGCAGGCTTGCTGGGGGGTGTTGCATTAACTGCATTAGGCGGTAATGCTATTAATGTTATTGGCCTCGCAGGGGTTTCCATGGTACTTGCCGGCGTTTTTGCCAAACTGGTGATTAAAACAAAAGATTAATTGTTTTCTTTAAATATTATGAATATGACTCAAAAACTTAAAATGCTGGTTTTGTTATCAGCATTTTTTTATTCGTTAAATGTAAATGCACAAATCATGTACAATACCTATCCGGCCAACTGGTGGGTTGGTATGAAGTACAATAAAATTCAACTCATGATTCGTGGTGAAGGTGTGGGCCATCATACAGGTTTTACCACCCGCTATCCAGGTGTAACTATTTCAAAAGTAAACCGCTTTGCCAATAAAAATTATGTGGTTCTTGATATAACGATTGCACCAACGGCCAAGCCCGGCACCATCGGCATCTCAACAAAAAAAGGAAATGCAACAGTAAATTTTGAATTCAACATTGCTGCACGCCGTAAGGGTAGAGGTACTGAGTTTGCACAAGGCGTCACCTCGGCTGATTTAATGTATCTCATTATGCCTGATCGGTTTAGCAATGGTGATACATCAAACGATAAAGTGCCCGGCATGAGAGATCAAACATTACGTCGTGATACCGTGTTCAATCGTCATGGTGGTGATTTAAAAGGTATTGAAAATCACCTGGACTATTTAAAAGATTTGGGCGTTACTTCTCTCTGGCTCAATCCTGTGTGGGAAAATGATCGTACAGAACGTACAGAGCATGGCTACGCTTTTACGGATCATTATAAAATTGATCCTCGCCTGGGTGGTTATATAGCCATGCGCAATTTGGTGAATGCCATGCATAAAAAAGGAATGAAATATGTAAGTGATGCCGTTTATAATCATGTGGACATTGATCATTTTTTATACCGTGATATGCCGGACAGTACGTGGTTTCAGCGCTGGCCTTCATATACACAAACCAACTATAAAGACCAAACACTCTTTGACCCGTATGCAGCAAAGGCCGATAAAAAAATAATGAGTGATGGCTGGTTTACCCGTCAAATGCCCGATTGGGATCATAGTAACAAATTTGTTCAGAACTTTTTAATTCAACACGCTATCTGGAGTGTGGAAGAATTTGGTATTGATGGTTTCCGTATTGATACCTATGCCTACAATGATTTGTATTTTATGAATCGTTGTAATAAAGCATTGTATGATGAGTATCCAAAGATTACCATTTTTGGTGAAACATGGGTACATGGTGTAATCAATCAGGCTTATTTCTGCGAAAATGTGTTTGATATCAAATACAAAAGTAACATGCAGGCCACCACTGATTTTCAAACCCTCTTTTATGGCATTACACCAGCATGCAATGAAAACTTTGGATGGACTGAAGGGGTGAACAAACTCTATACAACACTCGCACAGGATGTAGTGTATAAAGACCCGATGCGCCAGGTGGTTTTCCTGGATAATCATGATATTCCACGTTTCTATTCTGTAGTAGGAGAGGATACTTCCAAATACAAAATGGCATACGCATGGATGCTCACAACACGTGGCATCCCTCAAATGTATTATGGCAATGAAATATTAATGGCAGGTACAACATCACCCAATGATGGTTATGTACGTTTGGATTTTCCCGGCGGATGGGAAGGTGATGCAGTTAATAAGTTTACAGCAGCAGGCAGAACTGAAAAAGAAAATTCCATTTTTAATTACATCAAACGTTTGGCAAATTTCCGTTTGAAATCATCTGCTATTAAAACGGGAAAATTTATGCAGTTTTTGCCTGTAGATGGAGTGTATGTGTATTTCCGATACGATAATAACCAAACAGTAATGTGTATCATGAATACCAATAGGGAATCAAAAACAATTGATTTGTCAAGATTTAAAGAGCGAATGAAAGATTTCACATCAGCTCTTGATGTAGCAGCAGGGCAGGTGTTTCAACTTGAACAGAAAATTACTTTATTACCCATAAGTAATCTTGTGCTGGAGCTTCATAAAAAGAATTACTAAACTAAACCAGTTGTAGAAAAGGCTGTTTCATAGTACTACATGAAACAGCTTTTTTTTAGAGCATATGAAGCCAGGTAACTTTTGCTCCGTACTTACCCCAGTCGCTCATAGCTTTGCCCATGTCTTTTTGAAAGGTGGTCCATGTAACGGTTTTCCCTTTTTGTTTGGGATTAAGAACCGCTTCAGCAGGCTGCTGCACCACTACTTTCGTGGCAAACCATGTCATTTGTAAACGTGGTACTGCTAAGCCCAAAATCATTCCCGGTAAGCCACCAAAACTTTCCGGTCCGCTGCTCACCGCAATTTCATCTGTATAAAAAGCTACTACATAAACGGAGTCACATATAATGGTTACTGCTTTACGGCATTCAAAACCGGCGATGGTTCTTGTTTCATTGGTGATGCGCCATTGCAAATGGCGGCTGCTGTCTTTAATGAGATACGTCTGTTCAAATACATCCCGCTGAATGGAAACAGTACCAT
>CAYPBV010000221.1:0-3892 GCA_964409025.1 uncultured Chitinophagaceae bacterium | reverse complement strand
CCATTTAATCGAAATGCAGTTGCAGGAATAATTGCTTTTGTTATTGTTGGTTTATTGTGGTGGTTCCTGCGTTCTGCAAAAAAACAAGCTGCTGCTCCGCCACCTTTGGCCGAAAAAGCACAGGTTTTCAGGCCTGTTGAAAATTTTATAACCACACCAATGCTTGCTAAAGAATCGCCGCACTATAAACAATTTTTTTCATTACTGCCCGACGGCTTAATTGACTTTTTTATTGAGCGGTTTCAATTACAGCACACAAAAATAAGCACAGTGGCAATTTCAGAAATACTGCGTAAAAAGGGGATGCTGCAGGAAGCTGAGATGTGGAATTCATTAATAAACCGTTGTGAAGAAGAAATATTCAGCCCCGTAGCATTAAACAGCTCAAAAGATGAATTGCTGGCAGATGCTCTGGCGCTTATGAAGGCAGTAGATGAAAAAATTACTCTTCTGTAAACTTATAACCCACACCCCTGGCACTATGGAAATACTTTGGGTTACGGCTGTCTGCTTCAAAATACTTACGGAAGTTGAGAATAAAATTATCAATGGTTCTGGTAGTGGGGTACACATTATAACCCCAAACTACCTGTAAAATTTTTTCACGGGTTACCACTTCATTTTTATTTTCAACCAGCAGGTGCAGCAACATGCTTTCTTTTTTACTCAGTTGTATGGATTCGCCTTTATAATTAATGGCCTCCTGTGCTTTAAAATCAACTTTGTTATTACCAAATGCATAGGTTTCGCCAACAGTATCTTTATCCTGAATTTTTTTATTTTTATCAATCAGTTTCTCCACACGTAGCAGCAATTCTTCAAGGTTAAAGGGTTTAGTTAAATAATCATCAGCACCTTTTTTAAGACCCAGTACCCGGTCGCTGCTTGAATTTTTTGCACTCAACATCAGAATGGGCACCTCATTTTTTCTGATTCGAATACTCTCAGTGGCACTGATGCCATCCATTTCCGGCATCATTACATCCATAATAATTAAATCAAAGTATTCGTTTTCTATTGCCTTAAGTGCAGCACTGCCATCACCGGCTGTTGTAACTTCATAACCTTCCAGTTCCAGGTTAAGCTTTAATGCATCTTGCAGGTGCTCCTCGTCTTCAACTAATAATATGGATGCTTTTGTACTCATTTGCTTAAAACTGAATCACAAAAATACTTCCGTGCGGCGTATTGTCCATCACAAAAATGTCACCATTATGATCCTGAATAATTTTTTTGGTAAGGTAAAGACCCAGCCCTGTTCCTTTTGCTTTGCGTGTAGATTCATTACCGCTGCGGTAAAATTTTTCAAAAATCCTGTTTTTTTCCTCATCAGGCACACCGCCTCCTTCATCACTCACTTTAATTTGCAGCATATCATCCTCATCCATAAGATCAACATACACCGGGCTTTCCCTCGGAGCATATTTCAGTGCATTGTCAATTAAATTGCTCAATGCAATTTGCAAAAGTAATTCATCGCCCTTTATGTATACATCTTTATCCGCACTGGCTTCAATAGTACGCTGCGGAAAACGGTTTTTATAATCGCTCACCACGGTTTCAACCACATCAGCGAGGTTTATATCATCGTTATCACGTTGAAAATTCTTCTCCTCCATTTGCGAAGCCAGTAATATGTTATTGGTAAGAATATTAAGCCTGTTGGTTTCAGAAAGGGCGCTTAGTAATAATTTTTGCTGTTGTACTTCATCCAGCTTTCTTCTTAAAACTGTTTCCAGGCTGAGCCGTGTAGTAGCAATGGGTGTTTTAAGTTCATGGGTAATAGCCATCATGAAGTTTTGCTGCAGGCTGTTATATTCCATTTGTTTGCGAATGGAACGATATACAAAAAAGGCGCCTACCAATATTAAAGCAAGGAAAGCAATACCTTCTCCCACATATTTGGCGGTGTTTCTATTGCGTAAGTCCTGAACCTCTTTATACTTAACAGTGTATTGGTAGTTGTCTTTTTTTAAAGCAGATAGCTTGAGTGCTGTCATTTGATGGTTTTGGCGCTCCAGTGAAATAAACCACCATACCAATGCAGCTATTACATACACTAATAGTATCCAGAACCAGAATGAGAAATTCCCGAATTTGAAGACCTTATTTGTATAGCCCATTAACTTTATAGTTTTTCAATTCTGATACCCGTGTTCATAATATGTAACAAAGGTTCATCTCGCATTGCCTGTTGTAATTGTATACGGTATAATCCTTTTTTTGCAAATCGAATTTTTTCAAACAGGGGTAAACGCACTTCCCAGATGTCATTCAATCCGCTGCCCAGCCAGGTACCATCAGGTTGTTGGAGGGTAAATTCAAATCGTTCACGTTTAAAACTATTATCCCCCGGTTGTTGTGTAGCCACATAAAGCCAGATATTCCTGTAAGCATACGCATCTGTATGGCGCAGAACCACAAATACATTGTATGGGCTGATGGTATCAGAAATGGTAAAAGAAACTTCGGCAGGTATTGCGGCACTCCATTCGTGATTGTTTATTTCAACTGTTTGTTCAAAACTGTTTAACTGCATACAGGAATTAAACACAAGAAGGCTTAAAACAAATGCAACCCGGGGCTTTGAAAAAAAATTTACACTGATAGATGGTTTTTTCACAAATAAATGATTTTTGCAAATGTAAAGCGAAGACGATAAAATCTAAACGACTTCATACAGTAGTTTTAAATATAGATAAGAAAGGTACTATTAAAGCCAGAGATTAGTAAAAATGATACGAAATTTTTAAATCTGTTTTTATTCTTATAAAACGTTTAATACCTGTTCTTTTGCTTTTTCCAGTTCGTCTTTCATAAGCACTACAAATTTCTGAATGGCAGCGTCATATGCTTTGGCACCGGTAGTGTTGATTTCACGGCCAATTTCCTGCAGTACAAAACTTAATTTTTTGCCTTTGGATTCTTCAGCCTCTTTCAAAATGCTTAGAAAATAATCACAATGATTCCTGAGGCGCACCTGTTCTTCGCTGATGTCAATCTTTTCAATGTAATAGATCATTTCCTGCTCCAGCCTGTTAGAGTCATAGTTTTCTTTGCCCACCTGTTCTTCCAGTTTTTTACGCAGCTCATCTTTCATACGATGCTGACGTAAGGGCTCCAGTTCACTAATTTTTTCCTGGTAGGCCACTATATTATTAATACGTTCAATCAAATCTATTTCCAGTGCATCGCCCTCCAGTGTGCGGTGTTTGTTAAGTGCATTAATGGCATTTTGTAAAATGCTCATAAATTGTTTCAGTTCTTCTTCATTGAGTGAGTCTGAGTTGGGTGTAACTACATCAGGCAAACGTAACAAAGCCCCCAGAATGTATTCACTTAACTGAAGGTTTAAATCATCAGCTACTTCTTTTAATGGCTGAAAATAAGCTTTCGCCATTTGTTTATTGATGGTAACAGCTCCGCTGCCGCCATTTTCTTTTAACGAAACAGTACATTCTATTGTACCACGAAGTAAATGTTCTGATAGCTGGCTGCGTATGGCAAACTCCGACGGGCGTAGTAAAGGTGTGAGTTTTAAATTGAGATCAAACTGTTTTCCATTGAGGGATTTAATTTCAATCAAAAAGGTTTTGTTGCCTGCTGCTTCTTCTGCTCTTCCAAAACCGGTCATTGATTTAAGCATACGCTGTAATTTTTTTATATAACACAATTATTAAAAGTAAGTTGTTTTATCAAAAGAGAAAGCAATAAAAAAATCCCGTTGGAAAACGGGACTTTTATGATGGATGGGTTAGTAAGTACCGGGAAAAAACTTTCCCTGCACAATATTAAAAATAAATTTATCCACAAGAAAATTTTTTTTTAATTATTTTATTAACATTTTTTTACTGCTTGTGGAAAATGAAGCAGGAGATTACATGTATGATTA
>CAYPBV010000220.1:0-3930 GCA_964409025.1 uncultured Chitinophagaceae bacterium | reverse complement strand
GCATAATCATAGAAGCGATGGAAAGTGTAGAAAAGATAGCGCCAAACGGAGGGAAGGTCCATCCTTTACCGTTAATACAATACGTGCCGATGGTAATTAACCAGGCACCCCAAACAAAGAATTGCAAAAAGCTCATAAAGGTGAGCCGCAGCTTAATACTCATCAGATATCGATTTAGTGGGTTGCAAGTACGCCTTCAAAAACGAAAGATAAATGTTTTTATAACACAGGCAGCACTTGCAGTTGAAACTGATGTCTTAAGCTGAAAAGTCGCTCCTGAATTTTAAAATCAGTACTTTCACAACCTTAACCATTTCTATGAAGCTATTGAAATTCGTTACAATTATTGCGCTCTTGTTAAACTGCCTATCCCTTGCTGCACAGCAACAGCCAAAACAAAAAAAGCCGGGTCATTTCAACAATAGTTTTCACCGATGCGGTACACAAGCCGTACTGGATGAGGCTGTGCTCAAAAATCCAAACCTGCTTAAAAAAATTGATCAAAACAGAAAAGAAACACTGGAACGTTTTCGTCAACTGCAGGCAACACTTCGCACCAATGTTACTTACACCATACCTGTGGTGGTGCATGTGGTATTAAGTCAGCCATCTGTTGTAACAGATGCACAAATACAAGCGCAAATTGATGTATTAAATGAAGACTATGCCGGATTGAATGCTGATTCCACACGCATACCTGCTGCCTTCAAATCCAGGTTTGGCAAAGGCAATATTCGTTTTTGTTTAGCAAGAAGAGATACAAAAGGTGATGCAACAAATGGCATTGTAAGAGTTACATCATCCGTTTTATCTGAACCCGGCAATGGCGACCCCATTAAGTTTACCTGCTTGGGCGGTAGTGATGCATGGGATCCCAATAAATACCTCAATATTTGGGTGTGCCAGATGCCTTCCGGTTTTTTAGGTTATTCATTCTTTGGATCTGATCCATTAACGGAGCATCCGTTAAATGAGCGTGGCTTTGTCAATAATTTCCGGGCCTTTGGCAAAGGCGGCAGTGCAGTGGCGCCTTTTAACCTGGGCAGAACAGCTACGCATGAAATAGGGCATTTCTTTGATCTCATTCACATCTGGGGACCCAATAATTGTGATGGCAATCAAACCTGTGGCGATGATGATGACATTACAGATACACCACCTCAACTCCTTTGCACCTTTGGTGCACCTGCTTCTGATTCAATCATCAGAGATAACTGCAGCGCTGCCAATCCGGGCATTATGTGGATGAATTATATGGATTATGTAGATGACCGTGCCATGGTGATGTACACACCACAGCAACATGCACGCATGGAAGCTATTTTAAATGCCAGCTTATGGATGCGGAATTTGATTACATCTGATGGATGTACACCCGTGGCTGTTAATGCCCGTGATGTACGTGTAGAACGTTTTCGTGATGCGTTTTATGATCTATGCGGCAGCAGTCAAAATTTTATTTACACCTGCAGCAGTACGTATCGCCCCCTCGTTACCGTTAGAAATGTGGGTTCAGAAACAATCAGCAGTTTAACGCTCAATGCCCGTTTTGGCAACGGAGCTGTAACAACTACGGCATGGTCAGGAAACATTCCACCGCAGGGCACCGCAACTATTCTGCTCAATCAAATGAATCTGAGCAATGGTGTGAATGCCAATTTGATGGTTTATACATCTAATCCCAATGGTAGTGCTGATCAAAAACCTGTTAACGATACGGGCAAACTTGCGGGTATTGTATTACCGGTTACCAATTTACCTTTTACTGAAGGCTTTGAAAATGCAACCTTTCCACCATTGTTATGGCAACGCATCAACACTGATAACTATTTAACATGGGAACGTACCACACGTGCTGCAAGAACAGGTAATGCGTCTATGTTTATCAACAATTTTGATTACGATCGTAATGGTGCTATTGACTGGATGTTTTCACCGCTGCTGCCTCTAAAAGGAAGAGACTCAGCATTCTTAACCTTCAACGTAGCTGCTGCTACGTTTAATGTGCCGAATCTGGCCAATAATCCGGTAGACACACTGGAAGTGTTGGTTACTGATGATTGTGGCGCTACCTATCGCTCTGTGTATAAAAAATGGGGAACTGAACTGGTAACCACAGGAAATATTGCAGTAGATACGGGCTATGTGCCATCAGCCGCTCAATGGCGGTTGGATTCAGTGTTCCTTGGCGATTACAGTAACAGCAGCAGAGATTATGTACAGGTTGTGTTCAGAAACACCACCAACTTTGAAAACAATATTTATATCGATGATATCAATGTATTTGCCAGAGATGTAAATCCCAATCTCAAGCGTAAAGGTGTAATGGCTACACCCAATCCGTTTAAAAATATTGTTACACTGCAGCATTATCCATCGCCTGCCAATCTTGAATTCATTAATATATATGATATGGCCGGTCGGTTGGTTTGGCAAAGAAGGGTATCGCTGGGACAAAACGGTGTAAACATTGGCCCCTCCTATCTGGAACTGGATTTAAGTACATTAAACACCGGCATCTATACCATACAGGTAGTGTACAGGGCCGCACCTGCTGCCACACTTCGGGTAGTGAAGGTGCATTAAAATCATTGCAGTTACTTACTGCTATCAGCGTAACTTTGCAAAAGGTTACGCTTTTTTGTACCCACTATTTTAATGTTACAAATCATGATAGCATCAATCATTCATTCAGTTAAAGACAGCGCATTACAATCCATAGCAGAAAAAGTATACAACCAGCAACGCATTACGGAGGAAGAAGGGATTGTATTGTTTGAAAAAGGTGAATTGTCGTTCCTTGGTGCATTGGCTAATTATGTGCGGGAACGCATGCATGGCGATACCACTTATTTTAACCGCAACTTTCATATTGAGCCCACCAATGTATGTGTGTTCAGTTGTAATTTCTGTTCCTATTCCAGATTGTATGCCAGGCGTGAAGATGGCTGGGAACTGAGCATTGATCAAATGCTGCACATGGTAAAAAAATATGACGGTGTACCCGTAACAGAAGTACATATTGTGGGCGGTGTGCATCCCAAAATGGATTTGAAGTTCTTTGCTGATTTACTGAAAGCCATTAAAGAGCACCGGCCTGCGTTGCATATCAAGGCATTTACAGCAGTGGAATATGATTATATGTTTCGCAAGGCAAAAGTGAGTGTGGAAGAAGGATTGAAATTTTTAATTGATGCAGGGCTCAACTCCATACCCGGCGGCGGTGCAGAAATTTTTCATCCGGAAATACGGGAACAGATTTGTGCTGATAAAGTAGATGGCGATGGATGGCTCAAGATTCATGAAACAGCACATCAACTGGGTCTGCACAGCAATGCCACCATGCTGTACGGACATATTGAACAATATTGGCACCGTATTGATCATATGAGCCGCTTACGGAATTTACAGGATGCAACAGGTGGCTTTCAAACATTCATTCCGTTGAAGTTTCGCAATCAGGATAATGACATGAGCCATATTGCTGAAAGCACTGTAGTGGAAGATATGCGCATGTATGCCATTGCCCGCATTTTTATGGATAATTTTCCACACCTCAAAGCTTACTGGCCCATGCTGGGCAGACACAATGCCCAAATGACTTTGAGTTTTGGTGTCAATGATATTGACGGCACCATTGACGATACTACTAAAATTTACAGCATGGCCGGCAGCGAAGAACAAACACCAACCATGACAACTGAACAACTGGTTACTCTCATTAAACAGGTAAAACGCAAACCAGTAGAACGGGATACTTTGTATAATGTGGTAAAAGATTACAGCGAAGTAACCGTGGCAGAGGAAGCAGGGTTTTCAAGTAATTAAAAAGGGAGTACGGATTCATCAATACTTGTTAATTTTTGAATAATACCTTTTTTAAGTTGCTGGTAGCAAATACGTTTTGAAGACCCCGGGCACCTGTAATAC
>CAYPBV010000219.1:0-3958 GCA_964409025.1 uncultured Chitinophagaceae bacterium | reverse complement strand
TTGTTACAGTGTGTACAGCCATCCCGTGAATTGTGAAAAATCACTGGAGCCATTGCGTGATTATGATGAAGCATTGGCACTTGCACGCAAACTCAACAAACCGTTGCTGATTGATTTTACAGGATGGGCCTGTGTAAACTGTCGCCGCATGGAAGAAAATGTGTGGACAGACCCTACTGTTTTATCCATGATGAAAAATGAATTTGTAGTAGTGAGTTTGTATGTGGATGAACGTAAAGTACTACCTGCGGCACAGCAACAAACCTTTACGACTAAAACAGGTGCCAGGAAACAAATCATTACTGTGGGTGATCAATGGGCTACTTTCCAGAGCGAAAACTTTAATGCGGTGGCTCAACCTCAATACGCCATCATCAGCTTGGATGAAAAAGCACTCACCAAAACAAAAGCATATACGCCCAATCCAAGAGAGTTTCAGCAATGGCTGGAGTGCGGGTTAAAGGCGTTTGGGGAGAAGTGATTCGTTTAGACTTATTGAATGATTCATTCATGAATTACTACGGTAGATATTTTATGCGTGTACCATCACTGTAATCGAACTTCCACAAGTAAAAAGCTTCAAATCCGGCAAGAAAATCATTTCGAATTGGCCTTTTCATTTGATCACTATTTACAGTAAAAAGATTGGTACATGGGTTTGATGGCTTATACAATCCCCTGTTTTCAATGTAAAAATACCAGGCCGATGGTTGTCTTTTTGTTTTTGTAAGTGTTAACAGGGTATCACAATAAATTTCTGTGCCTTTATAATTTTCATATACCCTGACCTTAATTTTTTTCGGGGCATCACTTGCCGGTACAATTAGTTGAACACCTTCGAAGTAAGGCTCAAGATAATCAAGCATTTTTCTTTTTCTGTCTGCTTTTAATGTAAGTGAATCTTTTTCTGAAAAGAAAACAGTTATGCCACCCTGATATAATTTTTCTGCGCTTGAAATAAGGGTATAGTCAAACAAGTAAAATGTATCCTGATGTATTGCAGTTTGTGCAAAACTGCATTTAAGAACAACTAAGTTAAAGAAGAGTAAGAGTGATTTCATGGATAGTAGCAATTAATCAATTATGGAAAACAGGATTTTCAATGAGTTCACCTGTAGCTGCATTATAGATATGTGTTACTCCTTTCTCAATATTTCGCTCAATAATGCGTCTCACATATTGTCTGTTAAAATCATCCGAGCTACGGATGATAAAAGGACAATTGCCCATCTTTCTTTTTCCACAAGTTTCTATTAAAATTCTGCCAAACCAAAAAGCAGGCTTTTGCTTTGTTTGGCGTAGAGTAATTTGTCCGTTATGTTCAAATAGCATGCGTCTTTTCCTTGCTGTGAAACGAACAGTTAACGTTACAGATGAGTCTTTTGGAAGGATGATTCTCAACATTGCATACTGTTCAAAATCCACCGGCATTATTTGAACTGGTTTTGTTTGAAGTACAACACTATCACCATTTGGAAAGAAAACTGTTGTTGATCCCTTATACCTGAGTTCAGGTTCCGAATGAAAATAGTCGTAGAGATATATGGTGTCAAAAAGGGATTGAACTGTTTTTTGTGCTATACACTCATTTTTGACGGATAATAAAAAAACTAGCGATACAATTTTAAGCATAAGTATTATTCTACTTTAAAAAAGTAATGACTTGGTCTTATTGAAAGATTCGCATTGAAAGGAAATGCTCTGAATAATTCTTCATTTTGTGAAGCTGTTTTCAAACTTGGAGTAAAATCTGTGAGCATACATCCGACATCATAGCCGCTTGTGGGGTTATGTTCAATCATAAACACTCCCTTTTTTCTCAAAATCACCATCAGTTTTACCTCAAAGCTTTGATTCAGTTTAGCAAAAGATACATGAATATTTCCTTTCGTTCCATTTTGGGTTTCAACTCTAAACGTTTCTGCAATTACAGGAGAAACATCCATATAATCAAAACCGCCATCATATCCGCCTGGGGGTCTACTTATAGAATCAACTTTTGCTGAATTTATCCCAAACTCATGTATGTCTTTTGTTCTTTTTATGTTAATTGGTTCGCTGTTTCTTTGATTTACTGTTTCAAACGGGGCAGTGATTAAAAAATAGACTGTATCCCCAACTTTAAATATTTTTTTTGCTGGAACGGTGGAAAAATAACTATTTACAACTCTATAGTTTGTAGCACAATTTTTCCTGCACCCTGCAAGAATGCAGGGTGCAAGGAAAAGTGCCCATATAAATTTCAGGTACATGCTATTGAATTTGATAAGCTGAAAAAAGTGAAATTACTTGGGTTTGAAAAGGGGGATTATAAAAAATTATTTTATTCCTTAATTCGGGCCACGTTTCAGTGGCTGTGTAAGGTGGCAATCCGTTTGGAGCACTTATTGACTTAAACATATCACTTATTTTGGTATTCTGAACTAAATCAAATACAATAGGTGCGCTATTTGGAACTTGATCTGCATCAGAATCATTCAAATCATTAAAAAGCCCAACTCTTTCATACTTAAAAATATCAATTGGTAAGTTAGGTCTCCAGTTTTCAATATAGAGTTTGTGGCTCGATCCAGATGAGTTTGATGAAATCCATTTACCATATTGATCTTTTACTGAGTTATTAGTGCCGGAATACCATCTGTCACATAAAATATGGCTGTAGTAAATTGAAAAACCTTTAGTCATTTGAAAGAAACTTCTCTCGGGAGCAGTTAAACTATAGTATAGCCCAAGTCCAAGGTTTGTTGCTAAAGTTGTAAATGTTGTCCAATGGGTAGAAATTGGCGATTCAGGTAGTTGACCTTCTTTCAAATAATAGTTGAGATTATACATCAACTGTGCATCTACCATTCCAGTTGACACATCTATCCATTTCTCTTTTGATTTAAAATAATGTTTCCACTTTAAGCTTTGATTCGTTGCTTTTAATAAACCACATTCAGTGTAAACTTCAAATAATTTTTGATGGGTTATGTTTGATTTTTGATTTGCCCAGTCAGTATTATAGTTATATAGAATATCTGGCCGCTGACCGTCTAATACTAAGCCAATAAGGGTAAATGCTAATGAGCCAATTTTTTTCAAGGCGGCATACTTTACAATTTTTGCTGCAATAATCAAATAATCAGCCCCAGATCTGTTTTTCGCAATGTAATTGGTAAGAACTAAATCTGTCATGGGTTCCCTGCCCAATTCACGACCATGCCTTTCAAGATAAATGACTAATCGATGACCGGAAAAATGTTTAACCTCTTGCGTTGTTGAAGCAATAAGCTCATGTTGATATCTAGCATTTACTGCATGTGCAGCTAACCAGTACATGTGTTGCCTTGTGCCAATATTACTTGTTGCAACAATTCGGATATTCAAGTTATTCATTACTCCTACTCCATATGTACTGCCATAACGCTGTCTTGCCGTCATTAGTGAAAGTCTTATTCTACTTTGTAATCTTAATGGTTTTACATTAATAGTACTTGGTGTTCTGTATTTAATTATTATTTTAACTGGCCCTGGAAAATTCCTTCCCATAACAAAATAGCCGTTATTATCCGTATATGCTTTTGCACTTTTTCTACCTCTTTTGGCAATCACTTCCACACCTCTTAAAGGTCTATCAATGTTGGCGACATTATCCTGATATCGTATATAGCCACTTGGTGTATTTGCAGGCGCAGGCCCTGGTGTGGGTGGCTGCCAGCCACCGGGAGGTGGGGGAGGAGGTGGAATGTAACAATTAGGATCTGGAGGAATGCAAGCTAAATTTTCAGGATTTGGAAAACACTCACAATTATTTTCATTAATTAACTGCGAATTGTTTTCAACCCGTGTCATCATAATATCTGGCTCGCTACTATTAATTTGATAACTGTTGTAATGACCTCCTGCAGCAATACTTTCCGCAAGCGCTTCTAAAATTGGATCGTCATGTGGGAAATGCAGTTCTTCTAATATTACG
>CAYPBV010000218.1:332-3963 GCA_964409025.1 uncultured Chitinophagaceae bacterium | reverse complement strand
CCATATTGGTCTTTGCCGGGTTTTATCTGATTGCCCAGAATAATTTCTGGATGAAGAACGATGAATTGATTAAGAGAGTAACTACCGAATTCATTTTCCTGCTCAACTGTTGTAAATAGTTGCTTTTCTTCTTCATTTAAAACTTGTTTAGTATGGTTTTTTTGGACTATTAATAAATGACTTGGAGCCTCGGTATTGCCTGTATCTTTCATCAGGTTATCTGGCATTGCATTCAGGCTGATGAAATCGGCATTATTGAAAAGATACTCTCTGGCTATTTGGTTAGAGGGGCTATTAAGAAAAGCATCGGTGGTGATATAAGCCATCAAACCACCATCTTTCAGCTTATCAAGTCCTTTTGCAAAAAAGTAATTGTGAATTTTATCCGTTAAGCCTTTTTCTTGTATGCTTTCGTCGTACACTTTAAAATTACCAAAGGGAATATTGCTGACGATTAAATCATATTTTCCATTTTCAGAAGCTGGAGTAACTTCAAAGCCTTTTATTTGAACGGAAGCAGGAATGGATAACGAACTACTTAATGCGGTTAATACTTTACCAGTAAGAAAATCTTTCTCAACAGCATTGACTTTTTGCAATGATGGAAATGCAGCAACTGCTTCCGCTACAAACACACCAGCACCACTGCTTGGTTCATACATAGCAGCAGGCTCAATCCCCTTCTCTTTTAAAACACTGAATAGTGTTTGCGGAATTATTTCAGGAGTGTAAAAAGCAGTGAGAATACTGTTACGGATAGAATCAATTGCATCTTTATACTCTTTCGCAGTAAGTTTTTGCTGCAATAGTTCATGCAGTTCAATTACTTGCGGATATAGTTTTAAATCTTCTTTAGAAGCATTTTGCTTCTTCCATTCTTCTTTGGATGCCTTTTGAAACAGAACTGCTTTTAGTCCACCAAAACCGGAATACTTCTTTAATGCAGAAAGCTGGTCAGCAGTCAATTTGTTTTCTACTGACCAGTCTAATGCAACCCGAATAGCTTCGATATTGTCTTTAAGTTTCTGCTGACTGTTGTAACTCATTGCTCACAGATTCATTCACACGGTTACTTTCCAGGTATTCACTTACTGCGCCGGTTATGGCATAGTGGATAAACTGATTGTCCTCATTTTCTTCGGCAAACACCAGGTCATCAAAAGTGGAATTACAAAAGCTAATCATATTGACAACCTCATGCTGAAGCAATCCAGATTGAAGAAGTTGTTTATAGCCATTTTCAAATTCCGTCTCCAGGATATTCAGTATGTAGTTGTATCTCGATGGACGTAATTCTTTTGTAATTTCTTCAAGGCAAGTTTCTACAATGACATATTCTGGCTGGCTGCTATTCCTTAACTGCTTTATTAATGGCCCGGCGGTACTTACCTTGTCATACAGCCAAACACGGAGTTTATCTTTAGCTTCTAAATCAAAAAGTATATCAGGATTATTATCCCTGATATACTCCAGTAATTTGCCAATTAAGATTTCTTTCATACGCCAGATTTTTTATACACCAAAGAAGGAACGAATAACGGTAGCTACTATTACCAAAAAAACACAACTACCAAACCAGGCCGCCGCCACTTTTCCGGTATCATGGTCACCACTGTTCCACTTTTGATAAACTTTTACGGCACCTATCAATCCCACAATGGCGCCAACGGCATACATCAGGTTTACACCGGCAGCAAAATAGCTTCGTACTTTGGTGTTGGCTTCATTTATACCAGCGTTACCATCCTGTGCAATAGCTGAAACAGTAAGCAGCAGTAATAAAAAACAGGCTGTACTGTAAACAACATTTTTTCTTTCAATCACTTTTTTCATACACACATTAATTTTTAGAATTGAATAATAAAAAAAAGAATGCTTCATTATACTAACCCTTCTGCACTTGATTTTCCTGCACGCCGATAATGAAGCATTACTTTTCAGTGCCAAATATTTTGCATGTCTGCTACTGTAAACTTCTCCGGAAAATATTGATTAAGTAATCCGGATATTGTGGATTCTACTTCAGTTATATATTCTGTGCTGTTTAACTCCGGATACTTTTCTAATATTTTCTTAATTGCAAAACAAACTTCCTCTTTAGGAGCTTGTGGCTTTACTTCAGCCAGGTAAGCATTCATTTCATCCCAAAATGGTTGTAGTTTGCCTTTTACTTCAACAAGCGGTTCTTTTGGTAAAAAATCTGCATGATTACTTGCTGTAAACTGTTTTTTTATTTCAGCTACTGGAATGGGTGTCCCTTTTTCGTCTATTTTTTTTATACCCATCAGGGAAAGAATTTCCCAGCGAAAATATTTGTATGCCACATAGCCGTAATAAACAATTATTGATAACAACAGAGTGGAGAAGTATTGGCTCCATGATATTGATTGTAACATAATACCGTCAATCTTTAGTTATGAATTTGTATCAATAACAGGAGTACAAAAACATTTCCAAAAACTGCGTATTTGAGATAGGTACGGTAGGACTACCTTAATGATGAAAAAGTATGAATAGGGAATTAATCATAATCGGTCCTGAGTAATTCAGATGGAGAAATTTCCAATGCTTTTGCTAATTGTAAAATCGTAGTAAATGTTATATTAATTTGGCCTTTTTCAATTTTCGAAATCTTGCTGTTATCAATATCACAGGCATACGACAATTCCCGGAGACTTAGATTCTTTATCTCCCGGAGCCTTTTAATATTTGCACCCAACTTTTTTAGATTGCCTTTGTCGCTTTGCCGAATCATGTTAAACAATGAATTGGCAAGATGACCTAATCAGGCATAATAATTGCGGTCTAATAAGGCCGCAGATGGTGATTACTTATAAGTTTTAGCAATGAAAGTCGAATTATTCATAAAAAGTCCGCTACAAAATCATCCCTTTACGCCGGGATTTCAAGACCTGTGCAGCCGTCTTTGTTTTAATAATATGGAGCAACTGCTTAATTGGCCGGTAAGCCAACTGTTGAAATTAGATGGTTTTACATATCATCATTATCAGGAACTATGGAGGTATCTTGATAAAAATAACCTTGCGAGGCTGTTGAAATATTGATTTGATTTTACGATGTGGTAAGCAACTACAGTCTTCACAACTTACCCAAAATATGAATCCATTTTGCAAGCATTTCTTTCATCATGCCTATTGTTGCTTTATCAGGTGCATGATATTTTGTTTCTAAACTGCCGAATGAAATTTCCTCCCTTTGTAAAGTGGTGAAGGTTTTGGCAACGGTTCGTAACATAGGCGCCACCGTTCTATTAACAATAATTTTATCAACCACCAACAGCCGGATGAGCAAGCCTAATTTTGCAACAGACAGTGTTGTATTGATTTTGTTTTCTGGCTCAGTTACAGATGTATTGGGTGCTTGCGTAAAATGGCCTGCCTCACAGTATTTTATTTCTTCTGTTATCCAGGTACTCACCTGTTCCTTCAGCGTAGGCATATTATCATCGAAGTAATAATTTACTCTTACTGGTAATTGATTTATACTCTTTAATTCGGAACGAAGCATTAATATTTTTTCAGATTTTGATGTAATAGCTGATGCCAGATTAACCAACCTGTCAAACTCATATATAACGAACGCCGAAGAATTAAAATTATAGTAGTATAAT
>CAYPBV010000218.1:0-322 GCA_964409025.1 uncultured Chitinophagaceae bacterium | reverse complement strand
GTTGCAGGATTCACTTCTTTTGAAAGCTCCCGTAGTAATTCCTTTTCATAAAAATGCAGGCGATAACTAACCGGCATGTTACCACTTTCAAAAGAGCCAGAGAAATGATTAATCAGTGTTTCTGTAAGTAATGGCTCCACTAGGTCTGATTGAGATAATTTTAGCCGGAGGGCTTCAGATAAGCTGTTAATTTCTTTTTTGTAAAAAGATATTAATACATCCGGCACTCTTTCATTTTTATCAAAATAAGTTCCAAAATATTCTTGTATAAAATGAAGTGCCTTTAACAATTCCTGTGTTAACAAACCGGGCTGTTTATCAT
>CAYPBV010000217.1:3535-4246 GCA_964409025.1 uncultured Chitinophagaceae bacterium | reverse complement strand
ACTCTACATACTGTACATTAAACTCTTCGCATGTTTGCCTGATAATTTTGCTGATAGCAGGATAATGTACATGCGATATTTTGGGAAACAAATGATGCTCAACCTGAAAATTCAATCCTCCTACAAGGAAAGAAATCAATTTATTTCTTGTAGCAAAATTGGCCGTAGTTTTTAATTGGTGAATAGCCCACTCATCAGCCAGTTTTCCATCGGCTTCATCAGGCATGGGGAAATGCGTATGTTCTACTGTGTGCGCCAGCTGAAATACAATACTCAATACAAAACCTGCGAACAATGTAGTAACGAGGAACCCTAAAAGCCATGGAAGAAAACCAACCATCATAATGGGAAGCACAATAAATAAAAAAAGATTAGTTGCTTTAAATAACCAAAAAACAATATGGTCATTTAAATGCATTTTCTTCAAAGGCATATCACCAATCTTCTGTTTGAAATATTTGATATAGTCTGATGCAAATATCCAGAAGATATAAAGCAGTGAATATAAAAACCAGAAATAGCGGTGCTGATATTTATGCAGCCTGTATTTTTTCTGTGTACTGCTCATGCGCATCCATGGATGAATGTTAATATCATCATCCACGCCATCAATATTGGTATATGAATGATGGATCATATTGTGTTTTACATTCCACATAAAACTGCTGCCACCGAGAATATTCAACGAAAATGCCGCTAAAACATTTACCA
>CAYPBV010000217.1:0-3525 GCA_964409025.1 uncultured Chitinophagaceae bacterium | reverse complement strand
CCATCATGCATTACATTAAAACCAATACCTGCAATACAACCACCAAGCATAATGCTTTCTACAATTCCCAGAATAATCCCGGGAGTATAAAAAACAAGATGTGTATATAACGCAACGGCAGCAATGCCGAATAGTATGGCTTTTAAATAGAGATAGAAATTTCCTGTTGGATTTTTTCCTGCTGATTCAAAATAAGCATTCACCCTTTTTTTTAATTCTGAATGAAAACTTTGTGCTTTAACTGTAAACTTTGGAGTACTCATGTAACAATATTAATAAGAAGGGTCAAATGTACTGCAAATTGTTGAAAACCAGATGTTAATAATCCATTTTCCTTAAACAAAATCAATTAGGTAACAACTTGTACTAACGAATCAAAGTTGTTTATGCCGATGCGTTTATCGCTGATGAAGCCTTCGCCATACTCCACTCCTATGCGCTTACCAAACATTTTATGACGGGCAATTAATGTTTCATAATAAGCGGGTGTGCTGATGTAAGTTTGTGGTTCATCATCACCAGTGCTGTTAAACTGTGTGCCGTATGCCTTTACACTTTCCATTTTTTGTTCAAACACTGATGAAATATCATAAATAAAATCAGGTTCGGCATAGCGGTCCTGTATGTAATGAAATACATATTTGGGTTTCCATGCCTGTTGAAGTGAACCATTGAATGATGTTTCAATTTTACGAAGACCGGAAAGAAAACAACTATCGCTCACTAATTTGGCAGAACGGCCATGGTCAGGATGACGGTCACTTAAGGCATTGCATAAAACGATTTCAGGTTGGTATTGACGGATTTTTTGAATCACCATCAGTTGATGCTCTTCATCGTTATTAAAAAATCCATCACGCATGGCTAAGTTTTCACGCACATGAATACCAATTATTTTTGCGGCTGCATCTGCTTCCTGCTTTCTTGTATCGGCAGTGCCTCTTGTGCCCAGCTCACCACGGGTTAAATCAATGATACCTGCTTTTTTGCCGTGTTTCATTTCCATGATTAAGGTGCCTGCACAACTCAGCTCCACATCATCAGGATGCACACCAAAGGCAAGAATATCTAATTTCATTGAGAGCGATTTACAGCGAAAGTAAGTTTTTTGGAGAAGAAGGGGCTAAGCAGAGTTGTATAATAATATGAGGATTACAAATTATAACTGACAATTTGAGTAAAGATTCTGCAAACTTATTTCACTACTGTAGCAGGCGTATAACCTAAGTACATCCGCTCGTATTCCAGCACAATGCCGTCAATCTGTTTGTCAATTTTATTTTCGGCGGTGTTCCATTCCTGTTTTAAATCACTGCCTACAAAAAACATGAGTGTTTGATAAAAGCGTGCTGTAAAGCCGCCTTTCATTTCTTTGACGATTTCATAACAATCCTCGCCTGTTTGCCGGTTAATGAGCTTCATGAGTACTTTACCCTGGTACACACTTAGATCCATAATCTTGTCACCAAATGCGGCACGCAATTCTTTTTCACGGCTTTTAATGTATTTCTTACGTTCGTTTTTACCTTTAATTGATTTCAAATGATGCTGTACATCGGCCATGACTATGCCTGCTTGTCGTGCATAAGGATAAGTTACGTACACTGCATTGCGCAGACGTGTCCATTCTGCCCAATATTTAGCTGCCTGCCTGGAGTCACCGCCCCAGATGAATATTTCCTGTAAATCTTTACCGCCTACCAATTCGCCATCTATCACCAGGGCTTTTATAAAGATGGTATCATTTCTGCCGTATTCAGGGTAGCGTATTTTTTGCTTTTCGTTATCAGGCAGTGATGTTTCCTGTGCACTTGCGGTAAATGTGAGCAACAGAAAAGCAAGAAGAAGTAAAGGATATGTGAGACGGCTGGTACGCATCTGATATAAAAATAGCTCAATTTGCTGATTGATACAAAAGACAGCCATTTTGTAACCAAGGCTGCATGTGAAGGAAAACACAAAATATGTTGCTCCTTCCTTTCTTTTTTAAACACCTGCTACTGCCTTTCTATTCTTCTTTATATGATTCACCATTGCCAGCAAAAATCCAAACACAGTAATAATAATCCCCAGCCACAACACATTAATCATCGGGAATTGATAGGCCTTCAACGTTACGTACTGTTGCACCGCATTGCTTTCCTTCACCGCCAGTTTTACACCATCGGCTTCGGCACCTACAAAACCAATTTCCAAACTTTGTGACAGTACCGTATCAGTAACAGGAATTAAATTGTTATTGCGAATAATGAGCATCGGTTCAGCTTTATACTTACTGCTGTCAAGGGCATATACACTCAAACTGGCTGTAAAAACTGAATCACCTGCTTGCGTAGTAATGTTCGGGCGTGTGCGTTCACGGTTTACACCTTCCAGAAGCATAAACCCTTTGCTGTACCAGATGGTATCGCCCGGTTTCTTTTTCATTTCTTTAAACTGAGCTGTGTCTTTATTCTTTTCAGGGTCGGGCATAGAAGTGATGTACGTAAATACATCCTTGTGCAGATAATGCTTACTGTCAGGATTGGCCATGAGCTGACCATTGCCCTGATAATTTACAAATGCATCAGGATAGAGAGTAAAACCATCTTTTTTATCCTTATAATCAAATCGAATTTTGAAATATTGTTTAGGGTCAAGTGGGGCAGTACTGTCGCCCAAATAGGTAACCATGTAAGTGCCCATATCTGTAGCCACGCCTTTTACCAATGTTAAATTTTCAGCAGGATTTTCTTTGCTTTCTTCACCAAAATTCACCATAATGCCGCTGCGGTTCCAACTGATGATTTCTTTTTTGGAAGATGAAATCAAAATCCCCAGCAATACCAGTCCAAAACCAAAATGTGAAAGTGATGCACCCGCTTTAATGAACTTGCCTTTAATGCCGGTAAAGATGTACATGAAATTAGCCACGGCGGCATACACCGCTGTAAAGATGGTGGCATGTATAGCACCCAGAAAACCGATACCGTACTTTCTGTAGTTAATATCGCCAAACACACTTATTGCAACGGATGCTGCCAATGCTATCACTGTAGCCCACAAAATACTTTTTACAAAACTCTTACCCGTTGTTTGTTTATACTTCAAATATTGGGTAATAGCTGTGAGTATCGCTATCACAAACGTAAACAGGATGAGCACTTTGTTATATGAATATTCAATATCAGCCGCAGGTGCATACCTGGTGCCGAAGATTTTATTAATAACAGGCAAAGAAGTTTTACCAATGATGTACAATGCTGAAATGAAGAACAGCAATGAACCGACAAACAACCAAAACTCACGGCTGCTGATGTGCTCTTCTTTTTGAATGGTGGGCAAAGTTTTATAACGCCAGATGAATAATGCAAGCGATGGAACAGTGAAGATTAATAAAAACGTAAGCAACTGCGCATTCATCCCCAAATCAGTAAACGCATGTACACTGGTATCACCCAAAATACCGCTGCGTGTTAAAAACGTAGAATAGACGATTAATACAAACTGGAGAATGTAAAATAAAAATGTAGCACGCAGTGAATG
>CAYPBV010000216.1:0-4255 GCA_964409025.1 uncultured Chitinophagaceae bacterium | reverse complement strand
ATATTACTCTTGCTTGGAGTTTACCAAATGAAGTAAATCAACGTTTGCATACAGAAGGCATCAGTTTACGCATTCAACTTTCCAATGTAATGCTTTGGCGTGCCAATAAATATGGCATCGACCCGGAATTTCATGATGCATTTACAGGAGTTCGGTCCATACGTGCGAACCAGGGCACAATTGCGGTGGGTGCACATATTACCTTTTAACTTTCAAACAACTGATGTATGAAAAAAATAGCAATCATCATAAGCATACTGGCAATAACAACATTGCTGTCCTGCAAAAAAAGTTTTCTGGAAATAGTACCCAGAGGAAACCTGGTGGCAGAAAAAACAAATGATTACAACTTGCTGCTGAATAACCTTGACCTGTTGAATGTATTAACAGATGCACAGGTAGCCATGGGTGATGAAGTAGCAGCTGTTGAACCCTTTTTCTCGGGCAGCGCATTACGTACGCAACGTTTGTTCCGCTGGGAAGATGTAATTTATGAACCCGACCAGGATGCAGTGGAGATGACTGTACCCATGCGGAATATTTACACGTATAACAAAATCATCAATGAAGTAATGGATTCCAAAGAGGGCACAGAAGCTCAGAAAAAATCCATTCGTGCAGAAGCATTGGCCGGCAGAGCATGGACTTATTTTTTGCTCATCAACTATTATGGAAAACCCTACAGTGCATCAGCAGCAAATGATCCGGGTTATCCCATCATTACAAAATCAGATGTAACACAAACGCAGTTCAGCAGGGCAACGGTAAAGGAAGTGTATGATTTTATCATCAATGATCTTACTGCAGCTATTCCTGATGCGCCTGCAAGAACTTCACATCGCTTGCGCATGTCAAAACCAGCTGCTGAAGGGATTCTTGCAAAAGTGTATATGACGATGGGGCGGTTTAACGATGCATTGCCTTTGCTCAATAATGCTATTGCCGGTTTGAGTAATGCGACTATTTCCGTTCGTTTGTATGATTACAATGTAACCTTTGGCACCGGTGGAAGCTTTTTACCAATTGGTACGTTTGGCCCCGCTTATCCAACCGTTCCAAACATTGAAGAAAATCTTTATGCAAAACAGTTTGTGAATTCCTGGGCTTTCAGCGCCTCTGAACTTGTAATGCATCCGCAAACAGTGGCTATATTCAAATCATCTGATCTACGGCTTCGTTTTTTTACCAATACTCCTTATCCCTCCGGTGCTGTCTATCCTTCAGGTATGTTGCGCAAAAGAGGACAAACTTCCAATATCATCGGTTTAACAGTACCTGATCTATACCTCATGCGTGCCGAGTGTAAATCAAGACTCAATGATTTGACCGGCGCCAAAGCGGATGTGGAATTTTTAAGAGCCAGACGAATGCCGGCCGCCGATGTAGCTATACCTGCTGCTGCTATGACGGATGCTGTGACATTAACCAATTTTATACTGGAAGAACGCATCCGTGAATTTGCAGTTACCGGTTACCGCTGGTTTGATATGCGTCGTCTTTCTGTTGATCCGGTGTATAATGCTACTGTTACAACTACACATACTTTGTACACAGCTACAGGAACCACCACATTTACTCTAAAGCCGGAACGGTTTGTATTACGCTTTCCACAGAAAGTAATGGAACAAAATCCCGGCATGCAAAACAATCAATAATCAATCATTACTAAAATCATTCATCATGAATAAGCTTCTTTCAATCACTCTTCTGTTCTTCATATCTGTTTCTTTACAGGCACAAAAATTTACAGTAAAAGGAAAAATTTCAGGTCTCAAAGAAAAATCATAGGTATTGCTCACCTACCGCAATGGTGAAGACTATATCCAGGATTCAGTAGAAATAAAGAACGGAAAGTTCCGTTTTAAGGGAAATGTCAATCGTCCTGTACAGGCAACCCTTACCTTAAGCTCACTGGAGCATCCTGTGCTCAATCTGGCAGAGCGCATTATGAATGCCGATAAACAAGTGTTTTATATAGATGGAGGCACCATTACTGTAAGTGGTAATGGCAATATGAAAACTGCTGTTATTAATGGCGGACAAACACAGACTGAATACACTGCATTGCAGCAGCAATTAAAACCCTGGCAGGATAAACTCAATCCGCTTATGGAAAAGATGAGACTTTATATTGCTCAAAAAAATAATGCAGGTCGTGATGAACTTCTTCCGCAAATGCGTGAGATCAGAAAAGAAATGTACAAAGTTGAAGAAGCCTTTGTAACAGTCCATCCTGATTCTTATATAAGCTTCGATTTTGTAAGAGCTAAATCTTCTGTGATTGATGTTCCCTCGTTTGAGCTGGCCTTTCTTCAATTGAGTGAACGTTTACGAGCAACGGAAGAAGGTAAGGCTCTTGCTTACAAGCTGGAGATTGCAAAGAAAACTGCAATTGGTAAAGAAGCCATCAATTTTGAGCAGGTTAATACTGAAGGTGTTCCTGTTTCTCTAAGTTCTTTAAAAGGAAAATATGTGTTTATTGATTTCTGGGCGAGCTGGTGTGGTCCATGCCGTGCTGAAAATCCGAATGTGGTAAAGGCTTATCAAAAATTCAAGGATAAAAATTTTGAAATTCTTGCTGTTTCACTCGATACAAAAAAAGACCTGTGGTTAAAAGCAATTGAAAAAGACGGGCTTCCCTGGATTCATGTAAGTGATTTGAATGGTTGGAAAAATGTAGTTGCAGCAGAGTATGGAGTAACTGCTATTCCGCAAAACTTTTTACTGAACCCGGAAGGAAAGATCATTGCCAAAAATCTGCGTGGCGAAGACCTGGATAAGAAACTGGGAGAACTCATCAAATAATTATTCTAAAACAACAACTATATGCACAACTGTTTCTTTGTAAGAACCGGCGGTAAGTACCTGCGTATTAATTACAGTGATGTTGTTTGTATTGAAGGATGTAAGAATTATGTTCGTATTGTAACGGATAAAAAATCGCACCTGGTACTGGCTACCATGAAAAGGATGGAATTGTTACTACCCCCTACACATTTTGTACGGATTCATAAGTCTTATATCATTCCCATTGAGCGGTTAACGGAGTTTAATGCAGAAGTGGCATACCTCGGCACAAAATTTTTTCCGGTAGGTAAGCAATACAAAGGTTTCCTGGAAAGTGCAGTGCATCTGATAACAGTAGAGGACATACAGGAGACAGTTGCACAACCGCATTTAGTACCTTCTAAAATGATGGTTGGTTTTGGTGCGAGGGTGGCTTAAAAGTTTCTTCAGAAAAATCAGGCGGTTCCGTGCAGCGAATCAGTTCCTGCTGAGGTCTTTTTAACGAAGGAACTATGGGCCGTTCCCCTATTCGGCTCATTCGATGTCTGTTCATATGGTTGGTTTTTTTATGAAAGCCCGGGTTGTTTAACCAGGGCTTTCGCTTTAAATTTAAAGCCCTAAACAGTTATTGTGAAGTACTCGCTTTTGTTCTTGCTGGCCTTTTTATATGGTGCTGTTGATCTTTCAGCCCAGTGCACCGGCAATGTGTTGTTTTTTGAAAATTTCGGCGGCAGTATAGTGCCTCCCTTTACCGGTACCCGTTTACCTGCGGGTACTACTACTTACAGGTTTGATTCAACAGGAGCTATTGATGACGGCGAATATGGCATCCGCCGCAGTTCAGCCGATGTAAGTACCGGTGGCCCCATCTTCCCTTCCTGGCATGTGGGCTTTGATCATTCGGGCGGGCACATGATGATTGTAAATGCTGATTTTACAGCGGGCAAGTTTTATGAAACCAGGGTCAATAATCTTTGCTCCGGCTCTCAGTTATTTTTTTCAGCCTGGATTGCCAATCTGTTGAAAGCAGGTTCTTCTGACCCGCTTGACCCGGTGGTTCGTTTTGAAATCAGCAGTGCGGTGAGTGGAGCTGTTTTGGCTACTTATACTACACCTTCTATTCCACGCTTTTCTGTTTTTACATGGACCCGTTATGGTTTTAATTTTTCACTGCCTTCCGGCGAAAATGATGTGGTGCTCCGCATCTTCAATAATCAACCCGGCGGACAAGGCAATGATTTATGCCTGGATGATATTGAATTTACTTTGTGTGGTCCCGCCATGAATCCTGTTGTTACAGGCACCTATCAAAATTCAACGGATGCCTGTGCAGGTGCTAATATAAATTTTACAGGAAATGTGGCAGGAGGTTTTTATCAAAACCAGGCCTATCAATGGCAGTTCAGCAGTGATGGAATTCTGTGGAATAATATTGCAGGGGCTCAAACTACATCTTACACCATCAATA
>CAYPBV010000215.1:2739-4292 GCA_964409025.1 uncultured Chitinophagaceae bacterium | reverse complement strand
TCACCTGCCCCACACTCATCCCCACCACACCAATCAGCAGCAGCGCCAGTACGGTGCACTTTCTTAATAATCCCGTAAATAAAAAGGAACGTAAAAATGTAGTCATATTACCTGCTCAATTAATTCGTTTTCAATAAAGTACAATGTGTAAAAAAGGGCCGGTGTTTGCTTAAGCAGGTACGTTGGTTTTGAACAGGGTTGGAGTAGTTTACATCCTATGTTAAAAAACAGGCTGCAAAATAAACAATTAGCCTGAAACTATTGCTAAAACTTATAAGCAAAACGGGTGTTTCATCAAAAGATCATATTCCGGATGGAAGGATGAAAGAAGATGAAGGGAAAAAGAGGAAAAGAGGTTCACACGGAGGGCACGGAGATAAAAGGAAAAAAGAAACGGCCTGTTAAGCACAGACCGTTTGCATTGATTGAAACATTTATTTTATCACCTTAATACTTACCGGCGGCTGATGCGGTGCTGTAATGCTGAGCCAGTACATACCGGCAGCAAGTGCAGCATCTGTGGCAATACTGTAAACCGGTGCAACACCATCATATACCCACATACGGCTGAGGAGGAGTTTACCATCCTGTGCCCGCAACTGAATATTGTAAGTACCTTTTGGCAGGCCGCCCGTAAACAACTGAATGGTATTGCCCTGCACAGGATTGGGATATACGGCGGGTTTTCCTCCCCTGCTGCCAAACCATACACGTATTATGTTTGATTGCTTTTTATTACCTGCCATATCCACGGCAGTAAGACGATAGAAATTCCAGCCGCTTTGTGGCTGTTCATCATAAACGGTATAATCAGCTTCCGTTAAATTTTGTGTGGCCTCAATGCCGGTGAGGTTTGTAAAGTTGCGGCCATCTGTACTGCGTTCAATAATGTATTGATCCTGTTCATCATTTCCCTTTACCTTAAAGCTGAGTTCAATATCATTGGTTCTGCTGCGGCCGTTGAAAGCAAGCAGGTTGAAGGGAAGCGGGTTCATTGATAAACTTACACTTCCTAAAGTAAACTTATTAAACACAGTTGCACCATTCCACGTAATAGAACCACCGCCCGGAGTTAAAGATCCCGTAGTTCCATTATTACCAAATGTATCTCCCCATTGCGTTCCGTTAAACTGTACAACTCTTAAGGAAGCAAATTCATTTACATAGCCAACATTACAGGGGCTTTGTGACGTCCACGATAATGTAACCGGAACATTAGCTCCAGTTCTTGTTAAATCCCAGTGTTCACACTTACTTACACGCTGCAACCCATCTCCTGTTGCTACCGCACTGATGGTTCTTCCATTATTATATGAATTCTCTCGTTGAAATTCAGCCGTATAAATATCAGATGTGCCGCCACCAGCTCCTATTCCTATAAATCTGTAATGATTGACCCCAGATACAATTTTACCCACTGGAAATGTAAATGCGCTTGAACCTGTGGCTCCTGTATGTCCAATTTTTCGCATAGGTCCTGCTACGAAGGAGGAAGTACTGCCGCTGTTGGTAGTGTTAAGAGCAGACCCATTTTCCATGATAAATAAGTTTGT
>CAYPBV010000215.1:0-2729 GCA_964409025.1 uncultured Chitinophagaceae bacterium | reverse complement strand
TTGAACTTGAAACCCCCACATCGGTTGTAAAGGAAACCTCGTTCGTAATGGTTACCGGATTATTAAGCGTAATGGTATTTGCTGAAGTAGATTTCTGGATGCGTAAAAACGGAAAGCTTTGTCCGCCGGTAGCTGTAATGGTGCTGTTGCCACCTGTTAAATAAACAGCCCTGTTATTTGCAGTAAAGGTACCTGTACGTGTCCAGTTGCCGGAAAGATACAAATCATTACCTGCAACATTACCCATGGTAAGTGTACCGCTGATATTGAGGTTGCCATTAATGATGATGTCATTATCTCCCCCATTCAAACCTGCTGCACTAAAGATGCCGGCAATATCTGCATTACCGTTAATGGTAAACGAAGTTTTACCTGATGGACTTAGATCTAAAGGTCCGGTATTGATTGTGGCTCCGCTTTGCACAGTCAAATCACCACCAATTCCAAAAGCGGATGCAGATATAGGATTATTATTAAGGTTTAAGGTGGTACCGCCAGTAACTCGTACATGATGCGGATAACCCTGACCGGCATTGCTGCCCCATTCTGTAGTTCTGTTATATGTACCACTTACATCGTAAATAAGCGTAGAGCCTGTTGCATAAAAAGGTGCATTGGGAGTAACAGCGCCCCCTGCTCTTATTTCAAGTGATGTGCCGATGGTGCAGGTATTAAAGTTTACGTTACCTGCAATGCGCACATTAGGGAGTGTGGATGTGCTGGTAATAGTTCCTGTACTTGTAAAGTTGAGTATGCCATCACCGCCGATAAATGTACCGTTGCCTGCCCATATAGATCCTGCATTCATATTAATGGTGGCAACCGGGGACATGGTAATGGAACCTGAATTTAAAAATGTAGCCCCATTACCAATAGTGATGACACTTCCTGTATTCATGGTAAGAGTGCCCGTATTTTCAAACCCTGCATTCGCCAGGTTGGGTGTGATAATAGAATGTGGCCCGCCTATGATTAAAGTACCCGCATTGATAATTTTTAAAAAATTAAGAGCAGATGTATTGATTGTTAATGTATAACCCGGTTGTACATAAACTGTTTCAGTGCCGTCAATAAGTGAGGGCGCTCCATTGAGCCAGGAACCGCCATCACTATAGAGTCCGCTCCCTGCAGCATTGGTGTAATAAAGAAATTTGGGAACCAGTTCATTGGTATTAATCAATTTTGCACCCACACCAAAGCCATTAAAATTGATGCGGTCCAATACCGCTGTGTTGTTGATATGCGTAATATCTGTGATGAATATTCGCTTGCCATATGATGGTGACCAGTTGTTGATGGTGAGATTGCCGGATCCAAGTCCGCTGGTAGAAGCAATGGTAAGATTAAATGTATTGGCGCCTGTGCCCAGGTTAATGGCAGTACCGGGTGAAATGGCCAATGCGCCTACATTAACAGTACCCGTAGGAGCCGTACCCACACTTAAGGTACCATTGGTTAATGCTACTGCATTGCTTGTACTTAATGCAGTGGGATGATTAATTTGAAGATTACCACCATTGATGGTAACAGTGTTGGAAGCGGGTAAACTGGCTGATGCATTTAGTGTTAATGTTCCTCCGGTAACAGTGGTAGTTCCTGTATAAGTATTGGAAGCATTGAAACTGACTGAGCCTGTACCTTCTTTAATAAAATTGACTGTAGCTCCTCCGTTAGAAATGACACCATTGAAGAAAACACTGTTATTACCCATCCCTACAATATTTCTGGTTGCACCATTTCCGGAAATGGTTGATCCTATTGTAAGATTTCCGTTATCAGCATTAAACTCCAATCGATTTGCACCATTCGCATTTCCGTTTACAATCGGGAAATTTATAGTATGATTTACACCACTGCCATTAAAGATGGCAGGAGGATTTCCACTAAAATCAAAAAATGTATTTGCAGTAGCACCATTTATAGTTCTTGAAACTGCATTGTTTGGACCAAAGACTATTCTATATCTATTTGTTGCAGTTAAATTGTTAGTCATTGTTGTACCCCGATCACCATCAAAAAATAAAATCTCTGAACCCCCGGGTATTGCTTCTGAGCCTATCCAAAAATAATATGGTGTTGTACTTATCCATGAAGCATTATTTGGCGGATTTTGATCATTGCGCCAAGAAAAGGTCGTTTGCCCTTCGGCGCCCGTATTAAAAAAGAAAAACATCCACAGCAAAGCTGTAAATGCTTTTGTGCATATAGATGCCATTCCTTTCATAGAAACAGTTAAAGTCATAATCAATAGTTCAATAACCGTTGCCGGTTAAGGTTTATACAAAATAGTTGCTAAGGCTAAAGGATGAGGCGTTAACCAAAAGGGTGCGGGATTTTTCGGCAGGATACGGGGACTTATGAAAGTAGTACGGAAACGATCAATAACAACACGCTTCAAAAATTGTTCCGCTCCGGGATTGTGAGCCGGCAAGTTATAACCAAATTGCCATATATGCAAGTATAGAAAAATCAGGAGAAACACCTGTTAGTGTTTCATCCATCCTACAAAGAATAACCTTACTGCTTCCAATAAAAAACCCCTGCTGTACAGGGGCGGTAAGCTTTTTGTGTTCTTCAATGAATCAATGCAGGCGGGTAATAACCGCTGCTGCTGGTTTCTCAGGAAATGTCGTCATCTTTTACAAGCCATCGGGTAAACTAACAAAATGGTGGAGAAAAGGTTTTAGTGCTTGCCCTGCTTCCTTTATTTTTGCGGCTCTATGCTGGCT
>CAYPBV010000214.1:1635-4318 GCA_964409025.1 uncultured Chitinophagaceae bacterium | reverse complement strand
CTATGGGTTTAAATGAATTTGCAGGATATATTGCTGTCGCTATTGTTGCTTTTTTGACCGGCTGGATTACCAGTGAATACGGCATAAGACCGTATCCTTTTTATTTGGGAATTGGATTGGTTTTTTTGGGATTAGCTGGAAGTATCTTTTTTATAAAAGATACTAAGCATCATGTAGCAAAAGAAACAATCAGCAATACCGTTCCGAGACTAAAGAATATATTTTGGGATACAACATGGAAAGACAAAAACTTAGGTTCAGTAACACAGGCAGGTTTAATCAATAACCTGAATGATGGAATGGCCTGGGGAATTTTCCCAATCCTGCTTGCAACTAAAGGTTTTACTATTCGTGAAATCGGAATTGTTACAGCAATATATCCCGCCGTTTGGGGCATCGGTCAATTGTTTACCGGGAGAATGGCTGATAAGTTTTGTAAAAAAGATATGCTCTACATAGGAATGTTTTTACAGGCCATTGCTTTGATTGTTTTGGTTTGGGCCAATACTATGTTACATTTTATTGTTCTCTCTTCCATTTTAGGATGGGGTACAGCAATGGTATATCCAACATTCCTTGCAACAGTTGCAGAGAACACAAATCCGCAGGACAGGGCAAAAAGTATCGGCATCTTTCGTTTGTGGAGAGATTTAGGTTATGCTATTGGTGCAATACTTACAGGAATAATAGCAGACTTAATAAGCATTAATGCTTCAATCATTTTCATTGGTATGTTGACACTGGCATCTGCTTTTATAATTCGTTATCGAATGAAGTGTAAAATTGATATTTCTACAAAATGATGGAATTGCATAACTAACAAATAATTTGGGTAGCGCCTCTAACTAATGCCCGGTGCAGTTAATTTTCAATACCTTTGCGGCTGGTGAAGATATTAGGCTACATACTATCATTTTATCTGTTGTTGAGTACAGTTGTACCTTGCAGCCTGTTTGATAACTGCGAAGACCAAACAAATACTGAACAAACATCTCAATCCGACCATAAAAAGGATTGCAGTGATTGCTCACCATTTTCTGTTTGTGCCGGGGGGCATGGCTTTACAATTAATATGACAAACATTTCCGTTGAGCCAGTATCTTTTTATAAGTCACCGGCGTACAGCCATTACTATTTTTCTCCTAAGTCAGATTATTATTCAAGCCTCTTTCAGCCGCCCCGACTGGGTTAATAAATTCACGACAGACAGGATTTATTTATCACATCATTTAATAAAAACAAATGAAGAAAGCACTATTTCTATGCATAGTAGTGTTATGTGCATTCACTACTTATGCCCAACATACCGTTACTGTATCAATTAAAAAGAGTGGAGAAAAGACACCCCTTGCCGGTGCTACCGCTACAATCGTATCATTAAACAAAACAACAGTTGCTGACAGCTTAGGCATTGCAACCTTTGCAAACATTGCAGCAGGTTCATATCAGATTAAGGTTTCTTATGTAGGCTTGGAAGAACAGGAAGTAACCGTTCAAGTACCGCAGTCTGATAGTGCAGCTATTGAAGTACTCTTAGAGGAAGGTGAGGAAAATGAAGAAGTGGTGGTAAAAGCCACACGTATCAGCAGAACTATTGCAAACATTCCAACACGGGTAGAGGTAATCTCAGGTGAAGAATTAGTAGAGAAAGGAAACATGAAGCCCGGCGACATTCGTATGATGCTGAATGAAAGCACCGGAATTCAAACACAACAAACATCCGCCACATCATTCAATTCAGGTATCAGAATACAAGGCTTGGAAGGTCGCTACACACAAATACTAAGAGACGGATATCCACTTTATTCAGGCTTTTCAGGTGGACTGTCAATTCTTCAAATAGCACCATTAGATTTGCAGCAGGTAGAGGTAATTAAAGGTGCAGCCTCTACTTTGTACGGGGGTGGAGCTATAGCAGGTTTGGTAAACCTTGTTTCAAAAATACCAGTTAAAAAAAGGGAGTTTAGTTTTCTTGCCAACGGCACGTCAGCAGGTGGCTTAGATTTGAGTGGTTTTTACAGACAACGCTACGGTAAATCAGGGCTTACCCTTTTCGCATCCAGAAACAGCAACAGGCCTTTTGACCCTGCCGATATAGGTTTAACAGCCATTCCAAAATTTGAGCGATATACCATTAATCCCAGATTGTTTTTGTACGGTAAAAATACAACAGCAGACTTCGGAGTAACCTATATCACAGAAAACCGTACAGGAGGCAGCATAGACTACATCAAGAATGGCGGCAGTGGTTTCTTTGAAAAGAATAATACAGACCGTATCTCAACGCAGCTTGGCATTGCTCACAAGTTGAATGATGCATCAATACTCCAGTTTAAAAACAGCTATAATAGGTTCGACAGAGTTATTACAATTCCTACATACAAATTTGATGCTTTACAGCAGTCGTCATTTTCAGAACTTACCTGGAACAGGAACGGGCAAAAAGCGGATTGGGTAATTGGTGCAAATGTGTTAACGGATGATTTAGCAGAACAAGGGCAGACAGCAGACCCAAAGAGAGATTACCATTATAATACCTATGGTGTATTTGTTCAAAATGCCTGGTCTGTTTCTGACAAGTTTGTTTTAGAAACTGGTTTAAGAGGCGACTATGTAAATGAGTATGGTTTTGAATTATTGCCAAGAGTATCAGCAATGATAAGAGTGTCTCCAAAATTAACTA
>CAYPBV010000214.1:0-1625 GCA_964409025.1 uncultured Chitinophagaceae bacterium | reverse complement strand
GTGCTGTAGGTTTTAGTCTTAATCACTTGTTCTTTTATACAAAATTGAATAATCCTTTGGTGTTAGTAGGTGCGCCAGGTGGCAAAGTACAGTGCCAAAACTCAACAGGTTATTTAGATACAAAAGGCATGGAAACAAACCTGCGGTTAACCTATGGCCACTTCAAGTTGTTTGTAGGTTATACTTATACAGATGCGAATACTCATTTTACAAATAGTAAAGAATGGTTGCCATTAACGGCTCGTCACCGGCTCAATAATGTGTTGATGTATGAAATCGAAGACAAGCTGAAAATAGGTTTGGAAGCCTATCACTTCAGTAAACAAAGATTAAATGATGGGACATTTGGAAAGCCATATTGGATAACTGGTTTGATGGCAGAAAAACTATGGGAGAAATTTTCTGTCTTTATCAACTTTGAAAACTTTACTGACACAAGGCAATCGAAATTTGATGCCATTTATACAGGCACAATCAATAACCCTGTATTCAGAGATATATATGCACCGGTAGAAGGTTTTGTAGCTAATGGCGGGATAAAAATTAAACTTTGGTGAAGTAATAGTAACAGGGCGGCTTACAAAAGCAGCCCTGTTCTTTTTTTCTTACAGCGGCAAATAGCCCTGACTTATTACTCCTTTCAATCTTTTTTGAGATTTTATTTTCTTCATTAATTCCCTCACAAAGTTCGCCTTTTGTCTCCGTGGCGGCAATGAAATTCCGGCATAAAGAAAACTGTTCCCACACTTTTTGAGATACTATTTATTCCGTTGCTTCATTGCCTTGGTCGCCAAAAGGCGGTAGAAGTTCCATAATTAATTTTTAAATCTTTAAAATGAAATGTTATGGAACAGTTAGCAATGCAATTTCCGCAATGGACAAGAGTAGCAGAAGTAGAATTGGTTTATAAAACAAAAGTGAAAGCTTCAGAAAGACCAAAGATTAACACCGTTAAAGAATGTTATAAATTACTGAAAGAATTATGGAATGAAGACACTATCGAGATGCAGGAAGAATTTAAAGTGATGCTGTTAAACAGAGCCAATAAAGTAATTGGTGTTTATGAAGCATCTTCAGGTGGTTTAACAGGTACAGTAGCCGACCCAAGATTGATACTGGCTGTTGCTATTAAATCTCTTGCTGTAAGCATTATTCTTTCTCACAATCATCCGTCAGGAAATCTAAAACCAAGCAGGGCTGATGAAGAATTAACTCAAAAGATAAAAGTTGCTGCTTCTTACCACGATATAAAAGTGATAGACCACATCATTATTACCAGTGAAGGGTATTACAGCTTTGCCGATGAGGGGCTACTATAAAGCTTCTTTCTTATTTGCAGCTTACAGCTTAAATTTATCAAAGTTTAAAGTAAAATTTACACATGAAAATAACCATAGAGAGATTAAAGCAGTTAGTGCAATCAAAGGAAAGAGAACGAACTGACATAGAATTAAAATCGTTTGATAAAATCACTCAAATGAATGACAAGAACCGAAAGGATATTGCCTGTGAAATTGTGGCATTTGCTAACCGAAACGGTGGCAAGCTGATTTTTGGAGTAAGTGATGACGGGCATTTTGAGTTTGATAAGGATATTGATGTGGACGAATTAAAAGGAAAAATAC
>CAYPBV010000213.1:0-4332 GCA_964409025.1 uncultured Chitinophagaceae bacterium | reverse complement strand
CTCCTTTCTGTTTTGCTTTTGTTTTCCTTGCAAACATGGGCACAGGCTCCTAAAAAACTGGCCCTGATTGTTGCCATTTCAAAATATAAACCCGGCACAGGATGGAATGATCTGGCAAGTGCCAATGATGTACCACTCATAAAAGAAGCATTACTCAAACAAGGGTTTAAAGAGTCTGACATTGTGGTAATGAAAGATGCGGCCTGTACCAAAGATGGTATACTGGCAGGTATACAAAAACATTTAGTAGAAAAAGCAACACCCGGTGATATTTGTGTATTTCATTTTAGTGGTCATGGCGAGCAGGTTTATGATAACAATGGTGATGAAGATGATGGTTATGATGAAGCGCTGGTGCCTTACGATGCGCCCATGGAATACCAGCCCGGTGTAGATAAGCATTTGCGTGATGATGAATTTGGTTTAAAGCTTCAGGACTTACGGTTAAAGCTGGGCGAAAATGGTGAACTTATTGTAATTGTAGATGCGTGTCATAGCGGTTCATCTACACGTGGCAGCAAAGCGGGCATGCGGGGAACTGATAAAAAATATCAACCATCCAATTATAAAGCGCCGGTAACAAAAACAAATAAAATAAATGAAACGCTCTTTGGTCTTGGTGATCGTAAAGCAGGTATGGCTAAAATGATATCCTTCTTTGCTTCATCATCCAGTGAACTCAACAGTCAGTATGAAAAAGATGGCGTGGAGTATGGGAGTTTAAGTATGGCGTTTTTTAAAACACTTACCAATGCCGGAAAGCAAATGAGCTATCAGGCTGTATATGATCAGATAAAATTAGAGATGCGCAGGTTCGGACTTGCTCAGCATCCGGAAGCAGAAGGTGAAATGGACAAAGAAATTTTTGGCGGAAAAATGCTAACAAAGCTGGACTATTTCACACCTGAATCTTTTGAAAACAACAGCATCATCATTAAAACAGGTACAGTATTTAATGTGTTTGAAGGCACTACGGTAAAACTATATCCTGCTGACACAAGAGATACTGCAGGAGTAACACCAATTACCACAGGAAAAATTATAAAAGCAGCTGATTTCAGCTCTACTGTTCAATTGGCTAACAAAGTAGAGGAAGAAATCATCAGCAAAGCATGGGTATTTCTTGACGAGGTAAATTTTGGCAACATGCAAATTGGTGTACAGTTAAAAACAAACAGTGCCTCACAATCCAAACTCAACGAAATACTCAGTACCATCAAAGAAACAAAATCTGTCACTACTGATGCAGAGGTAACAATTACTGAAGAAAATGGATTCTTCATTTTTAAAGACAGCAAAACGGAGTTTCTGCGACTGGATGTAAATACAGCAGATGCTGTGCTAAAAGATACATTGCAGTATCGTTTAAAACATGTGGCCTGGAGTAAATACTTTTCCAATCTGCACAAATCAGATACCAATATCCGTGTTACGTTTAAGATGATTCCTGTAAAAGTAACCAAACGTAATGAGCGTGGGGCAGTAAGTGAAACAATGGATCTTAACATCAACTCCATTAAAGATCAAAATGGAAATATTACATTCAAAGCAGATGATTATTATGTACTGGAGTTTACCAATAGCGGACAGGAGCGTTGCTTTTATACTGTTGTAGAAATACAGCCTGATCATATAGTAAACAGTATTTTCCCAAGCTATCGTATCAATGATAATGCAACCGGTAATTTTATTGAACCTGATAAAACATTACGCAGCAGCAGAGTATTTCGTGTGGGGCCACCTTACGGTGAAAACAGAATACTCATCATCACCAGTCGGGAGCCTTTAGACTTTCGCCCGTTCTTAAAAAAGAAAGACCCTGCTGCTTCCAAAACAAGAGGCAGCGGTGATGATGGCAGTATTGAAATGGATGTGATGAATACGTTTTACATCAACTATCAAATAGTACCGAAACAATAAAAAATAAATGCTGTTGTTGGTGCCTGCCTGTGGGCACACAGCTAATCACCAACAACGCTAAACGTTTTAAACTTTAATTCTTAAACAATCAAAAACAAACACAATGAAAAAGTTAGCATTCCTCACATTGGCTATTATTGGTTTTACTATTGTTTTCAGCAGCAGTGTAAAAGCACAGGAGCGTAAAAAAGTAGCTGTAACTGCACAGGAAGTAAAAGAAAAGAAAGATCTTCCGGGTCCCGATGCTACGCCACGTCAAAAGAAAACACGTGGCTATTGCTATGTGTATTTCGATAACTTCACGGGTAACTATGTAGATATTTGGGTTGAAGGTATCTATCAGGGTCGTCTCTCTCCTTATGCTACGTCAGTGCGTATAGATGTTTGGGTACCCGGTAACTGGACGAAGTGGTATGCACAAACAACAGATGGTGCTTTGTACTGGAGCAATAACAGTTATTGCAACGACAGCCGCACATTCACCCTTAATTTAAAACGTTAGTCTGCATTACAGAATGATTCAAAGGGTATAAACAATTGTTTATACCCTTTGATGTTTAAAAAATGTTTTCGTTACGGGCGGATCTTATTATGGTTCCGTTTCCATAGCATCAACAAATAACTGCACGTAGATCCATTTAACTGCACAGCATGAAACGGCTCAAACGATTTTTTACTGAATATCTCATTCTCAATATATTCATCTTTGTATGTGTGTGGCTGCTTTCATTGCTGGTGCTCAATATTTCGTTCTTTGACCCGTTTGCAGAGGCCTTTCGTGATTTTACCATCACTGACCTTTACTATAATAAAATAAAAGACCGTAATGATATATACAAAGGCCCTGTAGTGCTTATAAATGCTGAAGATAAAAGCAGAAAAGAGCTGGCTTTTCTTTTACAAGCCATTCAGGATGCAAATCCAAAAGTGGTAGCACTGGATATTATTTTTACAGACCGTAAAGGTGATGATGATTCGATGCTTCAGCATTTATTTCAACGGTATGATAACTTTGTATTTCCCTCCTACCCTGACTTTGAAAATCCCAAACTCAGTATTTACAATCATAGCTATTTCAGTAGTGAAAAAAACAATTATGTAAATCTTGAAGGTACTGATAAGGAAACCTCTACCATACATTACTATTATCCGTTTCAAAATCAGCAGCAGGCATTTACCTCCGGTATTATTAAAAAATTCAATAAATCAATTTATAGTAAACTGGAGCAAAAAAAGAATAAGCGTGTTGAAATTCATTACTATGGTAATCTTCCCAACTTCAGTTATTACAACTTTGATGAAGTAATGAATCCTGATTTCAATCCGGCATCACTTCAGGGCAAAATTGTACTGATAGGTTATCTGGGATTACCCGGTCATACAGCCAAAAACAGGATAGATGAAGACATGATTTTTACACCACTGAATGAAAAACTCAGCGGACGCAGTTATCCTGACATGTACGGGTGTGTAGCACATGCCAATATTTTACGAATGATTATTGAAGATGACTATATACATGTTATTTCGCCATTCTGGAATTTGTTCATCTCATTTCTTTTCATCTGGCTGATGTTACCCGTATTCTGCAGTTTGTTTTTTAAAGGCGACATATGGTTCAACGGGTTGGGCACAGGTGTTCAATTGATTGGCAGTATTGCCATGGTATTTATCATCATTCTTGTATACCGGTATCTTGATACAAAATTTGATCCCGGATTGCTGTTAGCCTGCTTTGTACTGCTGCCCACTTTTATTAATTTATATGAAGCGCTGTTGCTGTTACTGAAATACAAATTAAAATTACCAATACGTTCAAGGTTTTTAAACAAAGAACATAATGATTAAACCTTTCCTTATATGCATTATACTTCTGCTGCAGGCTGTATACCTGTATGCATCTGATAAACTGCTTTTATACCATGTAAGCAAACAAGTGCACTGGATACATGACGGCAAAAAAGAAGATGCAAAACGTGGTATATTTTTATTACCACAACACAGCCTTATCATTACATCACATTCCAATGTAATGCTGGTGCAGCAGGATGGCAAGTCTATGCTGCTGGACAAACCCGGCAACTATTCTTACAGCCATATAAAAACGCTACTACAAAAACTGAAAGCAGCAAGTGTATCTAAAAACTTTTTTGCCTACGTATTTGAACAATTTTTATCCGGAGAAGGAGATGAAAAACAAAAAGTAGCTGCCGTAGTGTATCGTGGCAAAAAAGAAATGCTGCTGCCACACGACAGTAGTTTTGCATTTACTGTTCCCGTTCTTTTTTGGAAACCACAATACCCGGCAATCCCTTACAAAATTGAAATAGTAATCAATCAAAAAAGCTTTGATACGGTTATTCACAAACAAACATTATTGACTATAGATCAATATCTATTAAGCAATCAGCC
>CAYPBV010000212.1:0-4418 GCA_964409025.1 uncultured Chitinophagaceae bacterium | reverse complement strand
TTCAGCAGCACATCATCCTTGCTGCTTTGTTTTAACACCTGGTTGTGTCCGCTCACAAATACACACAAAAAATCATGAAAGCCCACCAGCGGAATGTTTCCGGCCATTACAATGCCGATTTTTTTAGCTGAAATATTATCATCAAGGTGATAATGCGAAGTCCACTGCTCCAGCTTTTCTTTTTGTAGAAATTGTTGAGCAATATTGTTTGCGGCCAGTTCAACAAACCGTTGTGAAAACCAATTGTTTTTTTGCTCTGCTCTTTGTTTTGCTTCCTGCCATTCACTGCTATGTGCAGAAATATATTTACCAAGTTGAATTAAAATTTCCAGTCTTTCTTGTAACTTCATTTCAAGATTATTAACTTGCATTAAAACGCAAAAGTAAACGATTCTAACCCCAAAATTTCAATAGTATGGCTATTAAGATTACAGATGAATGTATTAACTGCGGGGCCTGCGAACCCGAGTGTCCTAACAACGCAATTTATGAAGGTGGTGTAGAATGGGCCATCTCAGATGGTACAACTGTAAAAGGTTCTTATACATTGGTAGATGGCACGGTTGTAGATGCAGATGCAAAGAATGCTCCTGTGAGTATGGATACCTATTATATTACACCTAACAAGTGCACGGAGTGCCAGGGCTTTCATGAAGAGCCGCAATGTGCTGCTGTTTGTCCGGTTGATTGTTGTGTACCTGATGAAATGTATGTGGAAACAGTAGAGCAACTGATGGCCAAGAAAGCCGCATTGCATATCTGATAAAACTTTTTGGATTGGATAAGTTCCCGTAAGAACGCATCCTTAGTACAGGCGGGTGATATTTCCCGTCAAAAAAAGGTGAGGGGGTGAAATCCTTCACCTTACTTTTTTAAAAAAACTTATAACCTTAAAACGGTAAAAGTTAAAACCTTTCTTAAGAAGCATTTTCAATTATCTTCTTTTTGTATTGAAATCCTATCTTGCACATATGTACAGATATGTAGTTACCGCTTTTATATTTCTGAATATTACTTCTTGTGTGTTTACTGCAAAAAACAAACACTCGATGGAAAAACTTGAACATCAGGAAGCACTGGAAGCCATGATACAAGCCGATCGTGATTTTTCTGCCGCAAGTGAAAAACAAGGAATGAAAAAAGCGTTTTTACAATTCGTTGCTGATGATGCAGTTTTGCTCAGACCTGGTTTTATACCCATTGTTGAAGGAGATGTGGTGAAGTTTTTAACCTCACAGGAAGATTCATCGTTTATAATGACGTGGGTGCCCCAAAACGGTCAGCTTTCAAAAAGTAATGATTTGGGTTATACTTATGGCATATATGAAATAAGGCTGAAGAAAACCGATTCAGTACTCAACGGTACTTATCTCTCCATATGGCAAAAGCAAACAGATGGTAAATGGAAATTTGTTTTGGATACAGGTAATCCGGGAGCGGAAAATAGCGTTCAATAAATAAATGTATCATTTTTTATACAACCGAACCAACCATCAATATGAAAAAAATTGCATTAGTAACAGGTGGCACCAGCGGCGAAGCAGTCATTTCTTACAAAACAGCAACAACCATCAGCAATCACCTTAACAGGAATGAGTATGAGGTGTACTTAATTGATATTACAAAAGAGGGTTGGTTTTATAATGCTCCCTCAGGTAATAAAATTCCTGTTGATAAAAATGATTTTACTATCACCGTAAGCGGTTCTAAAATCAATTTTGATTGTGCATTTATTGCATTGCACGGCACTCCCGGAGAAGACGGAAAACTGCAGGGGTATTTTGATATGATTGGTTTGCCATATACCAGTTGTAATGCAGCTACTTCAGCTATTACATTTAATAAACGTTACACGGTTGCAGTTGCGGCTTTTGCAGGAATTAAAGTAGCCAAAAGCGTGCATCTGTTCAAACATATTCCGGTTGATGCCAATACTATCAAGTTAAAATTTCCTGTGTTTGTAAAACCAAATAACGGAGGCAGCAGTATTGGCATGAGTAAAGTAAATAAGCAGGAAGATTTAGCCGGCGCTATTCAAAAAGCATTTAAAGAAGATGACCAGGTTTTAGTAGAGGAGATGATTGAAGGAAGAGAGTTTACCATTGGTGTGTTTCGCAGTGATGCTGAAATTATTGCTTTGCCTATGACAGAAGTTAAAGCGCATGATGATAAAGATTTCTTTGACTTTGAAGCAAAGTATCAGGGCAAGAGTGATGAAGTAACACCTGCCGCAGCAAGTGAAACACATTATAAAAATGTAGCGGATGCTGCAAAAAAAATTTACAGTGTGTTTAATTGCCGGGGTGTTATTCGTATTGATTTTATTTATAATGAAGTTGAGCAGCAGCCTTACATGCTGGAAATTAACTCAATTCCGGGTCAAAGTGATGCAAGTATTGTTCCGCAGCAGGTACAAGCCTATGGATGGACGCTGGAACAATTTTATGCAGCCCTGGTTGAAGATGCAATTGCAGCATCCAGGTAACAAAGTTTGGCAAAGTTTTCGATAAGATAAGCGCATTCAATAATTTTCCGATATTCACCCCTAAAACAAAAGCTGTGTTTGAATTTATAACGAAACGCTCCTTTTTTGTAAACCTTTTGGTAGCGGCATTCATAGCCTTTGCCGTGTTTTTTATGTTTTTTCAATTGCTTGATTGGATTACCAAACATGGCGAGTATATGAAAGTACCTGCTGTAAAAGGAAAAAGTATAGATGAAGCCAGAAAAATATTAGAAGCACAAGGTTTTGAAGTAGAAGTGCAGGACAGTGTTTATTACGACAGTCTGCCACGCTTAAGTATAGTAAAACAAACACCGGACCCTGAAATGCTGGTAAAGGTAAACCGTACGGTGTATCTCACGGTTAATCGTGCACTACCGCCTTTGGTGACTGTTCCAAATTTTGTAGGGCAAACATTACGAAGTGTAGAGATGCAGATGCGTTCGCTTGGATTTAAATTGGGCGATACAACTTATAAACCTGATTTTGCTGTGGGTTCTATATTGGAACAATCGTACAACGGCACGCAGCTAATGCCCGGCTCAAAAATTCCGATGGGCAGTTATATTTCCTTGGTTATAGGTGGCGGGGTACAGGATAAAGAGATGACTGTGCCTGATTTGGTAGGATTAACATTTGACGATGCAAAAGTACTCCTTGAAACAAATGGGTTGCTGCTGGGTGCAGTGGTGGTTGATGGTGTGGTTGCAGATTCATCTTCAGCTTTTGTGATTCAGCAAAATCCACCACGAAAAGATCAGGAAGGAAGACCCATCCGTATCCGCGGCGGACAACTGATGGATGTATGGATTAGTAAAAATGCACCCGTTAAAGATTCAGTTGATAAACAAAGGCCGGTTACAACCGAAAACGATTATTAATCAATAACAAATCTTTATGAACACGATTACTGTAGAAGAATTAAAAGCAAGATTAGATGCAGGTGAGCAACTCAACCTGGTTGATGTACGTGAGCCAAATGAAAATGCAGAATTCAACATCGGTGGCATTTTGCATCCGTTAGGAAATATTAAAGCTATGGACACAGAAGCCATTGATGACCTGAAAGACAAAGAAGTGATTTTCTACTGCCGTAGCGGTAACCGCAGCGGACAGGCCTGCATGTTTGCTGAAACGATGGGCTTTACCAATGTGGTGAATGTTGTAGGTGGTATGCTGGCGTGGAGGGAGAAGTTTGGTTCTTAGTTTCTTCAGATTATATCATCATGAAAGAGGTGATGTTTGTAAAAGCATCACCTCTTACTTTTTACTTATACTCAACCACTCTGTAACGTCATGCCGACGAAGGAGGCATCTCCTGAAAATAGTAAAGCAAATCTTTTGTCTTAAAGAATGAAAGACTAACTTTTTATTAAGTAGAGATGTCTCGTACCTCGACATGACGGCACTCAGATTGATTGAAATTGCTTCTTTTTTTTATTACTCTGCAACTACAATTTCACACTTAACCCCATCATAAAATTCCTTCCAGCCATCGGGTAAAAGAAATTTTCAACAATTCGTTGCCCGCCAAAGAAATAATTATACGTATATCCATTGGCCTCATATCTGATGTTGAACAAATTATTCAACTGAAAAGAAACCAATATTTCTTTAGCCAATTTAGATTTGATGGAATAAGCAGTTCTTATATCCGTTACAAAAAACGCATCAATACTCCTGGCCTTATTTCCCGTATTATCCAGAAACTGACGGGATACGTATTTGTTTAAAAAACTCAATTCTGCATTTTTTACAGGAATAAAATTTAATGTGGCACTACCTACCACTGAAGGGGAAAATGAAAGCGGGGCTGATTTATAAAATGTTTCTTTTTGTCCGCCATTATCATAATCATCAATAAACTCTGTAAAGTTGAGAACCCGGTTATTGCTCAATGTAAGATTGGCCGCAG
>CAYPBV010000211.1:2022-4431 GCA_964409025.1 uncultured Chitinophagaceae bacterium | reverse complement strand
CATTATAAGTAGTAAAACCCTTTCCGCATATCGGTGTATCGCTATCAATCTTCCCGGTCATGGAGGAAATTTACCCAAAGACTGGAATGATGAAGATTATACCATCCCTAAAATAGGGCAATGGTTGGAGAACTATTTGTTTCAACAACAACCAGATGAATACATATTGGTAGGCTTTAGCTACGCATCTAATATCATTGGAGAGGCGCTAAGTCTTCCCGGGTGTAAGGGCATTGTGCTGATAGGGTCTTCTGCCATCGGCAGAGATGCAGGTCTAGAACAGGTTTTATTGCCCAATCCCTATGGAGAAGCTTTGATGGCGGCAGAGCCGGACCCATCTATTCTTAATGGATTTATTCGTATACAATTGCTCATACAGAACGAAGCTGTCTTTGCCCTGATGAAAGAGGCGTATTTGCATACACACCCTGCTGTAAGAACCAATATTCCAAAAGTGTTGATGAATCAGGGCTTGGCAGATGAAATTGCTGCGATTCTTGCTTTTCAATTACCGGTATTGGCTATAGCTGGTGTGGAAGAAAAAAATGTAGTACCGGATTATCTGGATAGAACCAGGTTGGTAAAAAGGTTGTGGAATGGGAAAACCCATTTGGTGGAGAATGCAGCACATGCGGTGCACGTTGATCAACCGAAAATATTTTTGGAATTGCTTAGCGAATTTGCAAGTGCTGTGTTTAAATAAGTTTGCTCCTGATTGCAAAAGCTACCAGCTCAGCAATATTCTTGGTATTGGTTTTCTTGAGCATATTCTTGCGGTGGTTAATCACGGTATGCTCACTAATAGAGAGCTTGGTGGCCGTTTCTTTACTACTAAACCCATCAGCCATTAGGTTCAGTATCTCCTTTTCTCTTTTGGACAATACTTTGTCTTCTTCATGTGGATAGTAATAATGATGCAGTATTTGTTTTACTTCTGTACCTGTTTCTGTTCTGCGGTGCCATTCAATAGCATGCTGCATTATGGCGTCTGATTTAATAGGGGTAATATCTGTAACAAAGCCAACACTATACAGGGGCAGACCTGTTTCTTTTGAAGTGATATAGGCATTACGTTGATAGACTTTGATTTCTTTCTTCTGCTTACTCTTGATGCGAAAGTTATAAGAGAAAACCAATTCTTCGTGGTGGGCTTGAGGAATAGATTGTAATGTTTGCAAATTGCTGCCATAAATATGCTCATCATACAATCGAAAATCTTCTTTTTGATAAATATCCAGTAAAAAAGGAATGCCATCCTCAATATGTTGCTCTGCAGGATATCCTGTAATCTGCTTACAGTTTTTGCTGATGGTGGTATAGGTTCTTTCTTGATAGTCTAATACAAAAAATGTGGGCATAATGTGAGACAACTGGTTCCCCAAATAACTAAATCGATCTATGGCTGCTGAAATTTGCAGCAAATCAATGGCTTCTCTGCTATACGCAAGTTGATGCAGATGGCCTAAGTAGGTAAATTGTTCTTGTACAATCTTACCCATAGCAGCAGGTTTGTTTTAGGTTTAGTGTAAAGTACAAAATGCTTACATCATTTCATTTAACAGCGCAATATTTAATACTTCAGTAATGTTACGCGCTTTGGCTTTTTTGATCATGTTCTTACGGTGGTTGTTCACTGTATGCACACTAATATGGAGTTGGCACGCTATTTCTTTAGAAGCCAAGCCTTTTGCAATTAGCTTCAGCACATTCAGCTCGGCTTTGCTGAGATCTAGCTTTTTTTCTTCTGCTACAGTTTGCGCAAAGCTAACGGTGTGGTATAGGGTTGCATGATTATGCCCATGTTCAATGTCCAGAAATGAGAGCACCATTTCTGTGGCTGTTGGCAGATGGGATATATCTGTAAAATGTTTGAACGTATGGCTTACCTGCCCATTGGCATCCAAAGCCAATATCAAGACCTGCTCTAATAAAACCAGCTGTGTACCTAATTTGTGCTGCATCCAGATGTTAAGGTTTGTTTTTAGGTGCAATCTTTTTGTAACAGGTTGTTGGTGAATGAATTCATGGTAAAAAAAGCCTGCTGCTGCAACCTTGGGCAGACTTTCGGGCCATACCAAAGCAGATAAGAGCGCAAATCCACCATGCATAAGCTCTTCCGGCGTATAACCAATTACTTGGGTACTGTTACCGCCTACTTCCACAAATTGCTTGGCCTGATAATCCATAATAATATAAAAGCTATTACCTACTTGTAATGGTATCATCTGTTCTGTAGATAATACCGCTTTAGGTAATTGCACAGGAGACTGCTTTGTGTTGGTTTGGTTGCAGCGCTGCCAGTACTGCTTCCATTCGGTTATCGGTACTGGTTGGATATTACTTGATTCCATAAAATGTGTACACAGTAAATTATAGGAAAAATTGTGGAATACGCGCTCTTGTTGAACA
>CAYPBV010000211.1:0-2012 GCA_964409025.1 uncultured Chitinophagaceae bacterium | reverse complement strand
TTTCCTTAAAATAGCCATCAAAATCCTTTGATTATTGCGCATGGTTCGAAAGATATAGCCATAAATGGCTATTGCTCAATCGGGCGCATTCAACCAAATTCAATTAATTGCATGAGTACACGTTTTTACAAATTCGGACATTTTATTCCTGACCAACGGATAACCAATCAGTTATTGGCAGAACGTTTTGGTATTACGGAAGCCTGGATTGAAGAAAGAACCGGCATTATTGAGCGTAGATATTACACAGAAGGTGCTACTTCTGATATGATCGTTGCCGCTGTTAACAATAGTGGGTTAACACAGGCAGATTTGGAGGAGTTGGATTGTATCATTATTGCTACGATGACGCCAGACCACAATTGCCCTTCTACAGCTGCCTTGGTGCAACGCAAATTGAACATTAATCACTGCTTTGCTTTTGATATCATGGCCGCTTGCAGCGGTTTTGTATATGCACTTACGCTGGCAGATAGTTTGCTCATTAGCGGCAAATACAAAAATATATTGGTGGCAGGTGCTGATAAATTCAGTACAATTATTGATCATGAAGATCGAAAAACTGCATTAATTTTTGCAGACGGTGCAGGCTTTTGCTATCTCAAAAGCGATGGTGCCCTTACTCAGATAAAAGACACTTTGTGCCGTTTAGATAGCACCCTTTGCCATAGTGTATTAATACCCAATGGTGGCAGTGCAAAGCCCTTGGATGAATTGAGTTTTGCAGAGCAAGAACATTTTTTACGCTTTACGGATAAAAAAGTATTTGAAGGGGGCATAGTACTGTTTGAAGAAGCCATTACGGCAGTCTTGGCCAAGAACCAGTTAACAATAGCTGATATTGATCTGATTGTGCCACACCAAGCCAATAAGCGTATGATAGAAGCATTGGCAAAGCGAATGCAGATACCGATAGAAAAGTTTTTTATCAATATTGAGTACATAGGTAATACCAGTGCAGCAACCATACCCATTGCCCTAAGTGAGGCAAATGAGCAGGGTAAGCTGAAAGGAAATGTGTTATTGGCCAGTGTGGGTGCGGGGTTTACTTATGGGGCAGGGCTGTTGGAGTTTTAAACCTTTAAATATTTTTTATGCGAAAGATTATATTAACGCTTATAGTAATTGTATTTAACTCAAATCTTAATGCTCAAAATACATCCTTAAATAATCAAATCGAAGAAGTATTTAATGATATCCAAAACAAATTTAAAAGTAAGTTAAAGGAGTACAGGTATGATACTATACCAAAATTCAATCAAATACTCTCTGAGAAAACTGCTCACAGTTATATACAGCCTACGTTTACTAACTTGCTAACAGGAAATAGCAATTTAATTTCAAGTCAAACAGCTGGTACAATAACACTAAGTGGTGAGAGTTCCACATTAGGATTTAATTATGCTTATGGAAATAAAAGTAAAACTAGATTTACAAACTTTGGTATAATAACTGAGAGTAAAGGAAATACAATCAGTATTTTTTCACCAGATAGTTGGAGCACTGGATTAGGTTTAAATTTTGGTGTTTCACTCGTATTAACAAAACCCAAATTGACATTTGATGAAACAGATTTTAAAAAACTAGCAAAAAGAAGACAGTCATACGTCAATCAAAGACTTAGTTTTTATAATTCCTTATTAACTCAGAATAGAGATAATAATTTTGATAAATTCCTAGACTCTGTGAAAAATCCACTTGAAGTTACATTCTTACATGTAGCTCCCGATATTTTAGCTGAACTTGAATTAAGGAGAGACTCAATACAAAAAATAAAAGACCTTGTTTGGAATATCTTGAGTAAAAGAATTATAGACAGCATAATTCAAAATGATTTAGACCATTTTGATATGCAAAATATTGTTTTTAAAGGATATGCTTTTTATTGGCTAAATATCTCTGGTGGTTATAAAAACTTTAGAACTAAGCTATATGACAGTAGTATTGTGAATAATAATTTATTAGCTATTAATAAATCTGATTTCAACAGATTTAACATTAATATTCAACTA
>CAYPBV010000210.1:0-4436 GCA_964409025.1 uncultured Chitinophagaceae bacterium | reverse complement strand
ATTGTAATAGGCGCAGGTTTTTCAGGACTTGCAGCAGCTTATCAATTGAAAAAAAGAGGAATTGATGTGGTGGTGCTGGAAGCACGCAATCGGGTTGGAGGTCGTGTGTTTACCTATAATATGGATGCTAAAGAAAATCTGAATGTAGAACTGGGCGGTGAATGGATTTCCAAATCGCAAAAACGCATTTTAGGATTGTGTGATGAAATGGGATTACTCTTGCAGGATAATTTATTACAGGCACATCTGCATTATAAAAATCAATACTTCAAACCTTATGAATGGAGTCAAAGTCCGGAGTGGCAAAAGAAACTGTCAAAATTGAAAATGGATTTCGTGGATTTAAGTGTTGAAGATCAAAACGAACTGGACAAGCTTGATTGGTGGCGCTATTTATTGAATAATGGATGTGATGGCAGAGACTTGGATATTCAAAACCTGGTTGACAGTATTGACTTTGGTGAAAGTATTCGTCAGGTATCAGCTTATGCAGCTATGCAGCATTTTACTACGGTGGCACAGCGTAAAGAACTGCCTTATAAAATTGTGGGAGGTAATGGAAAACTGGCTGATGCATTAGCAGTAAAAATTGGAGTAACCAATATAAAACTCAATCATAAAGTTTTAAGGATTGAACAAAATGCTAAAGTAAAAGTTACCTGTACCAATGGTTCAGTATTTGAAGCAGATAAACTTATTTGTACAGCACCTACGCAAGCCATGAAAAATATAGAGTGGCTTCCAAAATTACCCATTGATAAAGTGGATGCCATTAATGAACTGCAGTACGGAAGAGTGAATAAGAATCTGATGCTCTTTACCAATCGCTTCTGGAAAGATGAGCGGTTTGATATTGTAACTGATTCAACAGCACATTTTATTTATCATGGCAGTAAAGATCAGAAGTCAAACAAAGGCGTATTAATTTCTTATGCAGCAGGTGATAAAGGTGATGTAGTAGCCAAACAAAATGATACAGGCAGAGCAGTACTGATGCAGCAGGCACTACTTCCTGTGTTTGGAAATATTCGTCCGCTTATGGAAAAACAGTTCAATTACTACTGGGGTGATGATGAGTTTTCAAAAGGTGCTTATAGTGTTTACCGGCCCGGACAATGGTTTAGATTAAGACCTGTGTTACAAAAGCCATTTATCAATACTTATTTTGCAGGTGAACATATAGCAGACCTGCAGGCAAGTATGGAAGGTGCAGTTGTTACCGGTGAAAATGCCGCTGCAATGATCTAGAGGTATGAGTAAAAAATAGAACCCTCTGCATACATTATGCAGAGGGTTTGTTATTAACAGGCCGCTATTGTAGTCTATTGTATCAGTATTTGTTTTTTTAATGTGCCTTCCGGTGTGCGCATAAGTAAGAAATAAGTTCCTTTTTGCAAATGAACTGCACGGAAAGGAATAGTTATCTCACCTGCTTCCATTATTCTATCAAGTACCTGCTCTACCATTCGTCCGTTAACATCATACATGGCAATAGTTGTTTTGCCGGCTTTCTTCAGGCTGATATTTAATTGTGAATTACTGTTAACAGGGTTGGGAAATACAGTGAAGTTGAAATTACGGATTCTGTTTTCTGCTACTGATGCAACCACGTTAACTGAAATAGTTCCTTTCATGCCGGAAAATGCATGCGCAGAACAAAGATAATAGATAGTAGTACCGGCCATAGCTGCAGTAATATTTAATATGCCGGAACTGCCGGAACCGAAATTAAAACCTCCAGGCACCTGGGTAGGGTCATTATTATTCCACGACGTTTGGGAAACCTGTATTGTGGGATGAAAGAGAAAATCAACATTAAACGTAACAACATCGCCCACGTTTACAACAAGTGTACTGGGCGTGTACGTGAGACCGGCATTGGTAATGGTAAAATTGGCGGCATTTGTTTTTAACAGTATAAAACTTAAACTGAGAACAATAGGTAGAATTTTTCTCATAGCTGTGTTTGTTTGTGAAAAGTTACAACTTATATCCTGAAGACCGCTTTTTTTTTACTGATATGTAAATTTTGATGATTGAACGGGAAATGTTTAATAATTTACTGCCCTAAAAATTTGATTATGACCATACAACGAATTTTATGTTCAGCCGCAGTTACTGCCCTGCTCCTGAGTGCCTGTAAACTGATGCCTAAAGAAGAAAATAAACAAACTGAAACAACTGGTAGTTATCCATCTTTTATAACTCAATCAAATATATATGAGGTGAATGTGCGTCAGTACACACCGGAAGGAACGTTTAAAGCCTTTGAAGCCCATTTGCCCCGCTTAAAAGAAATGGGCGTGGAGATATTGTGGTTTATGCCCATTACACCCATCAGTGAAGTGGACCGTAAAGGAAAGCTGGGCAGTTACTATGCTGTGCAGGATTATACTGCCGTGAATCCTGAATTTGGAACATTAGATGATTGGAAAAATCTGGTGAACAAAGCACATGAGCTGGGTTTTAAAGTGATAACCGATTGGGTGGCCAATCATACCGGTGCTGATAACCGCTGGATAAAAAGTAATCCTGATTTTTTTGTAAAGAAAGCAGATGGCACATTGGCCTTTGCATTTGACTGGAGTGATACAAGAGATCTGAATTTTGCAAACCCCATGTTACACGACAGTATGATCAATGCCATGAAGTATTGGTTAACGGAAACAAAGATTGATGGTTTCCGTTGCGATGTGGCCGGTGAAGTACCACGCAGTTTTTGGCAGCATTGTATTGCAGAATTGAAAAAAACAAAGCCAGATATCTTTATGCTGGCGGAAGCAGATGTAGCATGGATTCATGATGCCGGCTTTAATGCCAGCTATGGCTGGGATGGTTTTGCCAAGATGAAAAAAGTTGCAAACGGCGAAGCCAGTGCCAAACTGCTCGATACTTCATTGATGAAACTGGAAGAAACTTTTGTACCCGGTGCCATCAAAATGTATTTCACCAGCAATCATGATGAAAACAGCTGGAACAAAGCTGACTATGCTACCATGCCCGGCGCTGTGCATGCGCCGTTTGCTGTGTTGAGCCAAACATGGAAAAATACATTGCCATTAATTTATAGCGGACAGGAAGAACCATTCCTTGATTCAATTTCTTTCTTTTATAAGGACACCATTGCATTTGCAAAATTTGAACGTGCTGCTTTTTATAAAACCTTATTAACGCTCCGTAAAAACAATCCGGCGTTGGCAGTAGATGCTTCGTATCAAAAATTAGTATCTTCCAATGATGATGCAGTCTACTCTTACCTGCGTGAAAAAAATGGCAGAAAAGTATTCGTGGTACTTAATTTATCAGGCGCTCCTCAAACAGTAACCATCAAAGGAAATTTTGGTGGTGAAGCAGATAATATATTTGCAGGGAAGAAAGAGAAATTAAATGATGGTCAGCAGTTTGCATTGGCACCTTGGGGATATGCGGTGTATAGTTATTGAGCTAAGAGTTTAAAGAGGAAAAGAGAGGTGTGAAAATTTTATGTCCTCTCTTTTTCTTCTTAGTAACTTCTTCTCTGAAGGGTTTTGTAAATAAAAGTATTTGAGTGCAATAAAAAAGATTGATGTAGAGGAGTAGTCAGCACAAAAATTAAATTAGATATTTGTAACAACGCTTATAAATGATTAGAAGTAAAACTATAATCATTGCAATTTTAATAACTTCAATTACTAGTTGTTATAAAAATTATAAAGTAACAGCGAGGGTTTGTAATAGTAACTTATATGAAGAGATTTATGAGGTAACTGCAGCAGGAGTTTACGCTAGTTACTTAACTGATTCAATAAGCTTTAGAATTTATATAGGGAAATATGACCCTGAAAGTGGGTATTATAATTTTATATGCAAGGGCGATAGTTTGTATATTGAAAAACTTTCGCATAGAGATAGTTTTAGAGGAGATACAGTAAATATTGTTGTAAGTAGAAGGACTCTTAATTTAAAGAGCCTAAAAAAGAAATAATCAGCCTAAACAAGGTATTCAAAAAATATAAAGCTAATAGTAGTGGATGTAAACAGAGAAGAAAAAATTGGACATTATCTACTAAAGACAATTCAAAGGACAAAAACTTCTATTCCCTTTTTTTTCTCCTTTTACCTCTTAGCTCACAAACCCCAATACCTTCACCAACTCCTCCGGCAACTTTGGCAATTTTCTGCGTTCAATCAAATACGTTGAAAGCGAAGCCAATTCTTTAAAAATATAATGTTGCTGCACAGCACCATCTAAATACCCGGCACCGCTGGTGTTACCCGTACCTACACGCATGCCAATCATTCGTCGCACCATCACATAATGTTTATGGCGCCAGCCCGCCAGCCAGTGATCAATTTCAATGAGTGTGTCTAATATTTGAAACGAAGTTTGAAACACAGGGAAATCACGATACAGCATAATGAATAATGCACTCCGCATGGCCTTATCACTCATAGCG
>CAYPBV010000209.1:0-4438 GCA_964409025.1 uncultured Chitinophagaceae bacterium | reverse complement strand
CATCAATATAGAAGGCACTGCCAACATGGTAAATGCTGCATTGGAAAATGGTGTAGAAAAATTGGTGCATGTAAGTTCTGTAGCAGCACTGGGCCGCATCAGAAAAGGGGAAGAAGTAACAGAAGAAACCAAATGGACAGAAGAAACAAATAACTCGCACTACGGAAAAACAAAATATTTATCAGAGCTTGAAGTGTGGCGTGGTATTGGCGAAGGATTAAATGCGGTGATGGTAAATCCATCCATCATACTTGGTGAATCAACATGGGAATCAGGCTCTACCGCTTTGTTTAAAAATGCATGGAATGAATTTCCCTGGTTTACCAACGGCAGCACCGGTTATGTAGATGCACAGGATGTGGCACGGGCAATGATGGGTTTAATGGATAGTACTATTTCAGCACAACGATTTTTACTAAGCAATGAGCATTTCACTTTTAAAGAAATGCTTACCAAACTTGCCACAGCATTTGGCAAAAAACCACCACACAGAGAAGCAAAACCATGGATGGGCGAAATCGTATGGCGTTTGGAACATCTCAAATCACTGATTACAGGTGATGAACCCTTGCTTACAAAAGAAACTACAGGCACCGCACATGCCACCACTATTTTTTCCAATGAAAAAATAAAAAAGGCATTGCCCGGTTTTGAATTTACACCGGCTGATGTAACCATTGAACGTACCTGTAACTGGCTGATGGAATATTATAAATTAAGCTGATGAAGTGGTATCAATCTCCATTATTCATTTCCGGAATAATTCTAATATTCAGTGGCGCTTACTATACCATTCGTACGATACTGGATTCAAATGACTGGGGCATGCTTTTCGGTATACCTGCATTGATAACCGGAGGACTACTCATAGTACTTCATTTTTTTCTACGTTGGCTTTTAAAAGCAACCCTGCGACATCAATTAATTACAGAGCTTATTTTACTGTTTGTACTTTATGTTCTCTTCCTGATTCTGAATTAATAACATAAAAGAAGAAGCTCTGGCCTTAAAATTGTTATTTTTATTCCGCCATTAAATAAATCGTATGAAAACAATCCTCTCCATTATCCTTTTGTTCATCAGTATCAGCATCTCTGCCCAATCATTTGTTATCAAAGGTCAGGTGGTTGACGACAGCACACAAGCTGCATTAGAAGGTGCATCCGTACAATGCGAAAACACAACAAAAGGAACGATATCTTCTAAAGAAGGAAACTTCAGAATTGAATTGCCTGCTGGCGGTCATAATTTGGTTATCAGCTATACGGGTTATGAAACACAAAGTATCCGTATCAGCTCCTCACAGGATAACAGTACTGAACTCATCATCAAATTAAAAAAGAAAGAAAAGAAAATGGAAGAAGTGGTGATACAGGCCACTACTGAGGTAAAAGACGGCTGGAAAAAATATGGCAACCAGTTTACAGATTATTTTATTGGCACAACACCCAATGCCAAACAGTGTACCATCACCAATCCCGATTCACTTCATTTTTACTATTCTAAAAAAAGAAATCGCCTTAAAGTAAAAGCAGATGAGCCGGTGATAGTAATGAATTTTGCACTGGGTTATAAAATACAATACCGGCTGGATTCATTTGTTTATGACTATGGTACAAAGTTCAGCACCTATACAGGCACGGCCTTCTTTACTGAGCTGGATTCAACTGCAGAGCAAAAAGACATCTGGAAAAAAAACCGTGAGCTGGCATACTATGGATCAAGATTACATTTCATGCGCTGTTACTTTGACAGCACACTTGCAGATAATGGATATGAACTGGAACAAATTATTACAGACAGTACCACAGGTAAATTAAGTTTTCAAAAATTAGAACAACCATATGATTCAGCAGTATATAAACTTGTAGATAGTGTAGATAAAGAAATTTCATTGTTTGGCAAATACAGGCTTACTTACAAGCAAGCTTCTATGGAAAAAGAATACCTCGTTGCCAATAAATACTCTCCTTACTCCAAGTATCAGGTTTCAACGCTTGAATTTTTAAATGGATTTGTTATTACAGAAAATGGCTTCTTTTATGATCAAACAGAGGTTATCAACAGCGGTTACTGGGCATGGAAAATTTTGGGTGATTTACTGCCGTATGATTATTGGCCGGAGGAAAAGGTTGAATAGTTTAAAGGTTCTCAAGGATTACATACATCGCAGTACATGGGGTCTTCGGTTGCTTTTCCGTAAGGAAAATTTTTTCGTTCTTCAAAACCACAATTCGTACATCTGTACACATGTGCCAATGTGCTGCGGGTAGGTGTACCACAGTTACTGCAGGGCAATCCGCTTACAAAATCTACCACATCAAAACCGGGTGCATGGCAGTGCTTGCACACAGAAAAAAGTTTAGTAATGAGTTTTTGAGCTGCTGCTTCAATCACCTGCAGCCGGGAAGGATTATACAGAGCACGCATATCTGTTTCTGCATATACCGCTCCATATGTTTGAATAAATGAGCGGGACTCCTTTTCTAATACATCCCAATCTGTAATTCCTTTAATAATAGGTGATGCCGCTTCTTTGTTTTTTCGGAGTATTAAACCATGTGAAGGAAATTGTACCTGCTCCGCAAAAATTTTTACTTCGTCAAAAGAAATACATTTTTTCCCGTCAAAATTAGTTTCAGTGCTGAGTTCCTTTGCGGCTATTTGCAGATTATTTTTCGCATCCACCAAAACCACGAGTTCTTCATCACTGCTTATAAAACCAATAAACGGGTGTGGTCCAAAACTTCCTTCATTGGCCACAGCTATATCACAACCTGTTTGCTGCATGGCCGTTTTACATTTGATAATAGCAGCATCAAGAGGTGCCAGTGTTCGTTCTACCTCACCTGTAAATGTGCCAAAAGCATCTGTATTCAATTGGGGAGGCAGGATAACTTCTACATCCAATGCTTCCATAAGCAATGGAGCAAGCACCTGTTCTTTACCGTGCATGGTAGCAATAACAAGCTTTCGTTTTTCAAAAATCGATTTGGTATCTAAGGGAAATGGCTGCATGTAAAAGTTCGCTTCAATTATATCAGCTACTTACTGTTCATAAGCTTGTCCCACATTTGAGGAATACGCTTAATCCAAACTAACTCACGGCGTTTGTAGGAGGCATCTTCGGCAGGGTAACCAAAATAAGTTTTTCCGCCTTCTAATGAAGAGGGCACACCGCTTTGTGCCAGCACCACTGCGTTTTCTCCAATAGTGAGTGTTTTACTTACACCTACCTGACCCCAGAGTATAACGCCATCTTTAATATCTACAGCACCGGCCACTCCTACCTGTGCGGCAAACAAACAATTCTTTCCAATCACACTATCATGACCAATGTGTACCTGGTTATCAAACTTTGTTCCCTTTCCAATTACAGTATCATGACTTACACCACGGTCAATGGTACAAGCCGCCCCAATTTCTACATCATCTTCTATCACTACCCTTCCGCAGCTCAGCATTTTCTTATACCACACTTCACGATTCTTTTTTGTGTTGTAATAAAACGCATCACTGCCTATTACCGTTCCTGACTGTATAATAACGTTGTTACCTATTACCGTATAGTCACCTATGGTTACGTTGGGATGAATAATACAATTTGAACCAATTACCACATGTGCGCCTATAAAACTGCCGGGCATAATTACAGAACCGGCTCCAATAACTGCAGTATCACTAATCAATTGTTGAGCCGGTGTAAACGGACGAAAATGATTGACGATTTTTAAATAGGCTTCAAAAGGTTCCTCCACTACCAACAAGGCTTTACCCACCGGAACACCTGTTTCTTTATTGATGATAATAAAACTGGCCTCGGAGTTAATGCACTTATCATAATACTTGGGATGATCCACAAATACCAAATCACCATTTTCTACTTTATGAATTTCATTGATGCCGGTTGCATGTGCGTCTTTATTACCAATTATATGGGCACCAATAAAATCTGCAATCCATTGTACTGAAACAGGCGAAGGAAATTTCATGTTTACTGTTTTTGTTTTTTATCTTCTGATACAGAAAAGTTTTTTTGACTGCGGCAACATCTGCATCCTCATTAATACCTCAATTTACAGCCATTAATACTGTAATCTTCAAAGGTAATATCCTTTTTACCAATTTACTGATTAAGTACTTAAAGGGCTTTGATTTACGGATTCTTTAGTTTTGGGGCTTAATTCCGGGAAAAAAAGAAGTTGGATAAAAAAATATTCATGAACAGAATTGAACATTTTAAACAACACAAACAGCTATGTTTTAATTGAATAATAAAACAACCATGAAATTGCAACATAAAATATTTTGTTTACTTAATTTTTCGGCAAACAGCTGTAACCTTTTGCCAGCAGGTGTTTGAGCGTATTCATTTTTATTTCACCTGTAAATTCATATCCTGTAATTACCAATAACAATTAAAAGAACCATTCATTAC
>CAYPBV010000208.1:0-4439 GCA_964409025.1 uncultured Chitinophagaceae bacterium | reverse complement strand
ATCATAGACATCATGCGTTGGATGCTTTAGTAATTGCATGCACAACAAGGAGTCACATTAAATATCTCAACAGTCTTAGTTCTTTAAGTAACAATAAAAAAGAAATTTCTAAATACAATGAATGGCAAAAGTGGAAGTACCTGCTGAACAAGAGAAAACAGTTAGAGAACCTTGAAAACGGCATGACAGAATTTGCTTTACCATGGGATAATTTTTATTTAGATACGAGAAATACTTTGGAATCAGTAATTGTATCTCATAAGCCAACTTCAAAGCTTATTTCAAAAGCAGTTAACAGGTATCAAAAATTAAACGAAAATGGTGAACGGGTATTTGAATTTCAGAAGCAACCAAAAGATGATGATAAATACTGGGTAGCCGTAAGGCAACCCATGTTTGCACTTCCTCTTGGTACTGTTATACAACCAGATTATAAAAAGAATGTTGATTTAAAGAAAGCGATTAAAATTCAGATTAGTTTCTTAAAAAGAGAAAATAAGAAATGGAATACCGAAGACTACAGGATAGCAAAATCTGTGTTACGGAAACAATTTGACAAAATCATTATTGCTGCCGATTTTGATGAAAAGGAGGCTTTCAAACAAGCATCCGTAATAAAAGACGAAGACGGGCAACCTTTAACAACCGTAGATTTATTATGCTTTAAAAAATATGCCGCTAAGCGCAGGGCAATCAATGAAAGTTTTACACCAGATGTAATTAAAAAATTACCAGATGCAGGTATTGAAAATAACTGGCTTAGCAAATTACTTACCGAACATTTGGAACAGTTTGAGAACAATCCAAAAATTGCTTTTAAAGGCGAAGAATTAGAGATGCTTTACAAAAAAGCCCCCAACCCTATTAATAAAGTTACGGTGCTGGATGGTGAAGCAAAGAATAAAATACCGGTACATCACTATCTAATGGAAGGTGCAGCAGGCGTAAACCAGTTTTTTGTGGTGGAATTTTATAAGGAGGAAAATAAGAAAACGGGTGAGGAGGAGTTAAAGAGGAAATACTATACCCCACCATTTATGGACTGCTTGAAACGGCTTGCATTGGGCTTGCCCGTACATGATGAAGACCCGGCAAAAACCTACCTGGTATTATCGCCGGGTGATATTGTTTATGTACCGGAAGAAGGTGAAAAAATAAGCCAGGTTGACTGGAGCAACAAAAAAAAGTTTGCAGAAAGATGTTATATCATGAAGAGTTCAACCGCATCAACCTGTTACTTTTTACCCATTAGTGTTGCATCAGTAATTGAAAAAGGTGAATTTGAAACTTTAAATAAATCAGAAAAAACCAAAGATGGCAAACAAGTAATAAAAGAGAATTTTGTAAAAATCAAAGTTGACCGCCTTGGCAATATTAAACCAGCCTAATGAAAACAAAAGAAATCATCAAACTCATTGAAGCTGACGGCTGGTTTGAAGTGCGGCAAAAAGGAAGCCATAAACAGTTTAAGCATCCTGTAAAAAAAGGATTGGTTACTGTTCCTGTGCATCGGCTTTCAAATGACTTACCACCAGGTCTTGAAAAAAGCATTTTAAAACAAGCACAGTTAGAAAAATAAATAATTAGTAACTTTATCTCATTAACAAATTATGGTACGCTACGCAATTATAATAGAAAAAGCAGCCGATGGCGGATATGGCGCCTACGTTCCCGATTTACCCGGCTGTGTGGGTATGGGTGCCACTAAAGAAGAAGTATTGGAGAATATTGCAGAAGCTATTGAATTACATATAGTAGGTATGAAAGCGGAAGGTTTACCCATTCCTCCCCCACTTACCGAAGCTGAAAACCTTTTTATCAGGGCTTAGTCAGCTTTATGAATTAACGGGTATCACAAAATACAGACTACAATTTTGCGTTTTATCATTTCAAACCCAATATCCCATGATAAAGCGCACCCTTTATTTTGGCAACCCCGCCTACCTTAAAACGTCTAATGAACAGTTGATAATGGAACTCGCTGATACGGGTGAAACCAAACAGGCTTCGATTGAAGACATTGGTCTGCTGGTTCTTGACCACCGGCAAATCACTATTACACAGGCCCTGCTTTCCAAATTATTAGCCAACAATACTGCCGTTATTACCTGTGATGATACACATCACCCCACAGGCATGCTGCTCAACCTTGATGGCAACAGTCTGCAAAGTCAAAAACACCAGGCACAATTAGAGGCAAGTGTTCCTTTAAAAAAACAATTATGGCAACAAACTGTAGTGGCTAAAATTCAAAACCAAGCCGCTTTACTTGTACAGGAACGTGAAGAAACAAAATACCTATTGAAACTGGCTGATGAAGTAAAGAGTGGTGACTCTGAAAACTGTGAAGCACAGGCCGCCGCTTATTACTGGAAGCGGGTGTTTCCTGCTTTTCTTGAATTCAGAAGAGAGCGTTACGGGCCACCTCCCAATAACCTGCTTAACTATGGTTATGCTATTTTAAGGGCTTTGGTTGCAAGAAGTCTTGTGGCCAGTGGCATGCTTCCCACCTTTGGTATCCATCACCGCAATCAATACAATAGCTATTGTCTGGCAGATGACATCATGGAGCCTTACCGCCCTTTTGTGGACAAAACCGTATGTGATATTGTACGGTTGAATGGTAAATTTCTGGAAATGACTCCTAAAATGAAAGCTTCCCTGCTGGCTTTACCCGCAATGGATGTGCAAATGGGTGGTCAAAAAAGCCCACTGATGAATGCCGTGCAACGTACTACTGCAAGCCTTGCCAAATGCTTTGAAGGCAAAACAAGAAAACTGCTCTACCCGGAGCTTTAAATAGATAGTAATGTATGAACGCCTAAACGCTTACCGAATCATGTGGGTATTAGTATTTTTTGACCTGCCTACTGAAACCAAAAAAGACCGTAAAATTTATGCCCGGTTCCGTAAGGATATCATGGCAGATGGCTTCGGCATGTTTCAATTCAGCATTTACCTGCGCCATTGCCCCAGCAGGGAAAATGCAGAAGTACATATAAAACGGGTAAAAGCCATTTTACCTCCAAAAGGCAACGTGGGCATCATGTGCATTACGGACAAACAGTTTGGCATGATGGAAATATTTCGGGGAAAAGAACCAGCCCAAAACCCGGAAACAGTACAGCAATTGGAATTATTTTAAACAAAAACAGGATGAAAAAAATGGGCTGAAAACTCATTTTTTTCATCCTGAAAAGCCGCCTAACCCTTTGATTTTTAAAGCACTTAGGCCAAAGCTGTTGTTAAAGAACTAAGCTACTTAATAATTTGAAAGCAAATCACAACTTCATCGCTTGTTGGGTCTAACTTTAACCCGTTGTTAAAGAACTAAGCTACTTAATAATTTGAAAGCAAATCACAACACTCCACAGCATTGAAACCATAGATGTAAAGTTGTTAAAGAACTAAGCTACTTAATAATTTGAAAGCAAATCACAACGAGTACCTGTGCTTGCAGCAACCCGGCAGAGTTGTTAAAGAACTAAGCTACTTAATAATTTGAAAGCAAATCACAACTGCAAATACAATTGGGTGATACCGGCTTGCGTTGTTAAAGAACTAAGCTACTTAATAATTTGAAAGCAAATCACAACTGTGCCGTACTCCGGCTTCTACAGCTTTTAGTTGTTAAAGAACTAAGCTACTTAATAATTTGAAAGCAAATCACAACAGGTAATGAGTAAATCATCAAGCCCTTTTAGTTGTTAAAGAACTAAGCTACTTAATAATTTGAAAGCAAATCACAACTGGCTGTAACTGATGACCACGACCAAACGGTTGTTAAAGAACTAAGCTACTTAATAATTTGAAAGCAAATCACAACATGCTGCCAGTGTGGGCCACATTGTTGTGGTTGTTAAAGAACTAAGCTACTTAATAATTTGAAAGCAAATCACAACACAGTTCCAGCAGTTGTGGTGTTATAATTGTTGTTAAAGAACTAAGCTACTTAATAATTTGAAAGCAAATCACAACTTATCATGGCCCTTATCAACAATGGCTGCAGTTGTTAAAGAACTAAGCTACTTAATAATTTGAAAGCAAATCACAACCAGGTATGAACTCCATGCCACTGATACCGTGTTGTTAAAGAACTAAGCTACTTAATAATTTGAAAGCAAATCACAACTAACAAGTTTATATGCATTCACTATGGCCTGTTGTTAAAGAACTAAGCTACTTAATAATTTGAAAGCAAATCACAACTTACTGGCAGCGATACTGGCAGCAGTGCCCGTTGTTAAAGAACTAAGCTACTTAATAATTTGAAAGCAAATCACAACAAGGTTTACACTCATGCCAATGCCAATGGTGTTGTTAAAGAACTAAGCTACTTAATAATTTGAAAGCAAATCACAACCGGGCAGGGCTTGCATTTTAATTCCCATTTGTTGTTAAAGAACTAAGCTACTTAATAATTTGAAAGCAAATCACAA
>CAYPBV010000207.1:0-4444 GCA_964409025.1 uncultured Chitinophagaceae bacterium | reverse complement strand
CGTTGTCAATCTGTTGGTTAAAGAATCAAAAGTATTTGAGCAGGCAAAAGATGAAGGTACAATCGGTCATTATTTGGAACATCATTTAGGGCCCGAACTAAAAGAATTCAAATCATTCACTTTCAGTGATTATAAAGTGGATGTAACAGTGGCAGGAGAATATGCCTTTTCAACGGAGACTTATATCTATACCATCATTCTTGCTAAAGATGGCAAAGAAATTAAAAGCCAGGGTGTGGCTACTTCAGTTTTAAGAAAATCAAAAGAAGGCTGGAAAATTGTGCAGACACATTCTTCTTTCAGAAAAGCAAAATAAATCTATAACTATAAAAAAAAACAAAAAATGAAACAACTTAAAACAATGATGCTGTTACTGATTGCATCAATTGCTTTTACAGCAGCAAAAGCACAGGACACCAAGACCGACGCATTTAAGGTTTGGGGTAATTGCGGCATGTGTAAAAAAACAATTGAAAAAGCCGCTAAAACCAACGGAGTTGAAAAAGCAGAATGGAACAGGGAAACAAAAATTTTTACGCTGGTTTATAACCCGGCAGTTACCAGCAATGAAAAAGTACAAAAGTCTATTGCCGCCGCCGGATATGATACGGAAAAATTTACCGGTGATGACAAGGCTTATGAAAAACTTCCGGGCTGCTGCCACTATGATAGAAAAAAGAAGGACGAAACGAACCATACTAACCATCAACATTAATTCTAAAAACAATAAAAAATGAAAAAATTATTTTTTGTATTTACTGCTGTTATTACTGCCGGCATTATTGCCGTAAGCTGTAATAACAATGCCTCAACATCAAAAGAAACTGCGGCTGCAGAAACAGACACTGCTGCACATGCACACAAGTACCGCTGCCCTATGAATTGTGAGAAAGGAAAAACTTACGATAAAGAAGGCAACTGTCCTGTATGCGGCATGAAGCTGGAGCATTTTGACGGTACAGATAACGGGCTTTCTTATAAGATGGAATATGCTTCTACACCTGCACAATTAGAAGCAGGTAAAGAAGGTACTTTATTATTCACTCCCAAAATCGTAGGAAAAGAATCCGAAGCGGTACCATTAGATGTACAACACGAAAAAAAGATTCACCTGATTGCAGTAAGTAACGACCTGAGTTATTTTGAACATATTCATCCAGAACTACAGGCTGATGGTTCTTATAAAATTGGCGTATTGCCAACAGGAAAAGCTTATACAAATGGCCCGGGTAAAAATGAAACCCGTTTTGAAAATGGCGGTGATTATACTTTGTTTGCTGACTATTTACCAAGCGGCGGCAGCCACCAGGTAGAAAAGGTTCCGGTAAATGTGAAAGGCGCAGCAAAGCCTGCTGTTACGTACACAACCGATAAGCTAACCGGTAAATCAGACAATTTTACAGTAATGCTGAATGCAACCGGCGGTAAATTAATTACCGGAGCACAAATGCATATTTCAGGCATGTTGATGAAAGACGGTAAAGAGATTGATGTAAATACGCTGGAAAATTATTTGGGTGCTAAAGCACACATGGTGGTTGTTAGTCTTAGCGACAAAGAGTATTTGCATGTGCATCCTGATGTTAGCGGCGGTAAGTTTGATTTGCATACTACATTTAAAATGCCCGGTATCTATCGTGGCTGGATTCAATTCCAAAGCGGCGGCAAAGTGCATACAGTTGATTTTACTATGAATGTAAAAGAAGGTACAGCAGATGAAATCAAAAAGTCAACTGAAGGGCACGACAGCAAAGAAGCTGGCCATGAAAATCATTGATTAAAATAATAGTGATAAATAATTTTTCAACTTAAAATCTAAAACAATGAAAAAGATAACAATTTTGATGGCGGTTATGCTGATAGCATCTTTCACAACATTTGCACAGCATAGTGGCGGCGACCATAAACATGGTTCGCCACATGGTGGAACAGTTAAGTCTGCCGGTGATTTTCATATCGAGGTTAGTGTAAAGGATGGAATGGTGATGGCGTATTTGCTGGATGGTAAAGAAAAGGCGATGAAGAATACAGGTGTAACCGGAACAGCCCTTATACAAATGGCAGACGGACAAACTTCAACTATCACCTTAATTCCAAACGGTAATGAAGGCTTTGTGTACAACCTTGACAAGGCTAAAAAATACAACAAAGCCATTGTAACATTTACAACCGGAGGAAAAACTGCATCAGCATCGTTTGACCTTACGGCAAAGGCTAAGCCTACAGCAGATGGACATAACCATCAACATTAAAACAGATACCAAATCATAGCAGGCAGTAAGCCTGCTATGATTTATAATGCTTATGCCTTACATCGTATAATGGCAATTAAAGATTTTTTTTATGCTGAACAGACTCATTCATTTCTCCCTTAAAAACCGGATGCTGGTAGTTTCCATGGCTGCTCTGTTGATGGTATATGGCGTATTTACATTGGTTAATCTTCCGGTAGATGTATTGCCTGATTTGAACCGGCCAAGGGTAACTATTTTTTTAGAAGCTAATGGCATGGCTCCTGAAGAAATTGAAGCCCAGGTAAATCTTCCGGTGGAAACACAACTCAATGGAGCACCTGGTGTGGAAGTGGTTCGTTCTGTAGCATCGCCGGGATTGGGGATGGTGTTTGTAGAATTTGACTGGAGCACCGATGTGTACAGGGCAAGACAATTAACCGCTGAGAAATTGCAGAACATTCAATTGCCAAAAGGCATCACACCGGTGATGGGGCCCATCAGCTCCATCATGGGGCAAATAATGATGGTGGCCGTTACGAGTGATACCACTTCTCCTGCTGATTTAAGAACATTGGCTGATTTTACCATCCGCAGAAGATTGATGAGTGTAAAAGGTGTAAGCCAGGTGATACCAATTGGCGGCGAAAGAATGCAGTACCAGGTTTTAATTTCAAGTGAAAAATTAAGGCAGTATAATCTTGCCATTGATGATATTGATAATGCCTTACAATTAACCAATCAAAATACCACCGGTGGTTTTGTTGATAATAAAGGTTCAGAAACACTTATCCGAAATATTGGCCGTGCAAATACATTAGAAGATTTAGCGAATACTGTTGTAAGCAACCGAAATGCAGCCCCTGTTTTGCTAAAGCAAGTTGCGGAAGTAAAATTTGGCGGGCCAATTAAAAGAGGTGATGGTTCGTTTAATGGAAAACCTGCCGTTATACTTAGTATTGAGAAGCAACCCGGCAGCAGCACTATTGACGTTACTGCCGAATCATTAAAAGCAATCGAGGAAATAAAGGCATCCCTTCCAAAAAATATTCAAATCAATACAGATGTTTTTCAGCAAAAACATTTTATCGTAAACTCCCTTACCAATGTGGAAGAAGCATTAAGGGATGGGTTCATTCTTGTAATAATTATTCTCTTCCTCTTTCTTCTCAATTTTCGTACTACCATCATAACACTTACAGCAATACCGTTGTCGCTCATTATAACAGCGATTGTTTTTAAGTTTTTTGATATTTCCATCAATACCCTTACTCTCGGCGGATTGGCAATTGCTATCGGCGAGTTAGTGGATGATGCCATTGTGGATGTTGAAAATGTTTATAGAAGATTAAAAGAAAATTGGCTCAGCGAAAAACCGAAGCCATTACTCAAAGTAATTTATGATGCCAGCAGTGAGGTAAGAAATTCAATAGTGTATGCCACCATCATTGTAGTGTTGGTATTTATTCCATTGTTCTATTTACAGGGAATTGAGGGGAGGATATTTGCCCCGCTTGGAATTGCTTATATTACTTCTATTGTGGCATCATTAGTAGTGTCACTAACCGTTACACCGGCACTGTGCAGTTATTTATTAGAAAAGAAAAATCATTTACACCATATCAACCTGGCCTTTTGGAAACGCAAAAAAAAGGAAACCACTGTTGATGCGGTACATGAACCAGATAGTGCCCTTGTTCGTTGGCTTAAGAAGCAAGACGTCAGGCTACTGCATTTTGGGTTAAAGCGTCCAAAAACAATAACCGGTGTGGCTATTGCATTAATCATTGCTTCCATCAGCATTATCCCATTTTTTGGTACAGAATTTTTACCACCCTTTAATGAAGGAAGTTATACAGTGAACATGGTAGCTCCGGCAGGAACCTCGTTAGAAGAAAGTAACAAGCTGGGTACAATCGCTGAACAACAAATTCTGAAAGTACCCGAAGTTGCTCTAACTGCCCGCCGGACAGGCAGGGCAGAATTAGACGAACATGCAGAGCCACCAAGCTCAACTGAAATTGAAGTGGCATTAAAACCCGGTGGACGAAGCAGGGCAAAAGTGCTGGAAGAGATGCGAAATAATCTTTCCGTATTAAAAGGGGTATCCATAAATATTGGTCAGCCCATATCTCACCGGCTCGACCATTTACTTTCCGGAGTAAGAGCACAGGTTGCTGTTAAAATATTTGGTAATGATTTATTAACGCTTC
>CAYPBV010000206.1:0-4556 GCA_964409025.1 uncultured Chitinophagaceae bacterium | reverse complement strand
TTTAATCCCTTTTTACAGCACATTTTATTACAACTATGAGCTATATTTTTTAAAAAAACCTGCATTCGTCAACTAATTACTGTGACAAGTTGTTTATAACGAAACTCTCTTTTATGAAGAACTTATTGCCTGTATTCTATTTTTTATTATTATGTAATTCAGCATTTGCAATAGAAAGCCTGTTAACGATGCAGCCTTTTGATGGTAAAGTAAAACTGAATAATATCAGTCTTCATTTTAATGAAACAGGCGATAAACTCATTCACATACTGCAGGGTACCGGTTATAGAAAAATTATGGTACATACTGAAACAAACGGTATTGAAAACGAGTGGTTCTATGTGTTTCGCACCAAAAAAGGATTGCCACCTGAAATGCCCACAGCAAATACCTATAACAAAATTAATTATTTAGTAGCAGAGGTAATGCGGGCACCAGCTTTACACACAGTTGTAGCAGAAACCAAATTGACCGAAGTTTTTACAACAGACCTTACCAATTTCATTATTACAAGAACAGATATTGAAACAGGCGCTTTTCGTGATGAAACCATTTACATGAACCCAAAAGAATATGCGCTCACCAGTTTTCTTGACAAGGGAAATTTTTATGTACTGGCTATCAATCCGGAAAACAATTTCTTTTCACTCTACAGCAGTAATACAAAAACAGGATTAAGCATCAAAAAAATAACACCATCATTTGCAGATATTGTGGCTGCAGGTAAAGTAAGTGAAGGCGATGCTAATTTTCCATACAATTTATTTCCACTGGAGTTTTCAAAAGAAAATCCTGCAGGTGCATATTCTTATGTAACTGTGCCCGGCGCATTTCTGCCTTTTGAAAAAAACGTATCGCCTGTAAAATACAATGTATTGAATAATACGCTCTCAATCTATACCCCTTTAAAAAATGGATGTGTATTAAGTTTTCATCTTTCTATCATTGATGGAAGCTGCAGTACAGGTATTATTTCCATAAATACTGAACTTACAAATACCATTCTTCAGCAATCAAAAACAACCATTCAAAACACAGATCTGCTTCTTGCCAATACAAAACCAAAAGCAATGGCGCAAACAGAGGATCTGATAATTGTAGCAAGAACGCTGCCGGGCGGCACTATTGTATTAATGTATTATTCGTTATCACAGGGCACTCAAAAACATCTGGAATTATTTTCCGGTTCCAATAAACTTCACTTAGATGGCACAAATGCCAGACCCGGAAAATTTTATACGTACCGTACTGCAGAAGAAACAAAAAGTATAGATAAGTTTCTGCGGTTTGCTTCAGCTGATGAATCATCACTTGCAATTAATCTCATGCCCCGTGACAACGGAATGATGTATGTGAGTTTGGAAGCCATTGATGGCCGGCCTAAGTTTACTGATGTGGCCGGTGCTGTAGTTTCATTTGCAGCTATAGTTTTACCTGTACCCGGCGGGGGAAGTCTTGCAAGTGCGTTTATGAACGGAGCAATAGTTGGCGCCGCCGGTGAAGCATTAGGCAGCGCTTTATCATCCATCAACAATCCCAAAATGTTTTTTGCAGGATGGAACACAAGTACACAGGATTTCAAATTTGTAAACAATGATATTCCCAATCATGCTGACTTTGAAAGTGCGGCAAAAATCAATACTTATTTATCATCACAACTGTTAAAGCCTGAAGAGCGATTGGTAGCAGCTACTGAACGTAATGGTGCCGTATATCTATCATTCTATGCAACTACTACCAACGAGTATAAACTCGTTCGTTTTAACAAAGAGGGATAGTTTATACTAAACCAAACTGTTTGCTGTGGTGCAGTACATGTTTGTAATGCAGTAATACCCATTCATCAAAATTTAAAGGACCAAATACAGGGTGGGTTGTAATGGTTGCAGGATGCGTTTCAAAATAAGTGAAGAACCCATCAATGCTTTTTTGAAGTTTGATCAAAGCAACTTCCATCGTTTCATTGCGCAGCGGTACAGGTTCTTCGCCTAAAATTTGTACAGGCGCTTTTGTGTTTTCCCGAAATTCTTTATCACTTAATAAAAATGCTTTGAGCTTGGGCATGTGCTCTTCCGGTGAAACTACCGGTAACTGAATCTTCCCGCTTGATACATTGAAAAAATCCGTTACATGCTCCGTCATTTGCTGCAGGTTCATTTTGCCCCATTTTCCTTTTGTTTGTGGTGGTATTGCAGCGAGGCTTTTGATGAATTGCCGTTCAATAAATTCTCTTTTTTGTGTAATTGTCATTTGGTTTTAAATGTATTAACAAAAAAGGGAAACCTCAACAGTTTCCCTTTTCTATATTTTATTGATGAATGATTAACCTAAAGCCACACGCTTAAACTCAAGCACCTTTACATCGCCGGCGCTCTTCAAATATTCACCCACACTTTTTGAACCATCTTTTACAAAAGCCTGAGCTGTTAATGTTTGCTCTTTAAAGAAGGCATTCATTTTACCTTCTGCAATTTTTGCAATCATTTCTTCAGGCTTACCAGCCATTTTGGGATCCTGTTTCATCAGGTCAACAATGATATCTCTTTCACGTGTTACCACATCAGCAGGTACGCTGGCAGCATCAACTGCAACAGGATTCATAGCAGCAATCTGCATCGCTACATCTTTACCTGCTTCTTCAGCTTCTTTATTTAATCCTACTAAAACACCCATACGGTAAGCACCGTGGATATAAGAAGATACATAAGGAGCTTCAATACGCTCAAAACGGCTGATACCGATTTTTTCACCAATAGCAGCCAGTTTATCATTGATGAGGTCAGAAACTTTAGCACCGTTTACAACTACCCCGTTCAGTTCTTCAACACTCTTTACATTGTTAGCTACAGCAGCATCAGCAATTGATTTTGCAAAAGCTACGAAGTCAGCATTCTTGCTTACGAAGTCTGTTTCGCAACTGATGCATACTACAAAGCCTGTTTTTTTATCAGCACTTGTTTGAGCAATAACCACACCTTCTTTTGCTTCACGGTCGCTGCGTTTTGCTGCTACCTTTTGACCCTGCTTGCGCAACCAGTCAATAGCTGCTTCAAAATCACCATTGGTTTCAGTTAATGCTTTGCGGCAATCCATCATACCGGCACCTGTAGCCTGGCGAAGTTTATTAATATCCTGTGCACTGATTGTTACTGTAGACATAATTTCAATTTGAAAATTTGTAATTAAATAATTTGAAAATGCTTCCTGCTTAAGTTGTTTTACTAACTCAGGCAGAAAGCATTTATTTTTTGTACTTCGTAGTTCGTACCTCTTACTTCTCTTTACTTCCTACCGCTCAATTATCTTGCAGAAGTACGTTTTTGTGTACTTGGTACACGACGCTTGGGGCCACCTGCACCGCCGCCTGTATTACCTCCACGGCCGCTGCCACGGTTACCACCACGGCTGCCACGCTCTCTACCATCTTCACCACCTTCGTCAAACTTTGGTCCACGGTCAGTTACTTCTTCTGTTTCTTCTTCTTCCTTATCGTTTTGACGTTCAGCCAAACCTTCAGCAATGGCGGCTGTAATATACTGGGTAATAATAGCAATTGATTTTGTTGCATCATCGTTACCGGGGATAGAAAAATCAACTTTGTTGGGGTCGCAATTGGTATCAACTAAACCAAAAGTAGTTACACCCAAACGCTTTGCCTCAGCCAGAGCAATATGCTCATGACCAATATCCACTAAAAACAAAGCAGCAGGAATACGGCCCATGTTAGCAATACCGCCCAATACTTTTTCCATTTTATCTTTATCACGGCTCAGCTGCAAACGTTCCTTTTTGGTGATGTTATCAAACGTACCATCGTTGAGCATTTTTTCAATGCTCTGCATTTTCTTAACGCTTTTACGAACGGTGTTGAAATTTGTTAACATACCACCCAGCCAGCGATCAGTTACATAAGGCATGTTTACTTTCTGTGCACACTCTGTAACAATTTCTTTTGCCTGCTTTTTAGTAGCAACAAACATGATTTTTTTACCACTGCGTGCAATTTGTTTCATTGCAGCTGCAGTTTCCTGCAGTCCTTCAACAGTTTTGTTGAGGTCAATGATGTGAATACCTTTCTTTTCAGCAAAGATGAAAGGCAACATCTTGGGGTTCCACTTCTTCTTAAGGTGACCAAAGTGTACACCTGCTTCCAGTAACTGCTGTTGTAATGAAGTGTTATTTTCCATTATTATTTGTTTATCGTTTTTTTAGTTTATTGTTTCTTGTTTGTTGTAAGGTTTGTGTTTGGATAAACCATAAACAACAAACCATAAACCACAGGTTGTATTAACGTTTAGAGAATTGGAAGCTTCTGCGGGCTTTCTTCTTACCAAACTTCTTACGTTCAACACCACGTGGGTCACGCTTGAGCATACCTGCTGCTTTTAACACAGGACGAAACTCAGCATTTACTTCCAGCAGTGCACGGGCAATACCCAGCTTAACAGCTTCGGCCTGACCTTTGATGCCACCACCGCTTGCATTAATTTTTACATCAAACTTATCTAAACCATCTACGCTCTTTAAAGGAGCTTCTACCTGATTTTGTAAATACA
>CAYPBV010000205.1:0-4627 GCA_964409025.1 uncultured Chitinophagaceae bacterium | reverse complement strand
GCCATGTTATTTCGATAACTACCAACGCCAGCACAGAGCGCAGGTTGATAAAGCAGAAAAAATTATTTCCAATGCTATCAGTAATGCATCGGTATATAAAAAACCATCTTCATCGGGTGGTGTAAAAATAATTCCGGTTGTTGTGCATGTTATTCATAACGGAGGAACAGAAAATATATCCGATTCACAAGTACAAAGTCAGATTACTGTATTGAACGAAGACTTTAGAAAAATTACCGGAACAAGCGGTGATGGAAATGGAGTGGATACAGAAATAGAATTTTGCCTGGCAAAAAAAACTCCTGATGGAAAATGTACGAATGGAATTGTTCGAATACAATCTACTTTAAGCAATCACCTCACTTATCAGCGGGCGCAATTAAAAAACCTAAGCTATTGGGATAATACCCGATACCTGAATATGTACGTAGTTAAAACAATCAACGGCAGCAGTGGAATTTTAGGCTATGCCTCTTATCCGGGAGGACCACCCGATGAAGATGGTATAGTGGTTAGGCATGATTATTTTGGACGTATTGGTACGGCAGGAACTACGCTTGGGAGAACTACTACGCATGAAATCGGACATTGGTTCGGTCTGTATCATACATTTAACGGTGGTTGTGGAGTTGATACCTGTTCAGATGGGGATTATGTATGCGATACTCCACCAGCTATTAATCCTAATTACGGCTGCCCAACGATAAATAGCTGCTCCAACGATTTCCCGAATGTGAATGACCAGGTTCAAAACTATCTTGACTATTCCAATGATGCTTGTAAAAGTATGTTCACTGACGGGCAAAAAACAAGAATGCACGCTTCGCTGACAAGTTTACGGTACGATATATGGCAGCAATGGAATATTGATTCAACGGGCTGTGATAGTGGGTATGTTTCACCTTCCTGCAATGTAATTGCCGACTTTACCTCAAATGCCCAAAATATTTGTATTGGGAATACAGTGCTTTTTACAAATAAAACATTAAACAATCCTTTGTCTTTTCAATGGTATTTTACCGGTGGAACACCGGCCACATCCACCGCTTTAAATCCAACGGTTACTTATGCTGCATTAGGCACATTCCCTGTTAAGCTGGTGGCAATAGGAAGTAGCGGAATGGATAGCGTAATTCAGTCCGCTTATATTAATGTTACCACGCCTCCTGTTGGTCAGGCATTACCTTTTTTTGAAGGTTTTGAAACTTCCGTATTTCCTCCGACCGGTATTACCATTGATAATCCTGATGCAGGGATTACCTGGGAACGTGATACGGTTGCTGTTCAATATGCCGGAACCGGATCCGCTAAAATCAATAACCTGATAAATACCAATTATGGACAATCGGATGCCTTGCTGCTACCACGCTTTGATTTTACTACGTTCACCGGCACTCCTTATTTAAACTTTAAATGGGCGTATGCAAAATCAGATATTAATTATTCGGATGAATTGATTGTTTTGGTATCGAGTGACTGCGGTGTAAACTGGACACAAAAATTTTATAATACGGGAACGGCCATGACCACCGGACCAACTCAAACCACTCCTTATATCCCTGATACAAATACAGTATGGAAAACTGCAAATGTCAGTTTAAGCACTTATTCCACAAGCACCAATGTATTAATCAAAATTGTTAATGTAACTGATGGCGGGAACAACCTGTATATTGATAACATAAACCTGGGCAGTAATATCACAGGTATAGAGGAAAACGGAATAGCTGATTATTCAGTATTGATATATCCTAACCCTGCAAATACATCATTTATTCTTCAATATCAGCTTTCAAACGCTGATAATGTGTCTTATGAAATCATTGACATTACGGGAAGGAAGATTATTTCATCCGAAACAGAAAAACAATCAATCGGTCTTCATCAAGTTGCTGTTCAAACAACCGGATTTACAAATGGAATGTATTATGTAAAGATGAAAATTGGCAACCAAACAGTAACCAAAAAGATTTTAATTACTAAATAAGACCATTACCACGCATGAAAAAATCAATGCTATCATTTTTTGCTACTGTATTGGTTCATGTTTGGGCTTTTGCCCAAATACCCAATTCTGATTTTGAAACCTGGACAACAGTCAATAGTTATCAAACCCCTGATGATTGGGATAACCTAAACCAAATAACCAAGAATAGCGGTATTTATACTTGTGTTAAGGGAACTCCTGGTTATTCAGGTGCATCGTATCTGTTGCTCAGCTCGAAAACGATACCTGGTAAAGGAGTTGTTCCTGGTGTTGCCGTTTGTGGTAAAATAGATACAGTAACATACAAACCCATATCCGGTTTTCCATTTGTAAATAGACCACAATTCCTAAGCTATTATATGCAATTTATGCCCTACGATCCAAGTGATTCTTCGAGTATAAAAATACTGCTCACCAAATGGAATCAAACTCAATTGCAACGAGACACAATTGCTCTTGGCGCAAGTTATTTCAATTCAATGGCCCACAGTTGGTTTTATAACAGCACATATTTGAATTATATAAATGGAGGGAACCCCGATAGCGCAATTATTGTAGTTTCTTCCAGTAGCAGCTTTCCTAAAGATGGCAGCTACATTTATATTGATAAGTTGCAATTTCAGGGAAACGTTGTTGGCATTGATGAAAACTCTTTAAGCCCTGTCAGTGTTTCCATTTTTCCAAATCCAACAGCGGGAAACCTTTCCATACACTATACTTTACCGGATAACTCAGAAGTAAGCGTGAAAATTACTAATGCTTTAGGTGGTGAAGTTTATACTTCTGAAACTACTAAACAACCATCAGGGCAGCATAAAAAAGAAATAAATGCAGATTTGCCCAATGGTATGTACAACGTTGTGCTAAAAACAGGAAATATTATAACGAATAAAAAACTAATAATAAACAAATAAGTACCACCCCCACAGAGCCCGTAGCTACTATATTATAGCATAAATGAGTTTAGGCTATAAAAAGTAGTTGCCTCTGTGGGTTACTAAACAAATCTCTTAAAAAATGAAATTAGCCTGTATATCCCTGCTTTTGATGTTTGTAGTTTCAACTACAAAAGCTCAACACGACCATTCCTCTCATAGCCATGATGAAGGAGCAGCACATGTTCATAAAGCAGATCCGCCTCATGGAGGTGAAATAAAAGATGTGGGCAAATATCATATTGAAATTGTTTTTGATGCCTATACAGCTAACGAAAAATTAAATGTATGGGTATTAAAATCAAATTTAAAAGTTGTAGAGCCAAAGGAGATAACCGGTAAAGTGAAAATACAATATGCTGATGGAAAAGAAGTGGAAAAAGAACTGGCCATTGTTGCAGATAAACTGACTTGCAACGTGGAAGACATAACCAAAGCCTTTACAGTTGTAATTTTTTTAACTGTCAAAGGAAAGGAATATCATACGGTTTATAACTACAAAGGATTGGGTAAATAAAAAAGCTATGAATAACAACCTCGAACCTATCATTAAGCAGTACAAGGCCGATAAAGAATCGGTTTATAATACATGGTTTATTAATAATGAAGAAAGATTGAAAGCATTCCGGTCCATTCGCAGAGGCGTGATCCAGGTGATTGAAGACATAAAAGCGAACAGGTTCCCAAATGATTTTAAAGGCTCATCACTGGAATTTGTTTTAACCTGCATTACTGAGCAAAAGCAGGTGTTTGAAGGTGCTGCACATCCTTTTTACTGGAAGCCTAAATTGAGAATCCCTGACATTTATGAGAACCAGCAGAACAAGGTAGCATTCGGGCAGTTTTTGGAGAACTGTATGAACGCTAAAACAGAAGACCAGGTATTAAAAGAAATATTCAAGCTCGATACTCTGAAAATTAAAGGACTTGGGCCAGCCGTTGCAAGCATTCTTTATTTTTTGCACCCTACTATAATCCCTCCTTTTAATACAGCCATTATCAATGGATTTAACTATTTATTCAAAGACAAGAAAAAATTAGGTTCTTGGCTGGAGTATTTAAAAATACGTGAAGTATTAATTGATAAAAACAATGCGCACAAGGGCGAATTATCCAACGACCTGGGTGCAATAGCAGGCTTACTCTTTGAAATAGGTATGCAAAAAATAGGAATTGGCGGAGATGAATATTTATCCGAACAGGAGCGAAAGAAATTTGAAAAGCTGATGGAGAAACGTCACCAGGATGTTAAAGCAGAAAAAGAAAACGAAAGCCTTCATACAGAAATGCAGTATCATTTGCTCAAAATTGGTGGCTCGTTAGGCTACGATGTTATTTGCGCTTACAATGATAAATCAAGGTCGTTTAATGGAAACAATTTTTCGTTTTTATGCCTGCCGAAATTTCCTGAAGTAAGCGTGGATGCTGATGCAGCAACTACTATTAAACTGATTGATGTTTTATGGTTTCAAAGAGGAACCAATAATGTTATTGCAGCTTTTGAGGTAGAAAAATCAACCAGTATTTATTCCGGTATATTAAGGCTCACCGACCTCTCTTATACCATTGCTGATGGTGATGAAGTATTTTATTTGATTGCCCCGGATAGCAGAGAGAAGGACGTGCAAATGCAGCTCTCCCGTCCGGCAATAAAAAATAACAAAGTAAAAATAAAGTATATTTTGTTCTCTGACTTAAGACAACA
>CAYPBV010000204.1:0-4687 GCA_964409025.1 uncultured Chitinophagaceae bacterium | reverse complement strand
GTATATGAGCAGGTATATTGCTAATGGTGCCAATCTTATTACCATCATCACCAATGATGGATGGTGGGGCAATACACCCGGTCACAAACATCATCAACTCTATGCACGTCTCAGGGCTATTGAAAACAGAACGTGGGTTACACGAAGTGCCAATACTGGTATTAGTTGTTTCATAGCCCCAACAGGAGCTGTAATACAACCACAACCATGGTGGCAGGAAGCAGCTATCAAATTTTCATTGTCACCTACACAAACAAAAACATTTTATGTTCGTTATGGTGATTTATTGAGCAAAGCAGCATTATTATTTGCTACAGTTATCTTTTTATTTGTTCTTTACAGGCTATTTTTAAAAAAGCAATAAAGCGAATGCTTAACAACATAGTTAATCATTTCAGAAATTAATGCTATTCGTCTATATAAACAGATGCTTTTTGTAATTTGAAAACCTATGCAGCAAATGCTTTCATATAAAATTTATGGTAATGGCCATCCTGTACTGCTTATCCATGGCTTTGGAGAGGATAGTCATATATGGAAGCATCAAATACAATCACTTCAATCTTCATATCAATTGATCATTCCGGATTTAAGAGGAAGTGGTGCTTCTGCAGGTTTATCAGCGCCACAATCAATTGAACAAATGGCCGAAGATATACTGCAAGTACTCAACAGGGAAAACATTGACACTTGTACTGTACTAGGCCATTCGATGGGAGGATACATAACATTAGCTTTAGTAGAAAAATATTCACACCGGTTCAATGCGTTTGGCTTAATTCATTCTACGGCTTATGCTGATAATAATGAAAAAAAACAAGCCCGATTAAAAAGTATGGAGTTCATTGAGCAAAACACAGCTTATGAATTCATTAAAGCAACAATTCCGAATTTGTTTGGTGAACAATTTAAGCAGAATCACCCGGAGCAGGTAGATGAGTTAATAGAACAGGGGCGTCAATTCACCAAAGATGTATTAATCGGTTATTATCAGGCCATGATGAACAGACCCGACAGATCAGATGTACTAAAACATACAATAAAACCTGTTTTGTTTTTCATTGGCAGTGAAGATAAAGCAGTGAATCCCGCAGATGCATTGCAGCAATCTTCGATACCCCCTGTTGCAAAGGTGAAGTATGTTGAAGGTATTGCACACATGGGCATGTGGGAGGCAACAGAACAGCTTAATCAAACTTTGGAAGAATTTTTGCAGTTGGTGCAACAAATATAATGCTGCACTACTCTACGTATATGTACACATGAAAAAACTTATAGCGTTCATATTAGTTTCGTTCCTGTTTGTAACTGAGGTTGTTGCAGGTCATATTTCTGGCGGAGAAATGTATTATAAATACTTAGGGCCCGGCACCGGTACCAATAGAAGATATGAAGTTACTTTGCGCTTGTTCAGAGATTGTAATCCGCAAGCTAACCCCGGCGGTATAGGGATTGCAGAGCTTCCTTCAGTTATTGCAATTGGGGTTTTTATAAATGGCTCAAACGCAACGTTTATCAGAAATATCAATGTAAGTCAGTCAGCAAGACAAGATATTACGCTTCAAAATCCGTTTACTTGCATTCAAAATCCCCCTGCGGTTTGTTATCAGATTGGATTATATACAACCGTAGTTGAATTACCACTCAATGCTACAGGTTATACAATCGCCTTTCAATCCTGCTGCCGCTTAAATGGCTTATCCAATGCCGGCGCTTCGCAGGGAGCTACGTACACTGCCAATATTCCCGGTACTGATGTATTGGGCAATGTTGAAACCAATTCAAGCCCTGTTTTTGACGTAAAGGATACGGTGCTGGTATGCAGAAATAAGAAGTTTGATTTACCCTTCTCAGCAAAAGACCCGGACCCGGGTGATTCATTAAGCTTCAGTTTTTGTGAAGCCTACCCTAGTATTGGAATAACCAATGCCAATACACAGCCACCTTTTCCGCCTCCTTATGGCCCCATTGGATATATTGGAGCTTACAATGGTTCCAATCCCATGGGCCCGCAAGTGAGCATCAATCCAAAAACAGGAATAATTTCCGGCATCGCTCCTTCTGCCGGTGTCATTAATCCAAATGGCGCATCTTATTGGGTGGTGAATGTTTGCATTACAGAATGGAGAAGCGGAAAACCAATTTCTGTACACAGAAAAGACTTTATCATTCGCATATCAGACTGTGATTTTGCTGATGCAGAATTGCCCGTTGATAATCGCACCTGCGATGGTTTCACTTTTACATTTAATAATCTCACCAATAGTCCTGAAGTTAAAAGCTGGAGTTGGGATTTTGGAGTAAACAATATTTTAAGCGATACATCTAACAATGCAACACCCACATTTACTTATGCTGATACTGGAGTTTACAAAGTAAGGCTAATCGTAAATCGTGGAGAAGTTTGTACAGACACTTCCTTTTCTGACATTTATGTATACCCCGGTTTCTTTCCTCAATTTGATTTTTATAATGGTTGTAAAAATGTACCCATCAATTTCAGAGATGCTACTACTTCTAATTATGGCTTACCAAGTAAGTGGTTCTGGGATTTTGGTGTTAATGGAATTTTTTCAGACACATCAATTCTCAAAAACCCTTCTTACACATATACACAAAATGGAAACTATACTGTAAAACTGATTGTTGGCAGTAATAAAGGTTGTATTGATACCATTTCTAATGCATTAACCATAAGCGATAAACCACCAATACAACTTACAAACGATACACTTATCTGTAACATTGATACATTGCAGTTAAATGCTGTGGGCACAGGAACTTTTCAATGGTCACCCAATTACAATATCAATAATCTTGTTGTATCAAACCCCTTAGTTAGTCCGGATATAAAAACTACTTATTACGTTACTTTAACTCTGGCACCGGGTTGCTTTAATACGGATTCTGTTATAGTTGATGTAAAAGACAGGGTTACTATTGCACCAATGAAGGATACTACAATCTGCCGTGGTGATCCTGTAACCTTAAGGCCTGATAGTGATGGATTGTATTACAGTTGGAGTCCGCCTTCATTATTTGTGGATCCTAAAATTAAAAATGCTGTAGCAAGACCTCTTGCACCTTCTACTACATTCACAGTTTTGTCATCAATAGGAAAATGTAATAAAAGTACAACTGTAACGGTAAAAACAATTCCTTATCCGCTTGTAAACGCAGGCAATGATACCTCAATTTGTTTTAAAGATACTGCCTCCCTCATGGGTACAGGAAATGCAAGCAGCTGGTTATGGGCACCGGCCAGATTTGTTACCAATCTTACTTCAACCACCACTCGTGCTTTTCCATTTACTACTACAAATTTTATATTAAGAGGAACGGATACATTGGGCTGCCCTAAACCTGTATTTGATACAGTACGTGTTATTGTAATTCCTCCAGTTCCGGCGTTTGCAGGAAATGATACATCTGTAGTTGTAGGTCAACCATTACAATTAAATGGCAGAGGCGCCACTTTCTATCAATGGTCGCCACCTGCATTTCTGAATAACACTTCAATTGTAAACCCCATTGCTGTATTTAATTCTTCAGTTGAGCGTTTTTCATACATTATGAAGGCAACAACACCTGAAGGATGTTTTGCATTCGATACCATCAATATTCGCATCTTTAAAACAGCACCTGAAATATTTGTGCCCACTGCATTTACACCCGATGGAAATAATTTGAATGATGTACTCACTCCAATTGCAGTTGGCATCACAAAATTGGATTACTTCAGAGTTTTTAATCGTTGGGGAACCATGTTATTCAGCACAAACACTTTACAAAAAGGTTGGGATGGTACTTATAATGGGATACCGCAAGCACCCGATACATTTGTATGGATGGTGCGTGGTACTGATTTTACAGGCAAAACAATAATAAAAAAGGGAACTGTGCAGTTAATTCGATAAAAATAGGATGATGGCAATGCCTGCGGCCCGGGCTATCCGCTTCAAGTCCTCATTCAGCCGCTTATCTTTTAATAATTGTCCAATCTATTAGCAAACATTCAACCTCATAAAAGCTTAACAACTAACATACGGCCTCATTGAGGGCTTTCCGCTTCTATCCCTATTGCGCCTGGCAACAGTGCTTCCATTGACATAAGATTCTTTTCTTTAATCTACTTAACAACCTTCGTTAATAATAACAAAAGACAATGCACTTCAATTTCATTATAAAATATTTACAAATTATTACACTTTGATAATACGTAGAATTCGTGTAATGCGTGACCTCTCTTATACCTGCACTATAACACTACCTAATTAGAAATTATATCATTCTATTTGATACAAAAGCTCACTTACAAGCAAAAAAAAACCCCGACATAAATGTCAGGGCTTAATAAATATGGCAGCTACCTACTCTCCCGCATTGTTGTGCAGTACCATCGGCCATGAAGGGCTTAACTTCTCTGTTCGGTATGGGAAGAGGTGAACACCTTCGGCAAAACCACCATAAAATCTTAACTGCTATTCACAGCCTAAATAAGATCATATTGGGAAAAGTTGTAAAAGAAGAAAGGCAATAAAAAAAATTAAAGCTTACGGGCAATTAGTACTACTCGACTTTACTGTTACCAGTTTTACATCTGTAGCCTATCAACGTTATCGTCTTTAACGGCCCTTAAAAGTAAACTCATCTTGTGGAAGGTTTCACGCTTAGATGCTTTCAGCGT
>CAYPBV010000203.1:0-4717 GCA_964409025.1 uncultured Chitinophagaceae bacterium | reverse complement strand
ATTCTACGGAGTAACAAAAGAGAGTGAAGAAACTAATGAGGGATTTGCAATTGAAGCTGTGGTGCACAGTAATCAGTCATTAGTAAACGGCGCTGTTATTCAATTACGGCTTTCTACTGATGTTTTTATAAATGGTGTTCTCATCCCGAAAGGAACACCTGTTAACGGAATTGCATCATTAAACAATGAGCGGCTCGAAGCAGAAATAAACTCCATCCGTTACAAAAATCAACTATTCCCTGTTAAAATGGAACTCTACGATTTGGATGGTTTACCTGGCATTTACATTCCTGGTTCCATCAGCCGGGATGTAGCGAAGAACTCCGCTGATAACAGTTTACAGTTAATGGAGCTTACCACACTTGACCCCTCGTTAAAAGCTCAGGCCGCAGCAGCAGGCATTAATACGGCAAAACAATTACTAACCCGTAAAGTGAAACAGGTTAAAGTGATGATTAAAGAAGGATATAAAGTTCTGCTGAAAGATAAAAATACTGAAACCGATTAGTGAACATAAAATAGTAAAGCAATGAAAAAAATAGTGAGTATGATTTGTGGGTGCCTTATAGTAATGTTTAGTCATGCACAAACAAAGTTGAATATTACAACTGACAAAACAACAAGCCTTGTATTTCCTTTCGCCATTAAGCATGTTGACAGGGGTACAAGTTCTGTACTGGCGCAGCAGGTAAAAGAAGCACCTGAAATATTATTAGTAAAAGCAGCACTAAAAGATTTTACAGAAACAAATCTTAGTGTGGTAACGGATGATGGCAGTGTTTATGCTTTTACAGTTAATTATGATAGTAAACCTACCGTATGGGTACTTTATCTGCCGGTAAACAGGACAGCTACTATCAGTTCTTATGCCAATATGATTATGGATAATGAACGAACCCTAAAAAAATTAGAGGACAAAAAATACAACATGAAGGCAAGTGTAAAAGGTATATACATCAAAGACAATACAATTTATTTTCAGGTATATATCAACAATGATGGAACTGTTGATTATGATGTGGACCTTCTTCGCTTTTCTATTAAGGACAAGAAAAGAAGCAAAAGAACTGCAGTTCAGGAGTCTGAACAAAAGCCCCTGCACATTACTGGAAATTATAACAAAGTCAAAGGGAGCAACAGTACTGTATTTGTGGCGGCACTTGAAAAGTTTACTATTCCTGATAAAAAGTATTTAGCTATTCAAATGATGGAGAAGAATGGCGGCAGGCATTTTTTGTTAAAGGTTCGCAATAAAGATATAATGAAAGCTATTGTATTGCCGGATTTAAAATGATACAATGTCGCAACAGAATCTTAAAGCCTTGAAGAGGCAATTACATAGACTTGGTTTTTCAAGCACCATTAATCAGGTAGAAGACTATGTTAAGGCTGGCAATGAGAAGTTTGAAGCATATATGTTTATAAAGGGGAGGAATGACCAGTTGATGTACACACTCGATTTTGGAAAGAATAATGATGAATGGAAATTTAAGGGTTATAATTTGGTTATAACATCTATTGCCTTGCAGAAAGCCACTATATCGGGGATTGGCATTGAAGAATTGGAACGAAGATTTGCAAGAGCTGAAAAAATATACAATAATTATTCTGGAATAGTCAAAAAAAAAGATTCTTCATTTCTGAAAAATTTAGAGGCTGACTTGATGAAGGTATTTAATGCCGGAGAAACTGGAAAGAATTTAGCGTCTCTTTTGATGGTTAAGTATTGGCCTGAAAGTGAATATGCAAAGTACCTAAAGTATGGGAACCAGTTAAAAGCAAAACACGAATCATTACTTAAAGTGGATGCTGCAGCCGGCGGGCTAATACACGCAAAAGAAGCATATAAATGGCTTAAAGAAACTAAACGAATGAACAATGAACATCCCATAGCTGATGAGGTGCTTGACCTGGTGAATATTGCCCTGTTAAAAGGTGAGAATTATATGGTGTACAATAACAGTTTATACTTTATAGACAAAAGCGATGTTTACTTTTTTAAAACTAAAAATGAAGCGGATGATTTTGCAGAGAATAGTATCAGCGACAGAGATAACTATGCTGTTCTTCGCATTAATTCAATTCGGGATGTACTTGCACAAATACCCTATGGTGAAAAATTAAGTCGTCAATTAAATCTGGACCCTGATGCAAATGGATTATATAATAAAGATGGCAACGCATTTACCGATGCACTGATTGACCATTTTGAATCACAGCAATTATCATTATTCGATAAACAATTAAAAACAAATTTTATGAACAATGAAAATCTTCAGTATTTGACGGATAACATCAAATACATGGGCTTTGGTGAAACACTTAAAGCAGAGTTGGAAAGAAACATGGGTGAAGGCAAAGGAGAATTTCAATTGCACTTCAAAGCCGAAATCAACAAGAAACCATTTGAGGCCACACTCAATTTCCGAAAGTCTGATTCTACGGACATGTACTTTTTCAACAACTACAATGCTTCATTAGAAAAAAGCAATGGCGAGAAAAATGAGCAAACTTTTTACCTGAACAAAGGGAAAGGTGTAACAGCAAAAGAAGCCTACAACTTGCTGGATGGCCGTGCCGTTCACAAAGACCTTACCACCAAAGAAGGCCAGCCATATAAAGCCTGGATACAGCTTGACTTTGAAAACAAAGACAAGAACAACAATTTTGAAGTAAAGCAGTTCCATGAAAACTATGGCTATGATTTGAAAGCGGCGGTTGAAAAATTTTCAGTGGTGGAATTGAACGACCCTGAAAAATCAAAGGCACTGATGCAATCATTGGAAAAAGGAAATGTACAATCAGTAACTATTGAAAAAGACGGTAGCAGCCACAAGATGTTTATGGAAGCTGACCCTCAGTATAAAAAAGTTACGATGTACGATTCAAACATGAAGATGGTGGCCAAAGAATCACTGGAGCAATACAAATCTGGAATAGATAAAGGCAGCAAAGAAGTAAAGGCAGGCCAGGAAAATGATAAAAAAAAAGAGTTGAAACAGGAGCCGAAGGCTGAAAAGGAAAAGCTGGAGAAAAAGAATGGACAGAGCCTGCTGCCTAAAAAAAGGGAAAGTAAAGGCAAAGGTTTGGGGGTGTCATAGTGCATCCCTAAACCATTTTAATAATTATCAAATGTTGCGCAATGAATATCCAGAATATATCGGAGCTGAGTAAGCAGTTAGAGGTGCTTGGCTTTCACGATGCAGGTAGCTTACTGTTAAAACGAATCTGTTTTAAACCTGCTAATTTTTATCTGCTTCAGAGAGTGATTAAAGAAAAAGATACAATGCTTTTCAGTTTGTATTTTGAACTGTTACAAAAAACTGATAACTATCGTCTGCAATACTATGATGTAACGCTGCAAAAAGCAAATGGCGGTTTAGCCTTGCCTGTTGATGGCGTAAACCCTGCAGAATTAGAAAAACAGATGGCGGCTATTGACTGGAAAAAAGCATTCAGCCTTGATGATAAAAAGTCATGGAACTCCGAAGACAAATCAACCTGGGAAACAGAATCGAGAATTTCAGGTATAATTGAAAGCCTTTCCATACTTGAAAAATCAGAACCGGGAAAAGTTATTGCATCTACATTGAAACAAAAGTTTTGGGCAGGTACGTTGCATCAGGAAATAGTTGGCTCAATCCCACTTGTTAAGAATAAAGCAGATGTTAACCAGCGGTTCTATATTTCTGAAGATGGTAGTGGTATAACAACAGATGAGGCCTACCGCTTTCTGCAAAACAAATACATGGAAAAACAGTTGCAGCTTAAAAAAAAGCAATCTGATAGTGGTGATGAATCAATTCCAGAAGAATCTAATGGTACCTCAAGTAGCGGACTACTGAAAAAAAAGCGAATTGCCGGCAGAGGAAAACGAAACAGAGTTAACCAGGATTAAACAGTATGGACATCTTTCCACCACTAACAGGCTTTTATTCTGCTATAGCCTCCGATACCCGTATCGGCGCTTCGCATATCAGCATTTACATGGCGCTACTGCAGCAATGGAATATTACTGGTGGAAATAATCCAGTGAAAATCGAGAGAGCTTTAATTATGAAGACCGCCAAAATAAATGCCCGGCAGACCTATAACAAATGTATAAATCAGCTACAGGAATATGGTTATATAATTTATGAACCTTGTTCCAATCAGTTTGAAGCAAGTGTAATTCACTTGAAAAATATAGAAATGAAAACATAATAATAAACCAAATTTCAATAAGAGGAGGTGTGATATGGCAAGTGTGAAACCGGAACAGGTAATTGAAATTTTAAAGAGGCATAATGTGCATATCTCATTGGAGCAGGCTGTCCTGATACTCGACTTTATGTTTAAATTTGCTAAGTTATCATTAACGCAAAACAGAGGCACATGACAGCAGATTTATACATCCGGGTGAGTACAGATGAGCAGGCCGATAAAGGTTACTCACAACGGGACCAGGAGGAACGTTTAAGGAAGTATTGCGAAAACAACCAGATAAAAGTTAGGCAGGTAATTTTTGAAGACCATTCTGCAAAGACGTTTAACCGTCCTAAGTGGAATGGTTTGTTGTTTGACTTAAAGAAGAAGAAAAATGTAGTTGATTTTGTTTTATTTTCTAAATGGGACAGGTTTAGTCGTAATGCAGGTGATGCGTACCAGATGATAAATATTCTTCGCAAGCTGGGTGTAGAACCCCAGGCAATTGAACAGCCATTGGATTTAGCAGTAC
>CAYPBV010000202.1:0-4793 GCA_964409025.1 uncultured Chitinophagaceae bacterium | reverse complement strand
TGCTAATGCTATACAGTTACACATGGACATAATGGGCGTGAATGACCAAATGGTGATTCCCGGTGAAATACGACAGAATATATACCTCATAGCAAAAGAAGCATTGAATAATTGTTTGAAATATGCACAGGCTTCCAATTGCACATTGCAGTTTCTACTGCAGCAGGGAAAACTTATTATGAAAGTTACTGATAACGGTGTAGGATTAGTATCATTGATTCAGGGTAACGGCAATGGCATCAAAAACATGAAACGCAGGGCCGGGGAGATGAGCGGAACCTTAGAAATTAGTACTTCATCACACGGCACTGCGGTTAAACTCATGGTGCCTATACCTTTCCGCATCCCAAAAACTTGGGATAAAAAAGCGAACGCCTAAATAGTAGATTTGCAATTATGATTAAAGTGGCTATTATTGATGACAATCCACAGTACCGCACTGCCGTTTCTATCATTCTGCAATTGAATGAGCGCTTGCATTTGGTGCATCGTCTGGCAGATTGTGAATCAATGATTGGTTTGTTTATGGCTGAGCTTCCTGATGTGGTATTAATGGATATCGATATGCCTGGCATGAATGGGATTGAAGCGGTATGGCAGCTCAAAAAAACATGGCCCGAGCTTAAGATTATTATGCTTACTGTTTTTGAAGATGATGAAAAAATTTTCGGAGCCATCAAAGCAGGGGCAAACGGTTATCTGCTTAAAAAAGATTCGCCACAAAAAATTATTGACGCTATCCTTGGCGTTGTAAATGGTGAATCGCCTATGAATGGAATGATTGCTACTAAAATGCTGGACTTTTTTCAAAAGAAAAACCGCACTATGAGTGAACTGGAAGAATCCAATCTCACCCAAAAAGAAAAAGCGATCTTACAATTGCTCGTTCGTGGTAACAGTTATAAAGAACTGGCTTCAGCCATTCATATTTCAGTAGAAACGCTCAATACGCATATAAAAAATATTTACCGTAAACTCAATGTACATTCCCGAAGTGAGCTGGCTGCAAAATACGGATCGGGTTTTTAGTTCTTTACTACCACGCCATCAGTTCAATCTATTTATCTTTGCCGCAAAATTCCCACATGCTTCAGGTAGCTTATTTAAGACAGAATACAGAACTGGTAAAAGAACGGTTAAGTGTTAAGCATTTTGCTGAACTCAATTTAGTGGATGAAGTCATTGCACTGGATGATCAGCGTAAGCAACTCACTTTTCAATATGATGAAACACAATCGTTGGTTAACAAAGCATCCAAAGAGATTGGTATGTTGATGGGTAAGGGCGAGAAAGATGCTGCTGAAGCAAAGAAAACAGAAGTGGCTGAGTTGAAATGTAAACTGCAACCTATCAATGAACAATTAATTGCAGTTGAAAAACAATTGCATGATACACTCATCAAACTGCCCAATCTTCCCTCATCATTAGTACCAATCGGTAAATTGCCGGAAGATAATCTGAATGTAAAGGAAAGCGGAGATGAACCGCATCTGCCTGCCAACGCCCAACCGCATTGGGAGTTGATTAAAAAATATGACATCATCAATTTTGAACTGGGTGTAAAAATCACAGGCAGTGGTTTTCCTGTATATAAAGGCAAAGGTGCCAAGCTGCAGCGTGCACTCATCCAATATTTTTTGGATTACAATACGGCTGCAGGTTACACTGAGTTTATTCCTCCTTATATGGTAAACGAAGCAACTGCTTACGGTACCGGTCAGTTGCCTGATAAGGAAGGACAGATGTATTACATGCCGGCAGATAATTTTTATATGATTCCTACAGCAGAAGTGCCTGTAACGAATATTTATCGTGATGAAATTTTAAAGGAAGCAGATTTACCGATTAAGATGACAGCTTACACACCCTGCTTTAGAAGAGAGGCAGGAAGTTTTGGTGCTGATGTACGTGGGTTGAATCGGGTGCACCAGTTTGATAAAATAGAAATTGTGCAACTCGTACATCCTGATAAAAGTTATGAGGTGTTGGATGAAATGGTGGCCCATGTAGAAAAGTTGGTGCAATCATTGGGTTTGAAATACCGTATTCTTCGCCTGTGCGGTGGTGATATGAGTTTTGCTTCTGCCCTCACTTATGATTTTGAAGTGTGGAGTGCTGCACAAAAGAAATGGCTGGAGTGCAGCAGCGTGAGCAATTTTGAAAATTTTCAGACGAACAGAATGAAGATTCGCTATAAAGATGAAAAAGGAAAATCACAGTTGATACATTCACTCAACGGAAGTTCATTGGCATTGCCGAGGATACTTGCATCTATTCTTGAAAACTATCAAACAGAAAACGGCATTGTAATACCTGAAGTGTTACAACCTTATACCGGTTTTGATGTGTTGAACTGAAATGTCCGCAATACAGCATGAAAAAATCCCGCCACAAGGCGGGATTTTTATTTTCTCATGTTGATTATCAAAAAAACAATTATCTCAAACTTGCTCTGGGTCCACCTAAAGCCCATGTAGCATTCATACGTTGTGCCTGTCCTACGCTAAACATATACATACACGCATCATCCGTATAATCCATGTAATTCATAGTCATCATTACAGGTCTGCCACTGCATGAACTTCTTATACCGGCAGCAGGGCAACCATAGTTGGCACCTGTATGTGCAGGTGTATCGCCTACGCCATCACTGCCACATCTTTTATCACCCCAAATATGGCGGAGATTAAAATAATGACCTACTTCATGTGTACCGGTGCGGCCTTTATTGAAAGGAGCAGCAGCAGTACCGGTGGTGCCAAATGCATTATCATCACATACTACACCATCAGTTGCAGCAGTACCTCCGGGGAATTGTGCATAGCCTAAAATGCCACCGCTTAAATTACAAACCCAAATGTTTAATGTGGTTGTAGGTGATGTGGCATCAATACCGCCTGATGAAGCACGCTTCATTGCATCGTTAGTGCCCCACGCAGTTGTAGTTGTAGCTTTACGAACTGTATTAACGAGTACAAATCTTATTTTAGGTAATGTACTTGTACTTGTGAATTTAACATTGTTATATGTACTTGTGAGGTTCAGGTCAGAATTCGTTCCTCCAAAATCTGCATTTAATACAGCAATTTGCGATGCAATTTGTGCATCACTGATGTTTTGTGCACTGTTACTGTAAAGTACATTTACAACTACAGGCACTTCCAAGTCACCATTGGTAAGTACACGAAAAGCAGCAGGATTTGCTTCATAACGTGCAGTAAATTCTTCAATAGCATCCATTCTTGCCTGCAAGCCCGGATCTTTTTTTAGATTCTCCTGTAACACATCATAAGCGGCACAATATTTTGCACCTGCAATCGGAGTTTCTTCGGTTAAAGCTGTTTCTTGCTGTTCATTAGTTTTTGATTTGTTACAGGCGGCAAACAGAAAAATACCGCATAGGGCAATCAGTGAAAGTTTTCTCATGTTGAATAAAATTGGTTTAGGTTTAAAAAAACTGACTGGTGAATTTATTTCACTTTTTCAATGAGGTGAAAGGAAGTCATTTTTTTATTTTCGAAACGGAGTTGCAAAAAATCAACTGATTGCAATAGTCGATTGATTATCAAAACTCTTTTTTTGTTGATTGATTTTTCGATGCATTACCCAAAACCAAAGTGGGGGAATATGTGCTAATATCATCATACCGGGGTAACCTGTGGGCATTTGCGGGCTATCATTGTGATGACGTAATATTTGATATTTACGACTGGCCATATAATGATGATCGCTGTGGCGGCTCAGTTCAAACAACATTAAGCGGCCAATGATGTGATTACTGTTCCAGCTATGATGGGGCATAGCACGCTCATACAAACCGCTTTCTTTTTTGTTTCTGCTCAATCCGTAATGCTCAATATAATTTACACACTCAAGCAGTAAGATGCCTATAAAAGCAGCGGCTATATAAAACAGCATTACTTTCCAGCCAAATAAAAAATAAACAGCAAGCACAAATGATAATTGAATGACCTGTGCCTGCAGCATTTCATTTTGCCAAAAGCTTTTGTTTTTCTTTTTCATTTCATCATTGGCAATATGCCAGGCACTTACATAACTGCAGATGATGGTGCGGGGATAAAATGCAAATACACTTTCATTGAAACGTGCACTGCTTGGGTCCTCATGTGTAGCTACGTTTTTATGATGTCCTTTATTATGCTCAATAAAAAAATGAATGTATTGCGATGTAAGTAATAATGCTTTTGCTAAAAATTGCTCTCCTTTATTATTGCGGTGCCCCAGCTCATGCGCCACATTAATACCAAACACGCCACAAAGCAATCCCATCGTCATAATTCTTCCTGTAATATCCACCCACGTTAGATCCGGCTGCTGCAAGGAAAATAAAAACAACACCAGCAATGCATATTGCAGGGGTACAATGGCATAGAGAATGTAATCATATGTCTTATCCGCTTTGGCTACTTCTTCTTCAGCAGCGGTAAGGTTGGTTGTATCCGCTTTTATAAACAATTCAAACAACGGAATAATTACAAATGCATAAATAACGGGCAGAAATGTGAGGATGCCGGTATTCTGAAACGCAAAAAAAGCAGCAATCAGGATAATAAACGGGCTGATGTATTTATATGGCTTTATTCCCATGTTATAAAGGTAGAGATGGGTTAAGATTTGATAAAATAAATTTAACGGCAAACTAATTTTCACATTTATTTCGTTTACCGTTAAACTTCGACTTCCATCAAAAGTCTGAACTCTTGAAATAAATAGCTATGCCGGTATCTCTTCAGCAAAAAAATCAGCACCTCTTGTGGCGTGCGGGCTTTGGC